>JAKOGY010000114.1 GCA_028658405.1 Dolichospermum sp. ST_sed8 | reverse complement strand
TTTTTTTGTGCTACGCATCTTAAAAAACATCTTCTTTTTGACTGAGCTTTAAACTGGTGCAAATGAGTGTTTCTTATCTGTTCCCTGTTCCCAGTTAAGAGTTCCCTTCTTCTGTAAAAAATATTCTCAAATGTCATTATGTAGTGATTAAGTCGAAAAAATCAATGTCTTATTTTGGATTTTCAATAGATCAACACAAACAAGATTTTCAACTTTCAAAAATAAGTTTTGATAAGGGCTACACCACCTCTGAAAGTTGTAAGATAGAAGAAATAACATAGCTCTTCACTCACCACAAGCGATGACATCAACTCTGCTGAAATTTCCCCGCCTTAATGCACCTACGCTGCACCATTTACCCAATGGTTTAACTATTATCGCCGAACAAATGCCAATAGATGCGGTTAATCTTAACTTATGGGTAAAAACAGGTTCAGCAATGGAGTCAGATGCTATTAATGGCATGGCTCACTTTTTAGAACACATGATTTTTAAGGGGACACAGAAACTAATTAGTGGTGAATTTGAACGCCGCATTGAAGAGCGTGGAGCTGTAACTAATGCTGCCACTAGCCAAGATTATACTCATTATTATACTACAACTGCCCCTAAAGATTTTGCAGAATTAGCACCTTTGCAAATAGATGTTGTCTGCAATCCTAGTATTCCTGATGATGCTTTCGAGAGAGAACGTTTAGTAGTTTTAGAAGAAATTAGACGTTCTGAAGATAATCCCAGACGACGGATTTATCGTCATGTCATGGAAACCGCTTTTGATTTCTTACCCTATCGTCGTCCTGTATTGGGACCCGAAGCAGTTGTTTCTCAAGTGAAACCGCAACAAATGCGAGATTTTCATGCTCATTGGTATCAACCCCAATCAATTACAGCAGTCGCTGTGGGTAATTTACCAGTAGAAGAATTAGTAGAAATTATCGCTGAGGAATTTAATCAAAATTATCAACAAACAACCAAAAAACTGACACAAACAGCAGTAATTCCTGAACCTGCATTTACAGAAATAGTCCGCAGGGAAGTTGTTGATGAAACTCTCCAACAAGCAAGATTAGTCATGATTTGGCGAGTCCCTGGATTAACAGAATTAGATGAAACTTATGCACTTGATATTTTAGCAGGAATTTTAGGACATGGGAGAACATCTAGATTAGTACAGGATTTACGGGAAGAACGGGGATTGGTATCTTCAATTTCTGCAAGTAATATGAATAATTTATTGCAAGGTGTGTTCTCGATTTCTGCTAAATGTGATGTAGAGAATTTAGCGGTTGTGGAAGCAGGGATAATTCAACATCTTCGCACATTACAAACAGAATTTGTCAAAGAATCAGAAATTGCTCGGATTCAACAACGTGTAGCCAATCGGTTTATTTTTGGGAATGAAACACCAAGCGATCGCGCTGGGTTGTATGGTTATTATCAGTCATTAATTGGTGACTTAGAACCAGCTTTTAATTACCCTCAATATATTCAAGGACAGACAGCAACTGATTTAATACAAGCTGCAAAAGATTATCTTTCCCCAGATGCTTATGGTGTCGTTGTCATCAAACCTATTTAGTCAGTGGTCATTGGTCAGTGGTCAGTGGCAAAAACAGGAACTATTGACAACTAACAACTGACAACTGACAACTGACAACTAACAAACTATGATTTGGACTGAAATTGATACGCATATTAGCCAAGTTACTGGCAAAAAATTTGTAAGTCAGCAGCATTTATCTATCAGTGGTGGATGTATTAATCAAGGTTTTGCTGTCAGTGATAGTAAATTGACTTACTTTATTAAACTTAATCTTGCTTCTCAAGTGTCAATGTTTGCAGCCGAGATGCTTGGTTTACAGCAAATGTGTAGCACGGGAACTATCCGCGTTCCCAAACCACTTTGTTGGGGAATTACAGGCAATTCTAGCTATATTGTCATGGAATGGTTAGAAATGACAACTGGTAACAATAAATCTTGGCAAGAAATGGGACGCAAATTAGCAGCAATGCACAAAACTACTAGTAATCAAGGTTTTGGATGGGATATTAATAATACCATCGGTTCTACACCCCAAATCAATAACTTCTCTAATTCTTGGATTGAATTTTATACTCAAAACCGCTTAGGTTATCAATTTAAGTTAGCAAAAAAACGCGGTGGGAGTTTTCCATTAGCAGATAAGTTATTAGCAACTATTCCCGAATTATTAGCTAATCATCTAGTTCAACCATCTTTAGTACATGGAGATTTATGGGGAGGAAATGCAGGTTTTACCGTTGAAGGTGAACCAGTAATATTTGATCCTGCAACTTATTTTGGAGATAGAGAAGTTGATATTGCTATGACAGAATTGTTTGGAGGTTTCCCACCAGCTTTTTATCAAGGTTATGAAGAAATATTTCCTTTAGATAAAGGATACGAACAACGGAAAACATTATATAATCTGTATCATGTTTTAAATCATTTTAATTTATTTGGTGGTGGTTATTGTTCTCAAGCTAATCGGATGATTGAGAAAATTTTAAGGTCTGAACTATGATTTATGTGATTATTTTGATTAAGATGATTAATTCATCATACAAATCACACAAATCATAAAAATCATAGTTCAGATGGTAGAAGTCGGAACTATGATTTATTTGATTAAGATGATTAATTCATCATACAAATCACACAAATCATAAAAATCATAGTTCAGATGGTAATTTATGTGATTAAGATGATGAATTCATCATACAAATCACACAAATCATAAAAATCATAGTTCAGATGGTAATTTATGTGATTAAGATGATGAATTCATCATACAAATCACACAAATCATAAAAATCATAGTTCAGATGGTAATTTATTTGATTAAGATGATGAATTCATCATACAAATCACACAAATCATAAAAATCATAGTTCAGATGGTGATTTATTTAATTGAGGTGATTCATTAATCACACAAATCATAAAAAATCACAGTTCTCACTTTATTCACTGCTATAAAATGAAATTACCTTTTCTCATCCTGACTTTTTGCTTATGTGAGTCCCTCTGCCATAAAAATGTCAATGCTAAACCCCAGTTAGTTTCTAACGTCGTAGTTGAACATAATCAAGCAGCAGGTTTAACAACACAACCTGTCACAATTAACAGCTATTGGAATAATGCACCTAAAGTGAATCCTGAATCATATTTTGATACTAGTAATCTCGAATGTAAAAAAATAAATCCTCTCGATTACCTCAAAAATCCAGAGTCCTTCCTTAAACGATGCGGCGATACAAACAACTCAAACCGCCGAATTTATGAGCCAGTCGAGTATCTAAAAGTTCCTCCCCTTAATTCTGGAATTAAGATTAAGCTGAGTAATTTTTGATAATGGACAATTGATAATTATTCATTATCAATTGTCCATTGTTTGACTAGATTTTATTCATCATCAAAATCATCATCATCATCATTATCATCGTCTTCTTCTTCTTCCTCGAAATCATCATCTTCTTCGATCACAAGGTCGCTAATTTCATCAGCAATCAGATCATCATCATCTAAAATCAGTCGTTCTCCTATTTTGCTACCAAAACCACCTTCTGCTATTCCCGGTGTATCTAGATTATAGAGTTTTGCTGTGCGGTCATCTAACACCATATCTAATGGGTCATCAATTTCATCCAGCACACCAATACCCATATCTGTCACGTAGTCATCAATTACCCCTACTTCTTCGTAGGTATTGTAACCAGTACCAGCGGGAATCAAGCGACCAATGATCACGTTTTCCTTCAAGCCTCGCAGCCAATCAGATTTACCCTCAATAGCAGCTTCAGTTAAGACCCTGGTGGTTTCTTGGAACGATGCCGCAGAGATAAAGCTGTCGGTATTCAAAGATGCCTTAGTAATACCCAACAGCATGGGCGTGTATTCCGCTCTAGCTCCACCTGTGATGGACATAGCTTCATTCACCTGCTCCACCTGCCGTAGTTCCACCAACTCACCCGGTAACATCGTCGTATCCCCACCGTCATCAATCCGCACCTTGTTTGTCATCTGCCGGACTATAACTTCGATGTGTTTATCAGAAATCTCAATTCCCTGGGACTGGTACACCATCTGTACTTCGTTCACCAAAAAGGTTTGTACCTTCTGCAAAGCGTGACTTGCACAGGCATAGATCCCATCCTCCGAGCCTAAACTGAAAAATATTTCTAAGATTTCGTGGGGATTAGAAGGGCCATCAGTTAGTGGTTGCCCAGCTACTATATGCGCTCCGTCAGGAACAATCAGGTTTTGCCCAGGTCCAAGAGGATAGTCTGTTACCGTACCATTAGCTTCGACTATTTTGATAGAGTAAGCCTCACGGGTAATGGATGTGATCTCATCGCCATCACCATAAACTACCTTCACCTCTCCCGGACGACGGGCCAAAATACAAGCTTCCTTGGGTTTACGAGCTTCTAGCAACTCCTCAATCCGAGGCAAACCTTGAATAATGTCTCCAGTCTTGGCTCGTTCAAACACCAACAACACTAGGTTGTCACCCCGTTGCACTAAGTCGCCATCTTCTACTTGCAACACCGCTCCAGGGCTGACTCGGTAAGGACGACCAATCCGGAGAGTAATAGTGTGTGATGATTTGTCCGTTGTCAGTTGTCCATTGTCCGTTGTTTTGCCACTGATAACTGGCGACTGACCACTGACTACTGACACCACTTGCCCAGACTCTGCCGCAACAATACCAGTAGCGATTGTGCTACCTTCTACTACTAAATCCCCTGTTTTCAGATTGGGAAGGACATTGGTATTGACGGTAATTAAATCGTTGGGTCGCAATACCAAACAACGGCGTACGGTTTCTGAACCCTGTTGTACACCGCGAACAATTCCCCCTTCTTTACACAAAATCTTTGTGCGAGCAACTACAGATCCTGGATCAATTGTGTCACCATCAGCAACTTCTAAGTTGGTTTGTGTACTGCCTTGGGTCGCATCTGCTGTAATATCGCGCCGGACTACCAAAGACTCCAAAATCACCAACTGTAACCGCTGAATTTCTGCATTTTCGGAGTCAGTAATTAGTTCTATATCCGCTGCCAAAGGTGAAGCCCCGTGTTCTCCCTCCGTTTCCTGTTCTATCTCCAATACTATCTGTGTCCGCAGCAGTTCGACTCCCTCCACAGACTTAACTCGTTCTGAATCTTTGTAGGGGATTCTTTGCACTGCCCGCAGTTGAATCGAGCGCCCTGTGTGCTGACTCACTGAAGTGGTAGCAGGTACATCTGGGTGAGTTGGCACGGCAAATTCTACCACCGGACGACTCAACAGCCCTGGACCTTCTGGAGTTTCTACGTACTGGATATACCGTAATTCCGTAGCTACCATGCCTTGTAGTTCTTCTCCCGGTTGCAGGAAGGTATTGTCATGAGCGATCGCTGTCTCTGGATCATCTACCATTAACAGTTCACCGGGTTTAATCACCACTTCGCGCAAAATGTCGTTCTTCTGGGTAACTTCCACTACCCCACCAGTGTGACAAAAAATGTCTTTGACTACTTCTGTCCCAGCTTCCACAAGCTGACCATCTTCCACGAGCAGCAAAGAAATATCCTTGTTAACTTCGTGGGTTTCTTCTGGTATCCAGAGCAGAGTCCCTCCCTGCACTACTTCATATCCTAACTTGGCTTTGCCCTTCTTCTGTACCTCCACTTCGGCAAACTTCAACAAGCCTCCAGAGGTAGTCCGGTACTGATCATCTATCAGTTCTGCCACTACTTGACCATTCTGTACCTTAGTCCCTGGTGTCGCCCGCAGGTTAAATTCTGACACAGAGCCGCTGGTAGGATTGGTGGTAGTAATTAGGTAGTTATTGCGCCCTTGGGAACTATGTACGCTAATTTCTGCCTGATCTAGTACCACAGAAGCGGTAATAATCTCAATTTCTCTAGTAGCTTTACCGGGAATCGCCTCTGGCAACCGCACTACCCCACCATGAACTGTGGTCAGTTTGGTTTCTGCCAATACTCCATTGGTATCAATGGCATCGCCATTTTTGACCATCAATTCTGCACCGGGGAGTAAATTATAAACGTCTCCTGACAGAATCCAAATCAGTCCCCCTCTTGATGCTGTCACCGTCGTGTTGCCCTGCCGGTCGGTTTTTTGTTCGGCGACGACATCGGCAAATTTCACCTCTCCAGCCAAGCCTGTGAGTACGTCTTTAACGGCTTTTTCTGTATTGGTTCTAGTGGTTCTACCCCCCAGTGCGACTTCTGCCACTAAGTGATCTGCCAATACCTGCTGACCATTGTGAATATACAGGGTTGAACCTTGGGTAACGGCAATTTCTTGACTTTCCCCTGTTCCCTGCTTTTTATCACCCTCAATCATCAATGTGCCGTTGGCTTCTACATACAGCGCGTCTTCACCATGACGTGTTCGATAGGGACGGGTTTGTAGTTTGCGAGGAATCTTCACTGTTCCTGATACCTGAGAGCGCACCTGTTGTGCTACTTCCCCCGTGAATACACCCCCGGTGTGGAATGTCCGCATGGTCAACTGGGTTCCTGGTTCACCAATACTCTGAGCCGCAATAATCCCTACAGCTTCTCCCAAGTCCACCATCTTCGCGTGGGCCAAACTCCAGCCATAGCAATGTTGACACACAGAACGGGCAGCTTCACAGGTCAAGGGACTGCGGACTGTAACAGTTTGAACACCAGATTTTTGAATTGCGATCGCCAAATCATCATCAATTGGGGTATTCCGGGGGGCAATCATTTCTCCTGTGACTGGATGCACCACATCCTCACCCACGACTCTGCCCATTAACCGGGTTGCCAGTTTAATTAAGATCTTGCTCCCTTCCACCATCGCCCCGATAGTTAGCCCTTTGTTAGTGCCACAGTCAAACTCCCGCACAATCACATCTTGGGAAACATCCACCAACCGTCGGGTTAAATACCCAGAGTCCGCTGTCCGCAGTGCCGTATCTACCAGCCCTTTCCGCGCTCCATAACTAGAAATAATATATTCTGTAACCGTCAACCCTTCTCGGAAATTAGTTTTAATCGGTAAATCAATAATTTCCCCCTGGGGATCTGCCATTAGTCCCCGCATTCCTACCAACTGCCGCACCTGGGAAATATTCCCCCGCGCTCCTGAGAACGCCATCATATAAACGGAATTGAGGGGATCTGTTTTTTTGAAGTGAACTACTACCTCATCCTTCAATGCCTCAGAGGTACTGTTCCAGGTATCAATTACCTTTTGGAAACGTTCAACTTCAGTAATTTCCCCCCGTTGATATTTTTCTTCTGTGACGAGAATTTCTGTCTCTGCCGCTTCTAGAAGTTCTTTTTTGGAAGGAGGAATCATCAAGTCATCGACACTGATAGATACCCCGGCTTTGGTAGCATAGCGGAAACCCAATTCCTTGAGTTTATCCGCCATTACCGCTGTCCGCGCTGTTCCATAATGGGTAAATGACCAAGAAATTAAATCTCTCAATTTACTCTTATTTACCACAAGATTGCGAAAAATTGCTTTAGTCATAAGTCTGAACTATGATTTGTATGATTTATGTGATGCCAGATGATTATTTAGTCGGAACTGTGATTTGTGTGATTTATGTGATGCCAGATGATTATTTAGTCTGATAGCGCAGCGTGGCATTAGCCATACTGTGATTTATGTGATTTATGTGATGCCAGATGATTATTTAGTCTGATGATTTAATCACAAAAATCATCAAAATCATCAAAATCACAGTTCAGACAAAAATCATAAAAATCACAGTTCAGACAAAAATCATCAAAATCACAGTTCAGACAAAAATCATCAAAATCACAGTTCAGACAAAAATCATCAAAATCACAGTTTCGACTAATTACGCATCTATGGCTTCCTGAATAGCTTGGTTATAAATCGCTCGTCCAGGGGTCGTATAAATGTACTGAGAAATCAAATTTCCCTGGCCATCTTCTCGGACACGCCGGAATTTATAAATCAGTGTCCGACTGTTAAGTTTGCCTTTACTATCTTTGTCTTCAATGATTTCTAAAGGTTCTGTATCCGGTTCACCAGAATCAATTTCTCCATCAAAGCGGACGTAAATATAGGCATGAAGCTCCACTTGCTTGGCTTCATAAGCCATAATCACATCATCCAAAGATGAAAAATACTTCCCTGCGCCCTTCGTCGCCTTGGGGTTTTCCGCAGTCAGGTAATATGCTCCCAAAACCATATCTTGGCTAGGAGTCACAATTGGTTTCCCGGTCGCTGGTGAGAGAATATTATTAGAAGCCAACATTAATAGCCGGGCTTCTGCTTGACTTTCCAAAGATAGGGGGACGTGAACCGCCATTTGGTCACCGTCAAAGTCAGCGTTAAAAGCCGGACAAACTAAAGGATGTAGTTGAATTGCTCTTCCTTCTACCAAGATGGGTTCAAAGGCTTGAATCCCCAAACGGTGCAGAGTCGGCGCTCGGTTTAACATCACTGGATGCCCTTCTATCACTTCTTGCAACACATCCCAAACACTGGGGTCATTGCGAGAAATCAGTTTTTTGGCAGCTTTGATATTATTCACCATCCCCGAACGAATCAACCGATTGATGACAAAAGGCTGAAACAGTTCTATAGCCATTTCTCTAGGTAGTCCGCATTGGTGGATTTTCAGATTTGGACCGACGACAATTACGGAACGTCCTGAATAGTCTACCCGTTTCCCCAATAAGTTTTGACGGAAGCGTCCTTGTTTACCCTCGATAATATCGGACAGAGATTTGAGGGGTCGGTTATTTGCCCCTACTACTGTCCGTCCCCGACGACCATTATCTATTAAGGCATCTACCGCTTCTTGCAGCATCCGTTTTTCGTTACGGACAATGATTTCTGGGGCGAGAATTTCCTGAAGTCTGCCTAAACGGTTGTTACGGTTAATCACCCGGCGATACAAATCGTTTAAATCGCTTGTAGCAAATCTCCCCCCATCTAACTGCACCATAGGGCGCAAGTCGGGAGGAATAACGGGAATAATCTCCATAACCATCCATTCTGGTTTAGAACCGGTGGCGATGAAGTTATCAATTACCCGCAGGCGTTTAATTAATTTGGCGCGTTTTTGTCCCTTAGCTTTTTCGATTTCTTCCCGCAGGGTTTCCGCTTCTTGCTCTAATTCAATATCTGCTAACAAACGCAACAAAGCTTCTGCACCAATGCCAACTTCTACACCCTCCAGCAAAGAATCTTCACTGTAGATAGCATCTTCAATTTCTAGCCACTGATCTTCGCTCAGGAGTTGTTTGTAACTCAAGGTATCGGCGTTACCAGGTGCTAAAACACAGTAGGAATTGAAATAAACAATTTGCTCTACATCTCGCAGGGGCATATCTAGAAGAATGGCGATATAGCTAGGAATCCCTTTGAGATACCAGACGTGGGCTACTGGGGCAGCTAGTTTAATAAAGCCCATGCGGTGACGACGGACGCGGGATTCCGTAACTTCAACTCCACAGCGCTCGCAAACTATACCTCTATGGCGAACTCGTTTGTATTTACCGCAATGACATTCCCAATCTTTAGCTGGTCCAAAGATGCGCTCGCAAAACAAACCATCCATTTCTGGTTTGAGAGTCCGGTAATTGATAGTTTCCGGCTTGGTAACTTCACCTACAAGTTGTCCATTAGGTAAAGTGCGTTCACCCCATTGGCGGATGCGTTCTGGGGAAGCTATACCAATTTTTACGTAGTCAAATTGATTATTTTGGGGAGATCTCATGAGAATTAAAAATGAAAAATTAAAAAAGTTGTCAGTTGTCAGTTGTCAGTTGTCAGTTGTTTTGCCACTGACAACTGACCACTGACCAATCTTTACTCTTCCCCTTCTAAAGACTCACGGGAGAGTGACTCGTAGGTTGGTCTAGACGGAGTGCGACGAGCGGCTTGGTCTGCCATTAGGTCTACTTCCACATCCAAAGAACTACCATCTGCTTGGGTTTCAACCTTGTGGACGGCAATATCTAAGCCCAAGGATTGCAACTCGCGCATCAACACCTTGAAGGATTCGGGTGTACCAGGACGAGGAATAGCTTTACCCTTAACGATGGCGTTGAGAGCTTCATTCCGTCCTTGCATATCATCGGATTTAACTGTTAACAGTTCCTGCAAGGTATAGGCTGCTCCAAAAGCCTCCAATGCCCAAACTTCCATTTCTCCGAATCTTTGTCCACCTTGTTGAGCTTTACCACCCAAAGGTTGTTGAGTTACCAGGGAGTATGGTCCTGTGGAACGGGCGTGAATTTTGTCATCAACTAAATGCACCAGCTTGAGCATATAGGCGACACCGACAGTAATAGCCCGGTCAAATGGTTCGCCGGTGCGACCATCATAGACCATGATTTTGCCAGCATTGTCGGGGTTATATATCCAATCTTTGCTGGTTTCGTCTCTAGCTTCTTGGAGTTTGCCGTGAACTAGGCGACGGGAAGTTTCTTCCCCATACATTTCATCGAAGGGAGTAATTTTAAACCTGACTCCTAGGTTATGACCTGCCCAACCCAGTAAACATTCAAATACCTGGCCGACGTTCATCCGGCTGGGTACACCCAAGGGATTGAGAACTATATCTACTGGTGAACCATCCGCCAGATAGGGCATATCTTCCGCAGGCAGGATGCGGGAAATAATCCCTTTGTTGCCGTGTCTTCCTGCCATTTTGTCGCCGACTTGGATTTTGCGTTTTTGGGCAACATAAACCCGGACGACCATATTTGCCCCTGGTGGCAGTTCATCACCTTGTTCGCGGGTAAATAGTCGGACATCAACTACCCGGCCTTTTTCACCGTTGGGGACGCGCAGGGAGTTATCGCGGACATCACGGGCTTTTTCACCAAAGATGGCTCTGAGCAGTTTTTCTTCTGGGGGTTGGTCTGATTCACCTTTGGGGGTGACTTTACCAACGAGAATATCCCCAGCATCTACCCAAGCCCCAATGCGAATAATACCTTGCTCGTCCAGTTGTCTGAGGGCATCTTCCCCGACGTTGGGAATTTCTCTGGTGATTTCTTCCGGTCCAAGTTTAGTTTGTCTGGCTTCGATTTCGTATTTTTCGATGTGGATAGAGGTATAGACATCTTCCTGTACCAGGCGCTCGGAGATGAGAATTGCGTCTTCGTAGTTGTAACCTTCCCAGGGCATATAGGCGACAACTATATTTTGTCCTAATGCCAGTTCCCCACCTTCTGTGGAAGAACCATCTGCTAATACTTGACCAGCGACGACTTTTTCGCCAATTCTCACCAATGGTTTTTGGTTTAAGCAGGTATCTTGGTTAGAACGCTGGTATTTGGAAAGTTTATATTTAAGTTCTTGTCCTTTCTCAATGGGTTGGCTACCACTGGCAGCAGACAACTGACCACTGGCGCGGACACGAATTTCTGTGGCATCAACATATATTACGTCGCCATCAGTCCGGGAAACTATCACCATACCGGAGTCTCTCGCGGCTTGGGCTTCTAAACCTGTTCCCACTAAGGGGCGTTCTGGTTTTAACAGTGGTACGGCTTGGCGTTGCATATTAGAACCCATGAGCGCTCGGTTAGCGTCATCATGTTCCAAGAAAGGAATCATGCTGGTGGCAACTGAGATAATCTGCACTGGGGAAACTGCCACATAATCCACCTGTTCGGGGTTGGTGGTTGTCCAGTCTTGGCGATAGCGAACTGGAACTGATGGTCCTTTGATGTAACCGTTTTCATCTAGGGGAACGTCACCGGTTGCTGTCCGCAGGTCGTCTTCTTCGTCTGCTGTCATGTAGACGGGAGCAACATTGAATAAGACTTTGCCGTTTTCTACTGCTCTAAAGGGTGTTTCTAGAAAACCGTAAAGGTTAACGCGGGCATGGGTAGCTAATGAACCAATTAGTCCGGCGTTTGGTCCTTCTGGTGTTTCAATGGGACATATCCGTCCGTAGTGGCTGGGGTGAATATCTCGAACTGCAAAACCGGCTCTTTCTCTGGTTAAACCGCCTGGTCCCAAGGCACTGAGGCGACGTTTATGGGTCAATTCCGCTAAGGGGTTGGTTTGATCCATGAACTGACTTAGTTGGCTAGAACCAAAAAATTCTTTGATAGCTGCTACTAAGGGTTTGGGGTTGACTAGGGATGCGGGGGTAAGAGATTCAGCATCGGATACTGTCATCCGTTCTCGAATAATTCTTTCTAACCGATTTAAACCTACTCTGACTTGGTTTTGCAGTAATTCACCAACGCTTCTAACTCGGCGATTTCCGAGGTGGTCAATGTCATCTATACTGCCGATATCGTATTCCAGATTAATCAGGTAATCAACGGCTGCTAGGATGTCCCCAGGGGTGAGGACGCGCATGGTGTCGGGGGCTGATAAGCGAAGTTTTTTGTTGAGTTTATAACGACCAACTTTACCGAGGTCATAGCGTTTAGGATCGAAGAAGCGGGAATCTAAAAGCTGTTGTCCACCTAATACTGTAGGCGGTTCACCTGGACGAAGTTTCCGATATAATTCCATCAGGGCTTCTTCTTCGGAAAATTGCCCTTCTTTTTCTATGGTTTTTTGGAAGTATTCTGGATGGCGCAGGGCATCAAAGATTTCGTTATCTGATAAACCCAGGGCTTTCAGCAGTACCTGTGCTGATAGTTTACGGGTTTTATCAATCCGTACCCAAACTAGGTCATTACGATCTGTTTCAAATTTGAGCCATGCACCTCGGTTGGGAATTAAACTGGCGGAATAGGTTCGTCTGCCGTTTTTATCAATTTCTGATTTATAGTAAACTCCCGGCGATCGCACGATTTGATTAACAATGACGCGCTCTGCTCCATTGATAATAAATGTGCCTCGATCTGTCATTAAGGGCAAATCACCAATAAATACTTCTTGTTCTTTAATGTCTCCTGTTTCTTTATTCAGCAGACGGGTAGGGACATACATTTGCACCGCATAAGTGCTGTCTCTCCGCTTGGATTCTTCAACGCTGTATTTAGGTTCTTTGAGTTTATAATTACTGCCTAAAAAGTGCAGTTCTAGTTTGCCAGTGTAGTCTGTAATTGGACTAAAGGAGTTCAGTTCTTCTATTAGCCCTTCTTCTAGAAACCAGCGAAAACTAGAACGCTGAATTTCAATCAAGTCGGGTAATAGAAAGGCGGATTCCATGTATTTATCGTCGTTAGTCATGCCTTTACCTTTATCAACCTGGTTAAACTTTTAAGGAAGCCGATAGCTTGCGTGGCGTAGCCATAGCTGAGAGTCTGCCATTAAGGCTTTGTGCTAAAATATAGATTCGTAGGGAATGAAGTCTATCTGCTCAATAGTCTATTGCTAGGTTTCTGACTGATAGCTCTTTAGTAGCGTTAGCCATAAAATTTCTTTCTACTTCACACTTCTTCATCCCTCACACCTCACATTTTCTACCTAATACTTGATCCTGACTGCAAGATCCCAAAACTGGGGATTCGGACAGAGGAGGAAAAAATTGCCACAACGTTGCGTTTGAGCGGCAACTATGGATTGGATATTGCTATGATTGTCTAGATCAGACAATTACTTTTAACGATTTTCTTTATTGTTTGATATACGAAAGGATTACTGTTTTCTGGCTTTGGTGGTTTTTTCTAGTCAACCGAGGTGGCCACTGCTGGTTATCTATTGAGAGCATCCGTTTGTAGAGATTTAAGAGGATGGGCAGACAATTTTGGATTTTAGATTTGGGTCGCTCCGATTTGTGCAAACCAGCTAAAACCACAAATTCCCAAGCTGGCTAATATCATGTTGATAACAGCACAAATTGAGTTTTAGGAGTTATTATCTTTCCTTTACTATTATGGCTTGACCTAAATGTTTTGGAGTGATTAATTCTAGCACACTTTTATCCTCCAAAAGGATCTTATGAGTTAAATCAGCACGAATGTTCAAGATTTGATAATCGTTATAATGATAGACTGAATAATCTACAGGCATTTTGGGTAGTTTTCTGGGCAATTTCCTCTATTGTTTCTCCTCGTAGCTGTGCTAGTGCTTCCGCTACATACCGAACATAGGCAGGTTCATTGCGTTTTTCACCACGTTTAGGAACCGGTGACAGAAATGGACAATCTGTTTCTATAAGTAAGCGATCGCTATCTACCATTAAGGCTGAAGCTTGAATAGTTTGAGCATTTTTAAATGTCACTATGCCGCTGAAGCTAATATAGAAACCTAAATCTAGAAACCATTGGGTTTCTTCTGGTGTCCCTGTCCAGCAGTGCATGACACCCCGTACCATGCCCCCATGCAAATTCCGCCATTTTTGCAAGACATCTCTCAAAGCGGGTGCAGCATCACGACAATGAATAATCACTGGTAAATTCAGTTCACAAGCGATCGCTAATTGTGATGCAAATACCTGATGCTGATGTTCATAATTATCTGCTTTGTAAAAATCCAACCCCATTTCCCCAATAGCTACTACTTGGGAATTAGAACTGGCCAAAGACTTGATTAGACCCGCTGTTTGGTCATCCCATTTATGAGCATCTAGAGGATGCAGTCCTACAGCAAAGCTGAGTTCAGGAAACTGCTGTGCTATTTGACTAATACTCGCAAATTCTTGCGGGTGAACACAGGAATGAATTAATCGCACTACTCCTGCTTCTTGCCAGCGAGAACGCACTGCGGCCAAATCTGGCTGGAAAATGTCAAAGTTAATATGTACGTGGGTATCTATGAGTTGCATGGCTGGTCATTTGTCAGTTGTCAGTGGTAAGTAGGAAACAAACCACTGACTATTGACTAAGCTGTAAGGGTTTTCTGTTTATGAGCCAATCTTGACTTTTTTCTCGCCCCATTGTTGGGATGAAGTACGCCAGTTTTTACAGCTTTATCAATTTTGCTGTAAGCTTCAGACATTCTCGTTTCCACTTCTTGTTTGAGTTCGGCTGTCGGATTAGCAGCACAAGCCTCTACAGAACTAAAGTATTTCTTCATCAACGTTTTTACGGCTGATTTATACGCTTTGTTACGCAGTCGGTTTCGTTCTCCGATTTGAGCGCGTTTAAGAGCAGATTTTGTATTCGCCACAGTAATTCCAAAAAAGACTATTAATTATGTACACACACTACTAGGTTTAATAAATATAGCATGAATTTCGCTAATGTTATAATTTTTAGAAAAAAATATTTTTAGCTTAACAGCAAGAAGCCCCACGTCTCACTAGACGGAGCGTGGGATGAATGCGCGTGAGTGAGGAATTGACCAACAGGTGAAATTGAACGCAGTTCAATCAGGATCGTTGGTCAATGACGAATGAACATTTTCTGATTCTTCTAATTTATGATAGAATCAAATCGAATAGGTGTAGTCCAATTAAATGCTGAAAAGCAGCCTATTTAAATAGAAACCAATTGTTTTAAAAGAACTAAAGAACCGTGGGACACACGGTCTTAAAGCTCAGTCAATGTCTTCAAAGAAGAGTCGCGCTCGTTGCCCACACTCACCCGAAGGGGAGTGTGTGGAGTATGTCACGACATTCGTAGGGGTTTAGCACGGCTCATAGGTGTCAACTTAACGTAAAACCGATGTCCCGCCTGGGAATGAATTCCCAGTCTAATAGCCAAAGTCATCTAAAGATGACTGAATATCTCGAAAATCTTTAGTCCACTTTAGTGGACTTGAGCTATTAGACAGGGAATTGATTCCCTGTCGGGTGTGGAAGCCAACAGATAAGGCATTTTTAACTTAAGTTGACACCAGCACGGCTAAACCTCTATCTGCATATTTGTGTTAAAACCGCGATACTTTTTAGCGCAATTATCCAGACTGGTTCCTAATTGTAGAAATGTGTGATTACCATAAATAATCTCAATTGTCAATAGATGATTTTCTAGCTATCAAAAAACATCATCTAATTTTCCCTAAAATAGTTTGAGTAAGTCATTGCTAATTGATTAATTTTTGGATTATTTTTTTTGTTAATATTCCTGAAATAGCTATGAATAAAGGCTTCTGCTAATTCTTATTTGAGTAAAATCGGAAAATGCACAGAATAAGCTGATTATGAATTTTGAGAAAATTATAGCAAATCGCTGAAAGTATTGCAAGATCGTTAATAAATAAAAATAATTCTCAATTAATTATTAAGAAAATATAAAGAGAAATTTGTAAAAGTTATAAATTTACAAACCATTTCCGATTTATGATAAGTTTTACTTATTTATAATTTGCTGAAAGAAAGGAAAAGCGTTAATAGATAAAGGTCTACAGAGTTTTATCAGCAAACAGCAGAAATAATACAAGATTATCCTAGTAGTCTGTCAAATAAATTTTGACGGATAAGAAACGAACCACGTTCGCGAAGCGTCCCGGAGGGATATAGGCAC
>JAKOGY010000113.1 GCA_028658405.1 Dolichospermum sp. ST_sed8 | reverse complement strand
TATATCTATCTTTTTTACCATAAATCGGTACAATCTCCATCTGATAAGCTTTTTAGACTATTTCGTCATCCCGTCAGGCTAGATTCACAAAATCATGTAAATCAGCATCCCAAATACTAATATAGATAAAATCACAGCTTTGTCGAACTATTTGACCTTTTACCCCACCTTTACTAAACGTGAAATTATCTGTTTGTCGCTGTTGAACTTGTTCCAGTCCTTGTTTAATTTCTGCTGTAGCTTCTCCATTTAATAAACCATTAAGAGTTGTTTGCATAACTTCAGGTTCTACTGATGATGCAAAGGCTGCCTCCGTCTGTTTTAATGTTCCAGTTTTCTTGTCAAATAAATAGCCTAAATCAATTTTATCAGGGACAACTTTATAAGTAACTGCACGAGTATTACTCCATAATCCCCTTAAATCTTTCTTTTTACCTAGGGTTGCTTCTACACTACTTCTTGATGTACCTGTAGGAAATGCTGGTACAGTTTCCCTAATAATATTAGTAACTACTTGATCACGTTTTCCCTCTCTTTTTTTCTTGAGTGTTTCTTTGATAGTTAAAGCCGGTTCAGTTGTAGGAACTATAGATGTTTGTTTCTCTTCATTTTTTATTTCTGCTTCTGGTTGTGGTGTTGATACTTCTATTGTCTGCATAGGAATAGGAGTATTTTCAGGAATTGACTCTATGGGTTCAGATAATATTGAAGGAGTAGGAGATAAAGTTGGTTCAGAAATGGGGGTATTTGTAATTATTGGAGTTGGTGTTTGAGTTGAGGTTGATGTAATATTAGAATTAGTGGCAATGGAATTTCTAGTTTCTGGCCGATTCATGCTAGAAATTGCTACTGCACCCATTATTCCCACCACAAAGCCACCAATAATCATAGTTGGTGTTTGCCAGATTCGAGAATTATTCGCGGTTTTAATAACAGGATTTTGAGAAGGTGAAGATATAGCTTTAGGAGGAGTGAGGCGAATTGTTGCTACTGTATTATTAACTTGTGGGACAGTAGAAGCCTCAGATTTTAAAGCATAGAGCATTTTAGCAGCAGTAGTAAAGCGATCGCTCGTCCTTGGTTCAATCGCTTGAGTTAGTACCATTGCTAATTGAGGAGAAACACCCCCAGCATAATCTTGCCAGATAATTTGTCCCGTGTGGGGATGAGTTTCCAGTTCTTGAGGATATTTACCCGTGAGTAAATAAATTGCCGTTAAGCCCAAACTATAAATATCAGTAGCATAAACTGGACGACCAATAGCTTGTTCACTCGGCATAAATCCAGGTGTACCAATCACTAGCGATTGGGTAGGATGTCCAGCAGCATTGATAGTAGTCCGAATAGTTTCTTTAACAGCACCAAAATCAATTAAAACAGGTTTATTATCTATCTCACGCCAAATAATATTATCTGGCTTAATATCTCGATGAATAATCCCTTTACTGTGGACATAATCCAACACAGACAGCAAACTTAACAGAATTTCCCTAACAGTATTTTCCTGTAATTGTCCTTGAGATTGAATCACATTAGTCAAAGTTTGACCATGAACCCATTCTTGGACAAGATAAAATAGTCCATTTTCCGAAAAATAAGCAAAAAGTTGAGGAATTTGGTCATTAGCTTCCCCTAAATACTCCAACGTCGCGGCTTCCCTCTCAAACCGTTTTTGAATTAGTTCATAAGTTTGAGGATCATTACTGATAGGCTTGAGTTGCTTAATCACGCAACGCCGACGAGAAGGCATATAGGTATCTTCTGCGAGAAAAGTTTCCCCAAATCCCCCTGCACCTAAAACCTGAATAACCTGATAACGATTGTTTAGTAGAGTCATGGTTATGAAAAGTTAGACATAAGACATTTAAATAATAAACATCTGATAACAATTAAAGATAACAGAATCAGAATCAGGATGTCCAAGATTAAAGGATGAACAGGATGAAAAATACATCATAAGCCCCCTCCTCGCTTGCGGGGAGGGGGTTGGGGGTGGGGTTCTTGTATTTCACTCAACTAAGAACCGCTATAAAAGATAATTCCATCCTGTAAATCCTTAAATCGGTGGATATTCTGATTCAGACCTAATAATTCGCTGTAGCTATTAGATTCTACAATAAAGTTTATGATTATTCAAAAGTTTGTAATGCTGGCAAATTTAGACTGTTAAATTGTGGAGATATCACTAAATTATTACCAGAAAAAATACCAATTTCCTGATAAATTTCATTAATTAATTCTAAAACTAATATACTTTTGGTTTGTGGGTCAATAATCCAATATTCAGGAATACCACAATCTTGATATTGTAACCGCTTGGCAATGAAATCTCTATCCCTTTGTAATTCTCCAGGACTAACTACTTCAATCACTAAAAGAGGCGGTAACATTGATAGACGAATAGTATTCCGATTAGCTAATTGTTGAATATGTTCTTCACGAATAATAGTCAAGTCAGGATAACGGTTTCTTGGTTCTCCTCTTACTTCCAGTTCTAAACCATGTCCCCGGACTCTATCAATCCCTATTAACAATGCAAAAATCAGGAAAATACGATTGGCAATTTGGACATTAATCCCTGATTCTGGTGGCATTTCAATTAACTCTCCATTGAACAATTCATAAAGTTTATCTGTACCATCATCATAAGATAGATATTCTTCAAAACTTTGAAATTGATGTTTAATTTGTAGCATCAGAGTTACTCCGTCTATCGCGGTACTTGGTTAGATTATAACATCTTTATTTTTCTCCACATCTGCGTCGGGAATCTGAGAAAAATCTAATTTAATTATTTCCAACCTTTTGACAAAGTTCTGAGTTTCAACTAGGATTATGTTATTAGTAGAAAAGTGTTCGCCCATATATAGGGTTTTTATTTGTCTGAATCAGGATGTCCAGGATTTGAGGATTTACAGGATATTATTATTTGTTTTATGTTGAGATTTTGAGATTCAAGTTTTTTAAGAATATTTATTCTATCTAGACAATCATTTTTTTTGAATGTTCAGTATTCGCTTAAATATCTTTCTCATTACAAAGAATCTACAATAACAATCCTGAAAATCCTTAAATCGGTGGATATCCTGATATGGCTTGCGCCACGCTACGCTATCAAACATTAACTCGCACTGCTTTACTTGCTGCCTAATATTAGAAAGACTTAATTTCATCTTGTTTTCCGCGAGATACCCCATCCTCAGCGAAGCAGGGTGGGTAGGGATAGTGCGTTTAATTTAATGGCTCGATGCCGTTAAATTAAACATTCTCCGAGTTGACAACACGATTAAACCCGTGTTTCGCTTAATCAATCGGACTTTTTTAGCTGTACATTGTCCTAATCGTTTCCAGTTGGAATCACTCACTGAAACAAGTTTTTCCGTGTCTCCACTAACCCAACCAAAAAATGTTTTTTGGCCTTGGGTAGCTTCCACAAAATCACCTTTTCTAAA
Source organism: Dolichospermum sp. ST_sed8 (assembly GCA_028658405.1). Lineage (GTDB taxonomy): Bacteria > Cyanobacteriota > Cyanobacteriia > Cyanobacteriales > Nostocaceae > Dolichospermum. The sequence goes on along the minus strand of JAKOGY010000113.1, from coordinate 12,935 downwards.
TCCATGCCTCGTAGTAGTTCCACCATATTTACGTCTATTCCCACCTGAAGAGAAAACCATTAAATGTAGTTGCCTACGACTAATTGGAGGACGACGCAAAATAGTAAATTGCGACCCAGTAATAGTGACGTTACCTATCCAAGACGCACCATGAGTTTTTGTTCCTGACCATATTTTGTATTCAACAAACTGTGAACAAGCTAAAGTAACTGCATCAACCGCATGAGTTTCTGGAATTTGTAGAGACTTATCGGATTTTTCTTTGTATAAACCCAAGTATTTACGAAGATTCGATGTTTCCCATCCTTTCCTTAATTCTACTTTGAAGAGTTCAGATAATCGATCAATTTGATATCTTTGACCTACCATTACTGGACTAAAACTCTTGTTTCCTCTTGCCTCAACCTCTTCAATGACAATTGTTTTTATTGGGTAGATTTCACACAATAAAATTATTACTCTATATTCTAGGTCTTTGTTAGCTCGAATGCTTGGAGGAAGTTTAGAACCCCGACGATTTTCAAATCTAGTCTGACGATGACTACGTTTATTGAAAGGCAATTTTCGGTTAATTCTTCTGCCGCGTCTACTACGTCTCATCATAGCTCGTTGCTCCATTCTGTCTTTAACTGTTTTGAATGGAAGAACTAGATGCAACATTTGTAGAGTGTATTTGTTGGATTGAACAGCAATACCAGAAAACATTTTACCTGGGTCTAAACCAATTACGATTTCTTGAGATTTTGTATTAGATGATTCAGTTATCAACTGGACATAAAAAATACCTAATTTGTTGAATTTACCAATTGCAATACCAGTTTTAATCCAACGTCTAGCGCGGCTAGGCTTGGTTGGCATTAATGGAATATTGTCTACTGAAATTACTGGTACTCGCATAAAGAGATAATCCTTGGAGTAAAAGTACAAGTCCCCTCGCCCAACTAATCCAAAATGTCTTGGCTCAACCCAACGACTAAACAAATAGTCTTGCAGATAATCCAAACTGGGGAAGTATTTGGAAGTGCGTGTCAGGATTAGTCTCAAATGGGCGCGAGTCTTACACGTAATTTTTGTTAATTACAAGCCCCATCCTTCTTCAAGGTGGGGTTATTGACAACTCTTTTTTGAATGATGTCTGAATCAGGATACCCAAGATTAAAGGATGAACAGGAAAAATACAGACAAATCATAATATATAGGAATCATATTTGATTTTTGAAAAAATACGTAGGGTGAGTTAGCGACAGCGTAACGCACCATAAATTTGATTAATGGTGCGTTACGGCTTTGCCTAACACACCCTACAAATACTTAGACTTTTTCAAAATTCAAATACTATTGCTATATAAATCCTGAAAATCCTCAAATCCTGAAAATCATGATTCAGACAACAAAAACTATTTCACAATAGCTAATTCTTTCTTAAAGAAAGCTTGTAAAACAGTCTGGGCAATTTGCGGACCACTTAAACCTAACGCTGCAAAAGATTGATCAGGCGTAGCGTGTTCTACCAAAATATCAGGTACACCAATCCGCTTCACAGGGACAACCACATCAGCATCAAGTAAAGCCTCAGCCACAGCGGAACCAAAGCCACCCATTAAACAGCCTTCTTCCAAAGTCACAACTCGGCCGATTTGTTTCGCCAAAGGTAAAATCAAATCAGTATCCAAGGGCTTAACAAAGCGGGCATTAATTACAGTTGCTTCAATACCATATTCGCTGAGAATTTCCGCCGCTTGCATAGCTGGATAAACCATAGTTCCATAACCAAGGATTAACACATCATCACCTTGACGGAGAATTTCCCCCTTACCGATTTCCAAAGCTTCCCAGCCTTCTTCCATCAAAGGGACACCGTGACCATTACCACGAGGGAAACGCATAGAAATGGGTCCACTGGTGTGATTAATCCCAGTTACAACCATCCGTTGTAATTCCGCTTCATCCTTGGGAGCCATCACTACCATATTGGGGATACAGCGCATATAAGCAATATCATACATCCCTTGGTGCGTTGGACCATCAGCACCCACAATCCCTGCCCGATCTAAACAAAAGAATACAGGGAGGTTTTGAATACAAACATCGTGAATAATTTGGTCAAAAGCCCGTTGCAGGAAAGTGGAATAAATAGCAGCAACCGGACGCATTCCTTCACAGGCTAAACCTGCGGCTAAAGTAATGGCGTGTTGTTCCGCAATTCCCACATCAATATATTGATTGGGTAGTTTAGCTTGGAGTTTATCTAAGCCCGTACCAGTAGCCATCGCGGCTGTAATCCCTACGATTTTGGGATTTTGTTCAGCCAGTGTTACTAAAGTATGAGAAAAGACCTTAGCGTAAGCCGGAGGTTTGGGTTTACTGGAAGGAATGGCTTTACCAGTAGACAAATTAAAGGGAGTTTGGGCATGATAGCCGACTTGATCTTTTTCCGCTATTTCATAGCCTTTACCTTTAGTTGTCACCACGTGAACCAAAACAGGGCCAGTAATTTGATGCGCTTGTTGGAATGTCGCAATCAATTCCTCTAAATTATGCCCATCAATTGGCCCCATGTAGGTAAAGCCCAATTCTTCAAAAACTGCACCAACCTTGGGAACTGCTAACCGCTTCATTCCTTCTTTAATGCGTTCCAGTTCTGGAGAAATGGACTCACCCACAAAAGGCAGATTTTTTAGCTGTTCCTCAATGCCCTCTGAGATAAACTGCAACGGTGGACTCAGACGCATTTTATTCAAATAACGAGGAATCGCCCCCACATTGGGAGAAATAGACATCTCATTGTCATTGAGAACCACCAGCAGATTAGTTTTGGGGAGGTGTCCAGCGTGGTTAATAGCTTCTAGCGCCATACCCCCAGTTAAAGCACCATCACCAATCACCGCAACAGTTTTAAATTTTTCCCCTTTTAAGTCGCGGGCTAAAGCCATTCCTAATGCGGCAGAAATACTTGTAGAAGCGTGTCCCGCACCAAAATGATCAAATTTGTTTTCACCACGTTTGAGATAGCCTGCAACACCGTCTTTTTGGCGGAGAGTGTCAAAATTACTGTAGCGTCCGGTAATTAATTTATGAGGATAGGCTTGATGTCCAACATCCCATGTCACCTTATCCCGATCTAAATCCAGGGTTTGGTAAAGTCCCAGGGTTAATTCTACAACGCCCAAACCAGGACCTAAATGCCCTCCAAAGGCTGCTACGGTTTGTAGGTGCTTCTCACGAATTTGACGGGCAATTTGTTCTAACTGCCGAATTGACAAACCATGCAACTGGTTAGGATGGGTGATTTCACTCAAGTGCATATTATCGGCTTTTCCTTTTGTAAGTCTTCTTTTGGCATAATTTTATTTTCCCACTTCCGGTGGCTTCTAAAATCTGACATTAATTGTTGTTGTATAACTATAACTTTTGTGCGTTTTTAATAGCTATGTAGGACTTGCCGAAAGAAAGCAAAAGCGTTGATAGATAAAAGTTTACAGAGTTTTATCAACAAACAAGTGCCAGATTATCGAGCCAAGATATTGAAAACCCTTGCATTTTCACTAAAAAAACCAGGTAAATCTGAGAACTCATCAGCAAACCCTTCTTCCTTCGTGTACTTCGCTCCTTCGTGGTTCAGTAGGGGCGTATTGCTATACTTCGCTCCTTCATGGTTCAGTAGGGGCGTATTGCTATACTTCGCTCCTTCGTGGTTCAGTAGGGGCGTATTGCTATACGCCCCTACTGACTCGGTGACTCCTGAAAGTACCGTTGCTCATTTCACCCTTCGCCCCTCAACATATCCTTGGATAGATTTTGTCTAAAAAATTCTGAATATCATAAATGAAAGGGATGAAATCCTGATTAGACAATCAATCCTTTTTATGACATTGCTTCTTCTATGAATAAATATTGTCGTGAGCAAGCTAGAGATGAACTTTGGTTAATGATGGGAGCAGGAGCAACAGCAGGAATTGCTGGGGGAATTTCTCCTATGGCTGCGATCGCCTTTCAAACCAGTTTAGCTAGTGTACAGGGTGTTGTAGTCACTAGAATTGCTCAAATTTATGGTGTGAATTTGATACCTGCTAGTGGTGCTGGAGCAATGGCCGCTGCAATTATAGGCATGGGTGGGGGACAATTCCTGTTTAGGATGGGCAGTATTATAGCAGGGTTTATGCCTGGTCTTGGCTTAGTGGTTCAACCCGTAATGGGAGCAACCACAGTTAAAGTATTAGGTGAAGTTGCTATTACCTATTTTGAACATAAGTATCCTCACAAAGTTTACAGACCAAAAACATCGCAGCGGGTTTCACACTAAACTCTCACCCATTTCAAAACATTGGGGTCTTTATTATAGCTGTAGGTAGAACCGTCCTGCGTTGTAATAGATTGACCTTTACTTGCTTTAGTTCTCACAGTCCCCAGTGAATAGTCTGTTAATTTCTGCATTTCTTGATGAGAAAGTCCGGTAGTAACACTTACTTTGTTTACTATTTCTGGTTGATGAGGAGATTGATTATTGACAAAATTATCTATTGTAATTTCAGCTTTTCCAGAAGCACTGATGATAGCTAATTCTAGTTTCTGACGTTGATAATCCTGCACAGTTAGAAGTTGCCAACTAGAATCTTGTGAAAGTTCTAAAACCCATTGATGATAATCAAATAAGCTTTCTCGATGTCCGACACTGATAAATGTTGTTTTCGTTTCTCGTAATTGTTGATATAAATTACTTTCATTATCTAAATCTAAAGCACTACTAGCTTCATCTAAGATAGTAAAACTAGGTTGAGTAACTAATAATCGTGCAAATGCCAGGCGTTGTTGTTCTCCTAAAGATAATATATTTTCCCAGGGAGCTTCAGTATCAAAACCATCTACTCGACTCAATAAACTTTGCAGATTAACTTGTTTTAAAACTTCTGTAAGTGCGCGATCGTTGACTATTCGTTCTGTATGTGGATAAAGTAACTGTTCCCGCAAAGTTCCTAAAATAATGTAAGGACGTTGAGGTAAAAACAACACTTCTTCCAAAGGAGGCCGCACCAGACGACCTGTTCCTGCATTCCACAAACCAGCGATCGCCCTCAATAAAGAACTTTTACCTCTACCACTCGGTCCAACAATTAATAAACCTTCTCCCGGTTGAACAGAAAGTGATAAATCTTCAATAATTACCCTTTCATAATTAGGAGTTTGTAAAGTCACATTCTCAAATGTCAGATGATTATCTTCTACTATCTTGATGGTACTAACATTTTCTGATTGTTTAGCTACTGCTTCTACAGCAGAGGAAAACTCAGCCAACCTTTCAACATAACTAGAAAACTGTCCCGAAATGCCAAATTCATTAATTAATTCTGATAAAGAAATAGAAAACAGATAAGCTGTTAAAGAAGCTTGGCTAATTTCTCCAAACCCTAATTCACCTCTCAGATACAAAGGACCAAGAATTAAAAAAGGAAAAATTTCGATTACAGCCTGGTATCCTCTATTAAAAAAATCTATATTTCTTTCCCAATTAATTTTGCGTTGACAAATTTGTATAAAATTATTAAATCGTCGGCCAATAATTTTTGATTCTTGTTTCTCTCCCCGAAAAAAAGCTATTGATTCAGAATGATTACGAACATGAGTCAGAGCATAATTATAATCACCTTTTGATTGTATTTCTTCTTGATTAATTGTATTTAACCCTCGCGTTAAGTATGTGCTGATTAAATTACCTATAACTGTGTAAGCAAACAAAATAATTGCCACTTGCTGAGAAATTGACCACAGAATGATTAAAAAAGCTGTGAGTTCCAGTATTTTTTCCAAAAAAGTAGCTGAAAAAGTTAAAGCATTCTTGGTAATGGGTTCAATCTCTTGAGCTATACGTTGATCTGGATTATCAATATTAGCTTTAAAATTGAGTTTATAATAGGCTTGATTACTGAAATATTTTGATAATGTATGATTATTTAGCCATTGATACCAATCAAGAGCAATTTTTTTTCTTACTAACTTAGAAAAACCCACCACAAGGGTTACGAACACAAGAGCTACACTATAAACTAATATAGTATCGAAAAACCTAGAAACATTTCTTTCGACAATGATAATATCTACTAAATAGCGATTGAGGAAGTTAGTAAATACATTGAGACTTACCAACGCAATTATTAATAATATCAGCAGAAGGAGCATTCCCCAGGAACGTATCACATCTGAAAATGCTCTTCCTCCTGATGTACTGGGATACCAATAAGGTTCAGCAACAGCTTTGACATTTTCCCAAAATTGAGAAAAATCTGAAAAATAATTTTTCGAGGGTTGAGATGGGATAACTTGGGTTGGCATATTTGAGGAATAAATTAAGTTTCTGAGAATTAAATTTAATACTGCTGGATGTTCATGAGTTTGCAACATCAGTTCGACACTGCCAGCAATTGTATACAATACCAGTTTTTGTGCTTGTGTGCGAGTTCAACCCATTTGAACACTCGAACCTCATCAAGAATTAGGTTGAATCACAGCTTTCAATACAGAACCATGCTCTACATCCGCCAGTGCTTGATTAATTTCTTCTAGTGTGTAGGAACGACTAATCAGATTTTCCCAAGCAATATTTTTTCGAGAATTACTATGCCGTTTTAGTAATTCAATCATGCGATAAAAATGACTGAAATCAATTCCCCAAGTCCCGCGAATATCAATATGTTTTAAATTAATTTCCAGATGTGGATTGATGAGAATTTCACCTGTATTAGTGTAATGTCCAACAATCACATAACGACCTCCATTTCTCGTCATCGCCAAACCCTCTTTAACAGCAATCGGCACACCTGTAGCTTCAATAGTCACATCAGCACCGTGTCCGTTGGTTAATTCCAAAACCTGCTCAATATGTTGTTGGGGATGATCAGCTTGAATTGTCAGGGTTGCATCTACTCCAAAGGATTGAGCAACTTTTAAGCGACTCTCAAATTTATCAATGACAATCACTTTACCAGCACCGGATAACAAAGCGAGAATTGCTGCACTCAACCCCACAGGTCCCGAACCTTGAACTACGACATTATCACCAATTTGAATTTGCGCTCTGTCTATAGCGTGTATTGCAGTGGGTAAAGCACACCCTCCAGCAATGAATTGTTTTGGTGAAACTTCTGCGGGTAAAGTAATTACCTTAACTCCTGGTTTGAGATAAATCAATTGTGACCAACCACCTAGTAACCCATCTTTAGCTGAGTAGGTGACACCATAAACCTTGCGTTGTGGACAGCGAGTGGATGATTTAGCGACTAAACAATACCAGCAGTTGTAACAGGTTTCATGAACATCGAGAAAAGTGGCGATCGCTCCAGGGCGAATTAATGTCCCATTAACATCACGAACCTGTCCTCCTGTTTCCACCACACGACCTACAGAAAAGTGTCCAGGGATAATGGGATAAGGTACTCCTTCTAACCGCCCATGTAGTAAATGTACATCAGTACCACAGACTTCAGAATATAAGGTTTCAAGAATGATTCCACCTGTTTCCAAAATCGGGTCTGGTAGTTGTTGCACCTCTACTGGTTGGTTAGGTGCGATCATCACAGCTGCTAAAGGCATGAATTATTTCCTCTTTGTATACTTCTAAATTTTCATGACTTTTGATAGGTTCTTTTTCCATTTCCCCTGCACTCCTCCTATCAAGACCACAAAATAATTTCACCGTTAGGAAGTAACCCAATTGCAGAGGTGAAAGTTATCCGCTGTCCATCCATTGGTTCAACAGTGTGAAAATTGCGGGTATTGAAAATGAACACATCCCCCACATAAGGCTGGAAGGTAATCATATCTGCATCTGCAATCACTGTATCACTATAGCCATAGGAATCGAGTTTATATTCGTCATTGCCTGGTTGCCACTGGCGATCGTAAATACGGGTTTTACCGTTATTATTGGGGGAAAATTTCAAGTATAAATTCCAAGAAAGTTGATAAATTACTGTCCCAACTTCCCATTCAGATTGTTCTGAGGGAGCATAATCAATATGCAGTTGAGTACCCTGCTCTATTTTTCTAATCAATCCCGCATAATAACTACCATATAATGGTTCTGAAGCAATCCGCACAGTCGCGCCTGTACAAGCACGAATTTTTTCCATTAACCGTTCTAAGGGATTAAAAGAGACTGCCATGATCGAGTCTCTTAATTTAGTTGTGCGTTCTACTGCTTGAAAATAAGCTGCTTTACTAATGCGATTATATTCAAATACGGTGATGCCAATTCGCTCAATCTGAGGATACACATTTTGATAAGAATCAAAGTTAAACATTTGAGCCTGAGCAACTAAACTATCACACTCTTGCTCTGTAGCAAAATCTTTGATGCGAATTAAAGGAATGCGGTTTTCCCATAGCATCTTTAATGATTCTTTCGTGAGGGAATATTCTTGTTTACTTTCCCAAACTTTGCTTTTAATCTGGTTTTCAGTAATCATGGTTTTGTTCCTGGGTTAAAAAAATGTGATTTTATTGCAGATGAATGATATTGATAAGTAGTGGGACAAAATTAAATTCACTCGTTGAGAGAGGGAACAGGGAATAGGGAACAGGGAACAGAAAAACCAGTTGTGTAATTAATTGTGTCCCATTACTTATAGTTAGTTAGTCCTATTACCAAATACCATTGACTCTGTTACCAATTGTTCATCAATAAAACCGCTACTAATGAAGTAGGAAATGTAAGTTTTTAGCAATTTTGAGTCTAGCGCAGGATACATAGTATCAGCATTTCCTAGTCCATTGATCATGTTTTGATAGTCAATTTTGGTTTCATGACTGTTTTCTACATCAGTTTTGGGGATAATATGAGACAAAAATCTTAAATTATCTGTATCAGACATTTGATTATGAAGTGAAATCTCTGAATGCCATTTCTCTACAGGAATCATCTGTATAGGGTATCCTAAAGAGCGAATCAAGTTAAACAAATCCTTGATTTTAGTAGATTCAGGATTGACTAGGTGAAATGCTTTTCCTAAAGATTCCTTTTGTCCTGATAGATGAACAATCATCTTGCTCACATAGTCTACAGGAGTTAAGTTATCTTCCATTTGCATATCAGGAACTATCCTCATTTCTAAACAACCTTTGACTAACCTGCAAAATAAATCATCTGTATTACTAATCCCTGTTTGGGTGTTTCCTGTAATTCTTGATGCTCGATAAATAGCCACAGGAAGTCCCAAATCACGAGCTTGCATCACTAATTTCTCCGCTACCCATTTACTTTGGATATAGCCATTATCAAGAGTTTGATATTGTTCAAGGGGATCGGATTCTAAAATTAATCCCGCCTCATTGGGAGAAGATGCTGATAAAACAGATGTGGTGGAAATAAAGTGTAAAGGTTTAACTTTAATTTCACTGGCTAACCGAATGATCTCTTGAGTTCCCAAAACATTAGCAGATTTTAAAACAGAGTAAGGATAAATAACATTAATCCAAGCACCACAATGATAGATAACATCTATCTGACTTGCTAACTGTTGAAATTCTGATATGGAAAGACCTAAATAGTTTTTACCTAAATCTCCAACTACAGGAATAATCCTTTCTCTGTCAATTTCTGACCAGAGTTGATAAAATTTAAGCTGACTTTGCAGTTTTTGTTGTGCCTGTTCAAAATCAGTAGCACGAATCAAACAATAAATATCACCTTGGGTTTGTTGCAGGAGTTCATAAAGTAAATGACTACCCAGAAAACCCGTCACTCCTGTTAAAAAGATTCGTTGAGGTTTGATTTTGTCATCTGTAGAGACGTTATATATAACGTCTTTACGGATATGAATACTGGCATCTAAAACCGCTTCTGCTGTTAAATCAAGGCTAGAGGTGGTAATATTATCCCTTTGGCTTGTGAGTAAACTATCAAAACCGGCTGCGAGTTCTGCGACGGTCGGGTTTTCAAACAAATAACGTAGGGGTAAATCTATTTGCAAAGTCTCTCTTAACAGAGACATTACTTGCATAGCGCGTAAAGAATTGCCCCCCATGTCAAAAAAGTTGTTGTGAATGCCTAATTGTGTTGTTCCTAAAACACTGCTCCAAATGTCTGCTATCAGTTTTTGTGTGGGTGTATTGGGTAAAACAAAGTTAGTTAGGTCAATTTCGTGACTGGGTGCGGGTAAGGCGCGACGGTCTACTTTACCATTAGTTGTGAGTGGTAAAGCTTCCAGCATCACAAAAGCTGTGGGAATCATATAATTTGGCAGCTTTTGTTTTAAGAAGCTTTGTAATTCATTTTGGGTTAAAGATGGATTATCAGAGACAACATAAGCAACCAAATGTTTATGGACTGCTTGATCTTCTCTGAGCATCACAGCCTGAGCAATTACATCAGGATGTTGAACTAAGAGACTTTCAATTTCTCCCAGTGCAACGCGGAAACCTCGAATTTTTACCAGATCATCAATGCGTCCGATAAACTCAATATTACCATCGGGTAAATAACGTGCTAAATCTCCTGTTTTATACAATTTTGGCTTTTGGATTTGAGATTTTGGATGATTAAATGGATGAGGAATAAATTTCTCTTGTGTCAATTCTGGACGGTTGAAATAACCCCGCGCTAAACGCTCACCACCAATGTACAATTCACCTTTAACTCCTATGGGAACTGGTTGAAGATTAGAGTCAAGAATGTAAATTTCTGTATTAGCAACAGGACGACCAATAAGGACTGTATTAGTTTTTTCTGGTTGGTAATTCTGCACATCATAAACGATGGCTGTAACTGAGGCTTCTGTGGGACCGTAGGCATTTAAACAAGTTATTCTATCCCCTACCAATTGCTGCCACATTGCCACTGTTTCTGGTAAAACTGTATCTCCACCCACAGTCAATAAACGTAAACTTTGGGGGACGGTGGCATAGGATTGAGCTACTGCTACCATCCATTCATGCCAATAAGCGGAAGTCAGGGTTAAAACAGTTATTTGTTGTTGTTCGATAAACTGGGCAAAATTGGCAAAGGAAGAAAACATTTGTGTTGGTCTTAATACTACTGTTCCGCCGTTAAACCAAGTGGGAAAAATTTCTTCCAGGGCTACATCAAAGCCAAAAGCCGCAAATTGTAAAACGAGATCGCTACTTGTTAAACCAAATTCTTCACTAATAGCACTGCTATGGTTTACCAAAGCTGCATGAGTTAACATCACGCCCTTGGGTTTGCCAGTAGAACCAGAAGTGTACAACACACAAGCTAAGTTTTCTGGTACTACTTCACTCACCGGATTTTCTGGACTGTGAGAATTAAATACCTGGTTGGTGAGCGAAGTCGAACCATCATATTCTTGATCTAAAACAATGACTTTCACTCCTTCCACTGGCAAGGAATTGAGTAAACTTTCCTGTGTGATCAGTACAGAAATTTGTGAATCTTGGGATATGTAAGTTAATCGTTGTTGGGGATAATCAATATCTAGGGGGACATAACCGCCACCAGCTTTGAGGACGGCTAAAAGTGCCACAGTCATGGAAAGCGATCGCTCTAAATAAATTCCTACCAAATTCTCTGATTTCACACCCAGAGATTGTAAGTAATGGGCTAATTGATTCGCTTGGGTGTTTAATTGTTGATAAGTCAATTGTTGATCATCAAACACCACTGCGATTGCATCTGGTGTTAGTTCTACCTGCTGCTCAAATAAATGATGGAGACATTTACCTACAGGATAATCAGCTTGAGTATCATTCCACTCAACCAGTAACTTTTGTTGCTCAACTGCTGTTAATATTGGCAACTGGTCAATGCGTTCTTGGGGATTATTCACCACTGCTTCCAGCAAAGTCACAAAATGACCAATCATGCGCTCGATGGTACTATGGTCAAACAGATCAGTGTTGTATTCCCATACTCCCACCAGTCCGTTATCAGTGTTCTGCATGAATAAGGTCATATCAAATGCAGCCGTAACACCTTTAAATGGTACTGAGCTAACGGTTAACCCTTTTAACTCCAACTCAGACACAGGAGCATTTTGCAGGTTAAACATGACTTGAAATAGCGGTGTATGGGATAAATCTCGTTCTGGTTGCAATGCTTCCACTAGCATTTCAAAGGGCAAATGTTGATGAGCATAAGCACCCAAAGACATTTCTCTAACACGAGTCAACAATTCACTAAAACGCGGATTACCTGCCAAGTTAGTACGCATCACCAAAGTATTGACAAAAAAGCCAATTAACCCTTCTATTTCCGAGCGATCGCGGTTAGCAATGGGTGAACCTACCAAAATATCTGATTGTCCGGTGTAGCGATAAAGCAGGGTGTCATAAGCTGCTAACAGCGTCATGAACAGGGTACAACCTTGATTTTGACTCAGTTTGATCAATTTATCCGTTAACTCAACTGACAAGGCAAATTCATGAGTTGCACCAACTACCGTCTGTACAGCAGGTCTAGGGCGGTCGGTGGGTAATGATAATACATCTGGTGCGTCTTTAAGTTGCTGTTCCCAGTAAGAAAGTTGACTTTGGAGGACATCTCCTTGTAACCATTGTCTTTGCCAAATCGCAAAATCTGCATACTGAATTGACAGAGGTGTTAAAGGGGAAGACTGACCTTGAGAATACGCATTATATAGTTGTGTGAGTTCTTGGACAAATACACCCATTGACCACCCATCGGCAACAATGTGGTGCATACACACTAACAATACTTGCTCTGTATCGTTCAGCAAGACTAACTGCACTCTAATTAATGCTTCTGTTCTTAAATCAAATGGTTCAATAATTTGTTGTTGCGCTAATTGTTCTACCGTTATTTCTTGTTCTGTGATGGGTAAATGTTTAAGATTAATGACTGATATTATTCCCAGTTCACTATTTTCTATTTCTTGCCCCCTGCTCCCTGCTCCCTGCACCAGACTTAGAAAGCACACTGCTAGAAAAATATGTTGCCCCACGGACTC
>JAKOGY010000112.1 GCA_028658405.1 Dolichospermum sp. ST_sed8 | reverse complement strand
GTAGCCGTTATTTGAGTCACGACACCCACCGAATGCGAAGCTAGTTCCCTGCTCTGTCGCTTGTGATTAAACAGTTCCAAGGTAACAGGAACAGTGTTGCTCTTCCTTTCAAGCTCTTATAACGCAGTCGTTGCTAACATTACCCCAGAAATGGGAGTTGGTTTCCAGGTTCCAATCAAAAATCTGGTTTCAATTTTAATATCCACAGCGGTTAAAACCACTCGTGTCGCTTCCCTCTCAGCCCTAAAGGGACTGAGTTTCCGGCTTACCGCGTGATCTTATGAGAAAATATACTTTTATAGTCTTACAAAGAACTAAATTTAAATTGTAGAAGAGATAAAGCACTCTTCTTGCCCCATTCCCCAATTACCTATGCCCCTATCTGACGCAATACCTGCTCTACTTGTCTTAGCAGATGGCTCTACTTATCGTGGTTGGTCTTTCGGTGCTACAGGAACCGCAATTGGCGAAATCGTGTTTAACACTGGCATGACCGGATATCAAGAAGTGTTAACAGATCCTAGTTACTGTGGTCAAATTGTTATTTTTACCTATCCAGAATTAGGTAACACTGGCATTAATCCCGAAGATGAAGAATCAAGTCAACCCCATGTTAAGGGAGCGATCGCTCGTAACATCTGTCACAAACCTAGCAACTGGCGTTCCACCCAATCCCTCCCCAACTACCTGCAACAGCACCAAATACCCGGCATTTATGGCATAGATACCCGCGCCCTCACCCGGAAAATTCGGACGTTTGGAGCAATGAATGGCGGCATTTCCACAGCAATTCTCGATGAAACAGAATTGTTAGAAATGGTACAAGCTGCCCCGAACATGACCGGCTTAAATCTAGTCAAAGAAGTCACTACACCCACCGTTTATGAATGGCTTGAACCCACAACCACCCCTTGGGAATTCAACCCTGAAGCCGTAGCCAAGATTAGTGAAACCTTCACAGTCGTCGCTTTAGACTTTGGCATCAAGCGGAATATCTTGCGTCGTCTAGCCAGTTATGGTTGTCGCGTCATAGTTGTTCCTGCCGATACACAACCAGAAGAAATTCTCAAATACAATCCAGATGGTATTTTCCTCTCCAACGGACCAGGAGACCCAGCCGCAGTCACAGAAGGGATTAACACTACCAAAGCCTTACTGGACAGCCAGAAACCCATGTTTGGCATTTGCATGGGACACCAAATTTTAGGTCATGCTATGGGAGCAGAGACATTTAAACTAAAATTTGGACATCGGGGTTTAAATCAACCTGCTGGCTTACAAACAAGAGTGGAAATTACCAGCCAAAATCACAGTTTTGCCCTTGACCCAAACTCCTTACCCACAGCCACAGTTGAGGTCAGCCATTTGAACCTCAATGATCTGACAGTAGCTGGAGTCCGTCACAAGTCCCTACCTGTGTTTTCTGTTCAGTATCACCCAGAGGCAAGTCCTGGACCACACGATGCTGATTACTTGTTTGAGCAATTTGTTCTCAAAATGCAAGCAGCACGTCAATAAATTTGGGATTTTGGATTGCCGTTAGCGAAGCGTACGCAGCGCAGCGAGTATTTTGGATTTTGACGTTAGCGAAGCGTACGCAGCGCAGCGAGTATTTTTCCGTCAGTAGAGGACACAGACCTGTACCAGATTTTTTTAATCTAAAATCTAAAATCTAAAATTCCCAGGTCGTGATGGTCATTGGTAATTAGTAAAAATTTTTGCCAGTCCCCAACATAGACAAATTGCTCAAAAATCATCTACACTAGAACGTTTACTTTTAGTAAAAAGAACGAGGAGGAGATCATAGCTGAACCACTAAATCTAACCGTGAGCCTCAGAGGTACACGCGAAGTCCGGGATACCTGTCAGCTATTCCGCCTCACAGGCTTATTAGACGCTTTTTCTGAGCCAACATTTCGTAAAGTCCTCGGCAGCAAAATTGAGGAAGGTCCGAAAAACATTATTTTGGATCTTTCACAAATAGACTTTGTGGATAGTTCTGGCTTGGGTGCGCTGGTACAACTGGCAAAGCAGGCGCAAACCGCTGAAGGCACTTTACAAATTGTTTCCAATCCCCGCGTCACACAAACTGTTAAGCTTGTTCGCTTAGAAAAGTTTCTCTCCCTACAAGTTTCAGTTGAGGCAGCTCTAGGAAACGTCAAAGCACCTTGATTGCTTGACTGGAAAATCTAAATTAGGCTATCCGATGTTATATCTGGATAGCTTAATTTTTGCCTATAGCGGTATGCAGTTGAATGAGATCGCAAATTTTCCCAGAAAAACCAGACAGAGAAAGACTTTTAACTCTGTTCCCTGTTCCCTGCTATATTCCCAAAATCTATCTTGCTCAAGTGAAATACTTATCCCCGTTTAGTGTATTATGTTAAAAGTTAAATAAATTTGAAGTTAATTATTGAAGACAGCGTTACCTCCTTTGCAAAAGATCATGGTTGACACTCTGCGCTCTAAAGAGACGCAGATTCTTATAGAGAGTTTCAGTCTATATCCCTCAGTTATCCCAGTTTCAGGCATTGCTTTAATGTTGGGTTCTTGCCCTGATTTCGTTGGCCCCAAAAGGGCGAAATCATATCTGACAAGCGTATACTTTCCGAGAGTCCCCCGGTAGGTTTTTATGTCTTGTACTGACAACTCAATCATACCACAATATTGAAGGCGAATAAATTCGGCATTTGTCGGTTTTCCCCTTCGGTCTGAAGACACGAAGCTCCCAACCTTCCCGTGTTCCTCTTGTGGAAATAATCATCAATCATGCGGACAGCCAGCCAACTAGTACCGCAGAGCGGAAGTCAAAAGTCAAAAGTCTGATGAAATAGGCTTTTCCTTTATTTTAAATGGTTGCTTCATTTACACTGTGCTGTACTAGTAGTCTGTCAAATAAATTTTGATGGATAAGAAACGAACCACGAAGGCACGAAGGACACGAAGGAAGAAGGAAGAATCAAAATGGCAACGAATGAACCCGTCAATTAGTTCTTGACAGACTACTAGGTTAAAAAGTTGCTTCTTTTTTCTTTAATTCCCAGGTCAACAACACCAGATCAGTAATTTGTGGTAATTGTTACTAGTTTATAATAGCCTAAGTATGCGAACATTGCTTTTGCAATCAGAATAGTGTTCGCAAAAATTGTCTCCCGATGTAGTGCTTTTTTAAGGAATGATTAATCTGTGAAGTCGAAGGAGGAAACAGTCCAACAGGAAGACGATGAAACTGCTACACAGCATTCATCAGATATTGACCCATTGTTAGTAAATGCGACGCAACTGCTTCAGCAAATATCCCCAGCCCAAATAAAACAGATATCTCCTTCAGCTTTAGCTTATTTGGGGGATGCAATTTATGAATTATATGTTAGAATGTTTTTTCTGTGGCCACAACAACGATTGGACAACTACCATCGTTCCGTAGTGGATCAGGTAAGAGCAGAAACACAAGCACTACATTTGCGAATGTTAACTCCTTACTTGAGGAGTAACGAATTAGAAATTGTTCGCAGAGGTCGTAACTCTGCCAAAAGTCGTCATAAACGACTGAATCCCGAAATTTATCAACAGGCAACTAGTTTAGAAACCTTAGTTGGCTACTTATATCTTACTGATTACCCCCGTTTAACCGAGTTATTACAAAAACTTCCTCTAGAGAAATAGTAAGAAGCTACATCTGGCGATTGTTACGGATTTGTAATGGTTCATTAAATTGATGTCATCGGGCTGTTCACCCATTTAAATCAAACCTCAATACTGTTATGGCAAGTCAACCCAAAAAAAGTAATTCTGCCGGCGAACCAAAACGTGGTCAAGCCGTGAAAATCAAGGCTAAACGCGTTGTTACTCAACCTGTGCGTAATCAAGGCAAAAGCGAAGGTAAGCCCCGTCCAGATCGTAAATCTTCTGAACAATATCCAGAAATTAGAGGAGATAGAGAAGGTAAATCCTATTCTGCTAAACCTCGGTCATCTCGCTACTCCTCTGAACAATCTCCAGAAATTAGACCAGACAGAGAAGGTAAATCCTATTCTGCTAAACCCCGTCCAGCTCGTAAATCTTCTGAACAATATCCAGAAATTAGAGTAGATAGAGAAGGTAAATCCTATTCTGCTAAACCTCGGTCATCTCGCTACTCCTCTGAACAATCTCCAGAAATTAGAGTAGATAGAGAAAGTAAATCTTTTTCTGTGAAACCTCGCTCACCTCGCTACGCTTCTGAGAAATCCTCAGACATTACATTAGCCACTGAAGGTAAATCTTTTTCTGTGAAACCACGCTCATCTCGCTACGCTTCTGAACAATCCTCAGACATGACATTAGCAACTCAAGATAATTCCAATTCTTTCACTGCTGCTAGATACCGTCCCTCTTACCAATCTCCTCTGCAACTTCCAGAAATTACATCCACAGAAGAGACTGATCTGATCTACGGTCGTCATCCAGTTTTGACAGCCTTGGAAAATGAACGGAGTATCAACCGTCTTTGGATTACTACCCGTCTTCGTTATGATCCCAGATTTCATCATTTAATTTTGCAAGCCAAGGATAATGGCGCAGTGATTGATGAAGTTGAACCCATGCGATTAGACCAAATTACTGGTCGGGCTAATCACCAAGGGATAGCGGCTCAAATTGCTCCTTATTCTTATATTGAATTAGAAGACCTAATTACTCAGGCTAAATCTGTTACTGATCCTGTAATTGTAGTTGCTGATGGTATTACTGATCCCCACAATTTAGGGGCAATTATTCGCACAGCCGAAGCTATTGGCGCTCACGGTTTGGTGATTCCCCAAAGAAGAGCAGCGGGAATTACTTCCACTGTGGTGAAAGTGGCAGCAGGTGCATTAGAGACCTTCCCTGTCTCTAGAGTTGTCAATATTGGCCGCGCTTTAGAACAATTGAAAGAAGAAGGATTTTGGATTTACGGAACTGCGGTGACAGGTAGCGAACCCTTACAAAACGTTAAGTTTAGCGGCCCTGTAGTTTTAGTAGTGGGTGGTGAAGGCGAAGGTCTGGGGATGTTGACACAACGTTCTTGTGATGTTTTGGTATCTATTCCTTTACAGGGTAAGACTCCTAGCCTCAATGCTTCGGTGGCAACTGGTATGGCTCTTTACGAAATTTATCGTCAAAAATCGCAGAATACACTGTATCTTGATAAACTACAGACAAGTGCTTTGAAAAAACAATAGTACAAAAACTGATTTTGTGGATATTTGTCCCCAAAATCAGTAACTACAAACAAATGGAAAAGACAAGAAATTAACCTATTCTCACACACTTAGTCACACGTTTATAAATCGGCGAAAACCATGAAAACGATTTGGCATAACTTCCAAGAGAGGTTGATTAATACATTCAATGGCCTCGGACTGGCTTGGTGGGTAGAAATTGTTACACAAAATCCTAGTTGTACATACTACTTTGGTCCATTTTTAAGTTCTGAGGCAGCAAGTAAAGCCAGCAATGGCTATATAGAAGATTTGGAAATTGAAGGAGCGCAGGGAATTATAGTGAATATCAAACGCTGTAAGCCTAGTGTTTTAACAATTGCTGAAGATTTGGGGGAATGGATTGACCGTAAAGTAAAGCCTGTCTTTAGCGGTCAAATTTAATCTAATCACCAATTCTATAGGCTGTTACCGTTCCTGGGCTAATCCTGGGAACGAGTTAGGAATTTAGAATTTAGAATTTAGAATTTAGAATTGAAAAAGCATAATTTACCAAAAATTTGGGTTTAAAGCCCTGTCCTTCTAGGACGGCTTTTTGATATAATGGTGATAACAGGCAGGGCATTGTCTGTTGGGTGAGATAGTGTAAGACGGGTTATGCCCGCAACTGTTGTTTGAACCCAGAATCCTCACCCTTCTAGGATGGGGAGTATGTCAAAGGCTTTTCAGGCATTTTTAATAGTTGGTGTATTTACGCCTTTGTGTACTTGTTTAAACTTTGATTACTTGGGGGTTAGTTGCTAACCAACTGTCAATATCCTCTAATAATTGTTGGGGTATTTCCCAAGGAAAGAGGTGGGCAGTATTGGGGTAACATTGCCATTGAGAATTTTTCAGGTGTCGGGCTGTTTCTTGACTGGCATCAGCGGTAATGTGGCGGTCTTGTTCACCAGCAAGCACTAAGCTGGGACATTGAATTTGCCCAAGGTCAGGGGTGCGGTTATAACCTGCTCTAATGGAACTGTAGAGGGCGTTAGTAGCTGCTGAGGAGGTTTGTAAGTAGGCTGGTAGGGCATCCCTAGCTATGTAACTGTAAGCTGTGGCTGTGTGTTGTTGAATTAAGTACCGAAAAAGCGATCGCTTGCCGAAAGTATCAATATTCCATTGCCAACCGGGTTTTATATAGTTTAATATACCAGCAATACCTGTATAAATATTATCTTGCCAAGAAATACGGGGATGATTGCCCCAAGGTCTAGCGGCTGTAGCTACTAGAATCAGTCCTGTGATTCGTTGCGGTAGACGCATTGCCAGTTCCATGGCTAAAATGCCTCCTAGCGACCATCCCAATACTAAACATTTTTCTATTTTTAATTGGTCTAATAGAGCTTCTAAGTCGTCTAAATGGTCTTGCATCTCAAATTTGCCCTGAAACCGACTTTTGCCATATCCGCGCAAATCTGGGGCAATGATTTGATAGTGTTTTGATAAATGATTGGTAAAAATGGAGAGGCTATGTCCAGAACCAGGATGACCATGTAAGCCAAGAATGGGAAATCCTTGACCTTGGATGTAGAAATTAAGTGGTACAGCCCCAGATGTGCGATAGCTCATAAATCTCCATTATAATCCTGTAAGAGAACTCCACAAAAAAGATTATCCAATTTTGTGGGATGGGCATCTGGTCCCTCCTTGTATTATTAGCGGACCAGATGCCCGCACCACAAGAAATTTTGGGATATTTTTTTCATTGGAAGTCTCTAAGTTCTATTTTTCGATATAACCGCCAGCGTAAGTAATCACACAGATAGTTCTGTAGGATTTGTGAGAACCGTAAGCAACACCAGTTACCTGAAAAGAACGGTTAAAGATATTTGTCCGATGTCCACGGTTGGGGACACCATCATCAATAATTAATTGCATGACAATATCTTGGGCTGTGTTTGGTCCATAACTGATGTTTTCTCCTGCGGTAGTTTGCCATTTCCCATAACGACTGATACGGGTGTCAGGTCTGCTACCATCACTACCATCATGGCCTGTTGCCCCTTTTGGTCCTTGGTCTTTAATATGATCTCTAGCACCTAAAGACATTCCTTTAGAGGCACGTAATGCACTAACGGGACGGACGGACTTTAAAAAAGCGATCGCTTCATTAACAGGTTTTACGCCTTCTTGGGTGATTAAATAGGTATTATAGGAAATTTTGACTCGATTCCCCTGAAACCGTTTTTTATAATTTTCTAAAATGGGCAAATATGATTGAGGATTTGTTCTGACTTTGTTAGTTTCAACAATTACTTGTTTTTCCAAAGTAGAGAGATAACTTTTTGATGCTATTGAAGTTTGATTATTTTTATTGGCAATAAGTGGAACAGTTGATTCTGGAGGTTTTGGTAATTGACCAGAGAAATTAGTTGCCAGCGTAATAGGTAATAATACCAAAAATCCCAGATGACGCATTCATGACCTCGTTTTTTGGAGAATTATTGCAGTAGTGATCTCTTTGGACAACTACCTATTATCTGTTGTAATATTTTTGGCTATTAAATGTAAAGGGTTATTTGTAAATAAACTGATAATTTATAAAAATAGGAATTGAGAAGTGAAAAGTTATACTCATCACCTCTCATAAGACTACTCCTTACACTTATTGCAATTAGAACATTTAATCAGTCCGTGCCACCTCTAGCTAAAGGTGCAGATTTGTTGGCAATAATCATACAATTGGTATAAAATATTGCCTATAGGAATCATAAATGATATTTGAAAAATTTTAAGTAGTGTAGGGTGGGCATTGCCCACCAATAGTATATTATTGTTTACCTTGCAATATTGCATCCACTTCTGTTAGCTTCACAGGGCCAGCAAAATTCTGACTGCTCATAATAAAAGAAGGTGTGCCACCCAGTCCTAACTTTTGTGCTAATAATAGATCTTTTTGGATAGGATTATTAGCTAATTTGCGGTCACTATTAAATTTTGTGAGGTTTAAATTGAGCTTTTTAGCTGTATCTAAATATAAAGTCTCACCCAATTGTTTTTGATTGGTAAATAAAGCATCATGATATTCCCAAAACTTACCTTGCTGATATGCTGCCCAAGCTGCGGTTGCTGCGGGTAATGCTTGTTCATGAATTTGATAAAGGGGAAAATGTTTGTAAACCAAGGTGAATTTATTCGGATATTTTACTAATAAATCCTTTAGTTCTTTCTGTGCTTCGGCACAATATGGACATTCAAAATCCGAGAATTCTATCAATACAGTTTTGGATTTAGTTGCACCAGTTGTAGGAGAATCACCAATTACAGCTTGAGGATTTGCTTGAAAATCATTGATAAATCCTTGTCGTGATTGTTGTAATTTTTGTTGCTGTTTCTGCTGATATGCTTCCACAGCTTCAATAATGATTTCTGGATTTTTGCGGATAATTTCTAAAACTTGTTGTTCTAGTTGGGGATTAAGTTTAGTATCAGCTTGGACAGGAAGTGACCAGCCTAATATCAAGCAAGCAAAACTAATAATTGCTAAATTTCGGAAATGAGTCAAAATTTTGAACATTTGTCAAAGTTATATCACTAGCAATGTGATTTTATCAAGTAGCGGAGAAAACAGCAATTTTTTAAAATTTCTGAAATAATCACTTTAGTTAATAGATATTTTTGCCATTAAAGTTCACTTATGGCAATCTTAAATGATTCGGTAAAAAATAGTAAGCCTGCGGTGGGCAATGCCCACCCTACGGATAATTTAAAAATTAAATAGGAATTTAATTCTAGACAAAATTCCTGAGTAAATATCCCAATCAAATAGGAGTGCTATAACAGCTATGTTAATCAGTTGGCTTTATCTGATAGCAGCAATTGTTTTTGAGGTTTCTGGGACAACTTGTATGAAACTGTCAGAAGAATTCACCAAGATTATCCCCTCAATTTTCATTTTTGTATTTTATGGGCTTTGCTTAACGTTTTTAACTCTTTCTCTGAGAACAATTCCCATGAGTGTGGTTTATTCAATTTGGTCGGGCTTAGGTACTCTTATAATTGCTACTATTAGCGTGATCTGGTTTCATGAGTCTTTAACGCTTGTAAAAATTATTTCTATGTCTTTTATAATTATCGGTATTATTGGTTTAAACTTGGCTGAGTGAGAGGAAAGAATCTTTACCAATAACAACTACTCCCTTCCCAGCATAAGATTACCTATCTTCTTCCTTCTTCCTTCTTCCTTCGTGTTCTTCGCTCCTTCGTGGTTCATTTAATCTATATTCTTCCAGTAGGAAGGGAGTAACAACTAACAACTGAGTAAACTAAAAACTTGAGTTAATAAAAAAATAAATTATGAACAGTAAAATTCTGGTGACATCTATATTTTTACTCACAGTTGGCTTATCAAGTACAGTCCAAGCTGCAAATTACGAAGATATTAGACAGTTATTAGCAACGAAACAATGTCAAAAATGTGTTCTTAGTAATGCTGGGTTGGTAATGGCTGACTTATCTGGGGCAAATTTAAGCGGTGCTAACCTTGTTGGTGCAAATTTAAGTCGGGCAAATTTGGTTGGTGCGGATTTGCGGGGGGCAAATTTAAGTGGTGCAAGTTTATTTGGTGTGAATTTAAGTGAAGCTAAACTCAGTGGTGCAAATTTAAGCGGTGCTGATTTAAGAGATACATTTTTAATGAATGCTGAATTGAAAGGTGCTAATATTACGGGAGCAAATTTTCAAGGTGCGGTAGGAATGCCTTCGCAAATTGCTAAATCAGAAGACTTCTATGCCTGGGGTGTAGCAGCCGCAGAAAAGGGGAATCTTAAACCAGCTATTGATTATTTTAGCCAAGCGATCGCTTTAAAACCAGACTATGCAGGAGCATATTTAGCCCGGGGTGTAGCTAATTATCAAAGTTTAGATCGAAAAAATGCCTTAGAAGATGGACAAAAGGCAGTAGAACTATTTGAAAAAGAAAAAAATATGGAAGGACTGATAACAGCAAAAGCTTTTATTACAGAATTAAAAACATCTTATACAGAAACATTGAATGCGGGTAAACCCAGCGTTTTTGATTTTGTGAATAGTATAGGTTCAGTCTTATTACAGTTTTTGCCTTTCTAATAGGTGACTAACTACTGAATAATAATGAATGGTATAGAAGGAAAAAAGATAAATGTCGGACAATCTTAAGAGTAAAGTTATCACACAAGGGGTGCAGCGATCGCCTAATCGCGCCATGTTGAGGGCTGTAGGCTTTCAAGATGGAGATTTTGATAAAGCCATAGTTGGTATTGCCAATGCTTACAGCACCATTACCCCCTGCAACATGGGGATTAATGAACTGGCACAAAGGGCAGAAACCGCTGTTAAAACTGCTGGTGCAATGCCCCAAATTTTCGGAACAATAACCATTAGTGACGGGATTTCTATGGGAACAGAAGGGATGAAATATTCCCTAGTTTCCCGCGAAGTTATTGCTGATTCCATTGAAACTGTCTGTACAGGGCAAAGTCTGGACGGTGTACTGGCAATTGGTGGTTGTGATAAAAATATGCCAGGGGCAATGTTAGCCATGGCGCGGATGAATATCCCTGCTATCTTTGTTTACGGTGGCACAATCAAACCCGGACACTATAAAGGTGAGGATTTAACCGTAGTTAGTTCCTTTGAAGCCGTTGGCCAATACAGTGCCGGCAAAATTGACGAAACCGAACTTTTAGCAGTTGAACGTCTTGCTTGTCCTGGTGCAGGTTCTTGTGGGGGAATGTTCACCGCTAATACCATGTCTTCATCCTTTGAAGCCATGGGCATGAGTTTGCCCTACTCCTCCACAATGGCCGCAGAAGACCCCGAAAAAGCCGACAGTACCGCACAATCAGCCGTTGTCCTGGTCGAAGCTATTCGCAAACAGATATTACCTCGACAAATCATCACCCGCAAATCCATAGAAAACGCCATTTCCGTAATTATGGCGGTAGGTGGTTCTACCAATGCAGTATTACATTTTCTCGCCATTGCCCGTGCAGCAGGTGTAGAACTGACCCTAGACGACTTTGAAACCATTCGCGGCCGTGTTCCCGTATTGTGTGATTTGAAACCCAGTGGTAAATATGTGGCCACAGACTTACACAAAGCCGGAGGTATTCCCCAAGTCATGAAAATGCTATTAGCGCATGACTTAATTCATGGTGATTGTCTCACCATTTCCGGTCAAACCGTCGCCGAAGTCTTAGCAGATGTCCCCGCAGAACCACGGACTGACCAAGACGTAATTCGTCCCTGGAATAATCCTATGTACCCCCAAGGACACCTAGCCATTCTCAAAGGCAACCTGGCCACAGAAGGGGCAGTAGCCAAAATTACCGGAGTTAAAAAGCCCGTCATTACTGGACCTGCTAGGGTATTTGAATCTGAAGAATCCTGTTTAGAGGCAATTCTCTCCAAAAAAATTATCGCCGGTGATGTTATTATCATCCGCAACGAAGGACCCAAAGGCGGACCCGGTATGCGAGAAATGCTGGCCCCCACCTCAGCAATTATCGGCGCTGGTTTAGGTGACTCCGTAGGACTAATTACCGACGGACGCTTCTCAGGTGGTACTTACGGTATGGTAGTCGGTCACGTAGCCCCAGAAGCAGCCGTAGGTGGTAACATCGCTTTGGTAGAAGAAGGTGATAGCATTACAATTGATGCTAATGCTCGTTTGTTACAAGTTAACGTATCTGATGCAGAATTAGCCCGTCGTCGTGCCAATTGGCAACCACTTCCACCTCGATATACTAAGGGTGTACTAGCAAAATTTGCTAAGTTGGTATCTTCTAGTAGTGTCGGTGCAGTCACTGATTTAGACTTATTTGCTTAATTAGTTCACAATTAGATCCCCGACTTCTTAAAGAAGTCGGGGATCTGAATAAATGAATTAAATATATTTAATGCTTATGCAGCTAAATTCAAACTTATCACAGACATTTATTCAACGTTGGCAAATCGTGAAAAATGGTATTAATGAAAATCTAAATACTTTCACTGAATCTGTACAACAAACAGCCACACAAACAACAAATAATACTAAAGATTATTTAGAAAATAATTGGCACTCTGTTGAGAAAATCAGCAATAATACATCAGGAGTAATCCAAAAAACTATCAATAATTCTTTTCATGATTGGTTAACACAATATCCCTGGATTTTTAAAGTGTTAGAAACAATCACATGGGGAATAAATCATCCTTTGAGGGGTGTGATAGTTTTATTATTTACAGTTGCCATAATTTGGAGTATTATTAAGGCGATTGTTAAATTAATAGAAACTGCTAGTTGGTCAATTTTAAAAATCCCCTTTATTTTACTACAAAAATTATTAAAATCTCTCTGGATAACATTTACTAAAGTTGGTATTTTCGGAATTGGGAAAATTCCCAATCAATTACATGATCATAAACAGCAACGATTAGCAGCAATTTCTCATCGTTTAGAAGTTATTCATAATGAACAACAAGCACTATTACAAGAAGCTGCTAAACTCATGAAATTAGATTCGGAAAAATACGGATTGAATGAACCACGAAGAAGCGAAGGACACGAAGGAAGAAAAGAAGAAGAAGAAGAAGAAGAAGAAGAAGATAAGTAATCTTTATCTGCGTTTATCTGCGTTTGATTTTTAAAACCCTATATAGTGGAAAAACACTAACGCTCAGGAGACATCTGTTTAATTATCTCATCTTCTTGACCAGATACAAATTTGGCAAAACGGACAGCTATTGGTGGGAGAAAAATAAAAGGACTGCTAAAACCAGAAAATATATGCAATCCTGAAAATTCGCCAATAGCACCAATTAAGGGTAATTTATCATGGGTAAAAGCAGCTATACAATGATGCCATTTTCCTGGTATATTGTTTAAACTTGGTAATATTTGCCTGATACTTTCTCTTAACCATTTTTCACTCGCTGCTGAGTCAATTTTCGCTTGAGGATTTGTTAAAGCTCGGCTAATTTGACCTAAGCGCAAACTACCATCAAGAAATTGCACTACACCAGCATCTAGAATTGATGGTACTATTTCATAATCTGGGTTATCCCATAATTCATCAATTTGAGTACATTCTGCTTCTAGTTCATATCTTTGCAGATTTGCTGGTGATACCAAGCTGTGTAATTTAATATCAATAGGTGGTGTTTCAATTATTTCTGCATGAGAAAAATATATCTTTGCCGCAATACCCATTGATTTAAGTAATTTACGACTAATTCCTCCAGCACAAATGACAACATTATCGCTATTAAAAGTAGTGTTATTTGTTTTCACTCCTGTACATTTTTGAGAGGGTGTAGTTACTAATTCTAAAAATTGACCAAATCGGATTTCTCCTCCTAAATTTACCATGGCTTGAATATATGCTTGGGTAGTTTTTTCTGGGTGAACATGACCATGTTTAACAGTTAATGCCCCAGAAATTACTTCGGGGTTTAACAAAGGTTCTAATTCGCAAGCTTCTTGAATACTAATTAAACGCGGAGGAATGACTACTTCTTGATAAAATTTAGCCATGATTTCTGGATTAATATCCACAGGAATAGTTAATATTAAATCTAATTCCCGAAATTGAGTATCTGCTCTTAATTCTTGTGAAAGGATACGGTGACGGGTAATACCTTCTTCAGATAATTGTTTTGTAATTGCTGTTGTTGCTGACCAAAAACTAATTCCCCCATAACTATAACGGGTAGCATTCTGTGGTGTTTGGTATTGTTCTAATAACAACACAGAAAACCCGATTTTTGTCAGTTCATAAGCAAGTGCAGCACCAGTAATTCCCGCACCAATAACAATCCAGTCATAAGTTTTCATAATTTTGATATTTAGGATTTATACAGAAATTATATCTTGTTTTTCTAAAGTCGCTGCAACCTGTAAAATCAAAGCTTCATTATAGGGTGCTGCTATCAATTGTACACCTAAAGGTAAAGAATTTTCTTGCTTAATTGGAACTGATAAAACAGGTAAACCAATAAAAGATAATGGTTGTGTGAATAAACCCAAGTGAGGACGAACCAGAATTTCTTTACCATTTAATATCATAGTTTGTTGACCAATTAATGGGGCTGTAATTGGTGTAGTTGGGGCAATAATTATATCTACATTTTGAAATACTTCTCTAACTTGATTTCGATACCAACGTCTAAATCGTTGTGCTTGTAAATACCAATTATTAGGAATTAAAGCACCTGCCAAAAATCTATCTCGCGTCGCAAAATCAAAGTCTTGAGGACGGTTTTTTAATTTATCTAAATGTAAATTTGCCCCTTCACAAGCTGTAATTATAAAAGCCGCAGCCCTGGCAATTTTGGCTTCTGGTATTGTAATATATTCACTAACATTCAAAGCTTCAGCCACCTTCTGAACAGCTTCTAAAGCCTCTATTTCTGCATTTTGGGTAAAATAATCATCAGCGATCGCAATTTTAAGATTAGATATATCATTATTTAGTTGTGGTAAACATTGAATAATGGGACGTTTTGTACAAATCGGATCTTTTTCATCTTCACCTTGTAAAACATCAAAAATTGTGGCAATATCTCGCACTGAATTAGTAAAAGTGCCAATATGATCTAAACTGCTAGAAAATAATTTTACCCCGGCACGGGATAATCTTCCATAGGTAGGTTTAAATCCAAATACACCACACAAAGCCGCAGGAACACGAATAGAACCGTTAGTATCTGAACCCAAAGTAAAAGGAACTAACCCAGCAGCAACCGCAGCCGCAGAACCACCAGAAGAACCTCCTGCAACCCGTTTTAAATCATGGGGGTTATGAGTTGTACCATAATGGGCATTTTCTGTGACAAATCCATAAGCATATTCATCCATATTTAATGCACCCACTAACACCGCACCGGCTTTTTTTAATCTCCTAATTGCGGTTGCGTCTTCGATAGCTGGAGAATTTTCGGCGTTGATTTTTGCCCCTGCTAATGTTCTTAAACCAGCAATATCAAAAAGGTTTTTAACTGCAAAAGATACTCCAGCTAAAACACCAGGATTTTTACCTTCAATAATTTCCCTATCAATATTTTCTGCATCTTGTAAAGCTGTTTCTGTGATAATTTTTGTAAAACAATTTAATTCATCATTTCTAGCAACAATTCTAGTTAATGCAGCCTGGGTAATTTCCTTTGCACTCACCTTACCTGATAACACATTTTCGGCGATAGATACAGCATCTTTCATGGTTCAAAAATCGGTGCAATTTCAATTGATTCTGGTAAAGGAAAATTATTAACAATTTCGGCTATGTCTTTAATTCTCTCAAAATTGGCAATTACTCCATCTTTATATTCGTCATTTATTTCTAAATTTAATAATAACGACATTTGTTCAACATATTCTTGAACATTAAAATTATTACTTTCCATCTTCGTAGGGTGGGCAATGCCCACCTATATATTCATTTAAACTTGAATTTACTACTCTCCAACCATTTCTGCAATATCCTGAAAATCAGGTACTTTTACTTCTTTACCATGACAATTACAACCCCAATCATGAGTATAAATATCCTGACTTACCCATTTATCAAAGCTTGAATATTGCCAAAAATGAGGACAAGAAACAAAGCCATGTTTAACAGGATTAAAATGAATATAATCTAAATGTCTTTGAAAATCAAGTTCATTACGAATATGATGATCCCAGAACCGACGCTGCCAAATATTACTTTCTCGATGTTTACGACGAGATTTTGATAAATTTTCAGGTAAATCCAAATTTTCACCCAAAGATTTAGTAAATAAAACCTTTATTTTTCCAACCCGCTTTGAGTAATTTTGATCATCATTTGGTAAAGTCCAAATAAAATGAATATGATCTGGTAAAACAACCGCTCCTAAAATTTCAAAAGGCATTTCTGAACGGATATTTGCAACAGCATGACGGAATAGAGAAACATTTTCTGGCTTTGAGAAAATTGGATAACGTTGATATGTCACCAAAGTTAAAAATACAGTTCCTCCAGGAATATAAACCCGTCTATAATTTGACATCAGATAATTTTAAATATTTACTTCTGTAGGGTGGGCATTGCCCACCGTTAATATATTAATACATCAAATATTCATATTCTTCGATAAATATTATTGATGGTAGCTATTGAATATCTTCGCTATTATTGATTATTATTGATGGTAGCTATTGAATATCTTCGCTATTATTGATTATTAT
>JAKOGY010000111.1 GCA_028658405.1 Dolichospermum sp. ST_sed8 | reverse complement strand
TCGTGGAAAGAGGAAACCCAAAGAGCGATCTTTGGAATCCCCACCCTCTACGGAGTAGGGTGGGGAGGATGTCAATCTAAAATGATAGTCCTGACGGCTGAGTGGGAAAGATAATACTCAGTTGCTCAGGACTTTTGCTATGGAAAATGTGATGGAATAGGAGTCACCGAGTCAGGAGTGAATGAACCACGAAGGAGCGAAGTACACGAAGGAAGAAGGAAGAAAGAAGGAGGAAGGAAGAAGGAAGAAGGAAGAAGGAATGAAAAATTAGTAGCTGGTCTATAGGCTGATGTATTTTTTTTAAACTGTATTACTTACCTTTGTTACGGTGGTTAAGTAATAAAATCTATTACATACTAAGATAGGAATATTTAACGGAAAGTGTAAAATTCTCTTTTTTCTACATAATCCTGGCAAATGTATAGTTATTTTTACTTAGTTATACCAGACAATAAAACTGTATGGAATCGAAAAATCATGGGTTTACTAGCAATCGAGGCGTTGTGACACGACTGCTGAAGTGGGTAAATCTCCGTCCAGAAGAAGTTGAACGCACTTGGATGATGTTTGCTTTCTATACAACGGTAGCTGTGGGATTACGATGGGCAGAAGATAGCACTGTTGCCTTATTTTTAGATCAATATGGAGCAGGTCAACTACCTTGGATTTATATTGCTAGTGCTGTGCTGGGTGCGGGACTGGTTGGTTTATTTTCTTGGTTCCAAAGGATTTTTCCTCTCCGTTGGGTGATTGTAGCGATTGTACCTTGTATGATCGTGCCTTTATTTTTATTAGTATTATTGCATTGGGGAATCAGTGTTCCGTCTTTTGCAATGGTAATTATTTTTCTCCTCAGACTATGGGTAGATGCTTGTTATGTAGTCAATGACCTAAATACTTCCATTGTTGCGAATCAACTCTTCAATATTCGGGAAATTAAACGAACTTACCCACTGGTTAGTAGTGGTTTATTAGTAGCAGATGTCATCAGTGGGTTTAGTTTGCCTTGGTTGGTAAAAGTCATGACTCTAAATCAGGTGATTATTCTTGCCTGTTTGGTGGTTCTCTGTGGTTCGGGAATTTTATTTCTTTTAACTTATAAATATCGTGGTGCTTTTCCCGCTACTCCCCAAAGAGATATTCCCGAGGAACAAGGGACTCGCCATCGCCGCTTGCAAACTCCTCTAAAGCGTTATGTCTGGTATTTGTTTATTTTTGTTGCCCTGTTGCAAGTCATGGGCTTATTAATAGATTTTCAATATCTTAGAGAACTGAATGCTAATTTTGGTAATCAAGATTTGGCTAGTTTTTTGGGGCTGTTTGGGGGGATTGTGGGATTGTGTGAGTTATTCACTCAATGGTTTGTTTCTAGTCGTCTGATTGAAAAGATTGGGGTATTTTCGACGGCGGCACTGTTACCAATTACTGTAGGATTTTTATTACCATCAGCGATCGCTCTGTTGAGTTTCTTTCCTTCTATTCAAGCACAAACTGTATTCTGGGGCTTAGTAAGTCTAAAATTCTGCGATGAACTTCTCCGCTATACCTTTGTTGTTAGTAGTGGACCTGTTTTATATCAACCTATTCCCGAAGAAATTCGCAGTTGGGTCCAAACTTTATCCGGTGGCACAGCCGAAGCTATTTCCAGTGGTTTAACGGGATTAACAATTTTTACGACTTTGTTTTTTGTCGAACAATATGTGCCTGAATCCTTACAAAAATGGGTATTTGTGGGAGAAACGATGATTATCGCTGCCAGTTGTTTAAAAGTAGTCTGGGAATTGCGATCGCGCTACGTTGATTTATTGGTATTAAGCGCCGAAAGGGGAGAAGTCAGTGCGGCCACTGTCGGGTTACGAGTATTCCAACAGGGAGTAGTCAAAGCCTTAATAGAAACAGGTAATACAGCCGATAAAGCTGCTTGTGTCGAACTTTTAGCCCAAATTGATCTCCAGGGAGCAGCCGAGGTTTTAGCTCCATTACTCGGACAACTTCCACCGAATTTACAATCTAAAAGCCTGGAAGTAATGTTATTAGCAGGTGCAAACCCAGCATACTTGAATGCAGTTAGTCCTCTCTTAGAACAGTCTCCAGCTACATTTGATCCAGAGGTGTTTGCTCTGGCTTTACGTTACGTTTACTTGGCTGATGTGAATCCTGATTTAAGCCTTTTAGAAAAGTACCTACATCCCCAATGCCATTCACTAATTCGGGCTACCTCCGCTGCTTTACTCCTGCGTCAGGGAACACCTCACCAAAGAGTAGTAGCTACAAATACTATGCAGCAGATGTTAACTCATTCCCAGGAAAAAGAACGGATTAACGCTGTCAGAGCTTTCAGAGAATCTGTAGATATCCAAGAATTACGATTACATATTCCCAGCTTATTAACAGATAAATCTTTGCGGGTGCGTTGTGCTGTTTTGGAAATGATTGCTGCAACGAGGTTAGAACAATACTATTCAATCCTATTAACTGCCCTATCTTATAAGTCTACCCGCACTACCGCTATCCATTGTTTAGTGCGATTAGAGAACAATGCACTCCCTTTGTTATTACAACTAGCGACAAATATTTACAAACCAGAAGTAGTGCGAATGCACGCTTGGCGAACTATCGCTCTGATTGGTACTATAGAAGCACAGGAAAGTTTATGGATAAATTTAGAAACATCCTGGGGTAGTACCAGGGAATATATTCTGCGGAGTTTAATTAAAATTAACCAACAGTCAGAAAATCAAACTGTTGTGCTTATGTTAGATGAAAGTAGAATAGAAGCTTTAATTAAGGAAGAATTACGATTTTTAGGAGAAATTTATGCTGCTTATATAGACTTGCAATTAATTAATTCTCTAGACAATCATCACACTAATGAGAGATTAATTGCTATTGGTGAATTATTACAAACCGCACTATTAGAAGTAGAAATTGACGTTAAAGATCGATTGCTATTGCTACTAAAATTACTTTATTCTCCAGCTAAAATCCAAGCCGCAGCTTTAAATCTCCAATCTGAATCGGTGGTAAGTTTAGCTAGAGGTTTAGAAATATTAGACCATACTGTGAAATTATCATGTAAATTACTGTTACTGCATATTTTAGATCGCCGTCCACCACGGGAAAAACTCCAGCGTTTGATAGAATATGGAATTGTGGAACGGGAGAAAATGCCGGAGAATAAGGAAAAAGAATTAACTATCATTGCTAATCGTTTGCGTCATTTGATTAACATGAGTAATCTTCTCTCTGATTGGTGTTTGGCTTGCTGTTTTCATTTTGCCCAAGCAGCCCATATCCGCGTTAGTTCTGATCAAATTTTGGTAACTTTGCGTCATCCGACAGGCTTTGTCCGGGAAGCGGCTATATCCTATTTGAGTGTAGTTTCTGGGAGAATTGTGCAAGAAATTCTTCCTTACTTAAAAACAGATCCACATCCTCTGGTAGCGGCTCAAGTTCAGGAATTGATGAAACAAAACCGCAAGGTGAAAACATAGAAATAAATTAACAAGCATTTATCCACCAATTTCGCAAAGGATCATTTTTTGGTGGTATATAACGTCCTTTAATCCGAATTGCATTGAGGACATTACTTAATACTAAAGAATCAATGCTTTGCTTTTCTGACCAATGTTTAATTATTTCTGGGGTTGATAAAATTTGAATATAGGGAGCTTCTTTTTGAATAAATGAAATTGCTTTTCTATCATCAGTTGCTATTGCCCATTTTCTCTGAACGGCTATTGCACAAGTAGCAGATTCACCATCATCAAGAATAGCAGCATAGTTGATAAAAGATTCCTCCTCTTCCTCTGATTCAAAATCCACAACTTTTAGGAAACCTTGTGCAATGGCTTCTTGAAACTCTAACACAGCATCATTCTCTTCTTCCTGAAGTAGTTGGAGTGTGTTTAATTCCCGTTCTTGTACAACTGTTGTAACAACAATTTCAGCAGGAAGAGATTTTAAAATTGTCAGAAATTGACCTGCCGCACAAAGGTTGAGTACACAACAAGCATCAAGAAGAACGTGGGAGTGAGTAATTTGCATAAATTAACCTTACTTCCCAGTAGTTTGGATTTGACGCAAATCAAAATCCGTGTCTTCTTCCATCATTCCGCTTGAATAAGTCCGTAATGATTCAGCAATACGACGAGCTTCTAAACGATTAACAGAGAGGAAATCAGCAAAACGCCCTTCCGTAATTAAACCTTGATCTAATGCTTCAATTGCTAGGTGTTGATAGTGAAGTGGCATTATATCAATCCTTTGAGGGATTTGTTCTAAGCCAAGTTCCTCCTGTACCTTTCTGACTTTCAAACCTCTATCTCGCAATTTATCCCAAGTTCCTGAAGGTAGAAGTTCCATTTCTTCTAACCGATAAACAAGTGCTTCAACAGAAACACCGTAGTAATGCGCTAGTGTAAATAGATTAGTTGGGGTAAATTTACCATGTGTACGGTATAAATCATTAAACCGTTTCAGTAACCCACTGGTAGGCATCAGGAAATATTTAGGGAAAGTTTCTGCTAGTTGCTCACTTTCGGGAAATCGTTGATATTGTCCATCAAAATGAAATTCTGGTTTTTGCCGATGGGCGAGAAAATGCAGATATCCATGTGCCATTGACCACCGCCGACGCTCTTCTGGATGATTGGCATTGATAGCCATACAACCACCGACTTGATTGTTATAGCTATATACCTCTGAGTATTTTTGCGGCATCTGCAAATAGAAGATCCGCAACCCCACATCTTGCTCTAGGATGTCCCGCAGTTGAGGAATAGGAGCATCACCCAAACCCAGTCTATGACGTTCTGCTACTGCTATACTCTCCGCAGCAGATTTAATTGGCATATCTGTTACTTGATACTCAAGAGGATAGTTTTGCGCTATTGGCGCGTCCATAATCTTCTCAAGTTCTAGGTAATTTTGACATAACTCCTCTAAATGGAGGATGAATGGTTCAATTTCTTTCTCTTGTTCCTGACTGCGTTGATAAACTGCTCGAAACTGCACTTCAAAAGGTTGGACTACTGGACGAGATCGCACAAAGTCACTCACAGAACGCCCGTAAGCGCGAGCAAGTTTAATTAGTTCATTGGCCTTGAGACGGCGTTCTCCTTTTTCAATAGCAATTACAGTGGTGCGTGCAGCATCAATAATTTTAGCTGCATCAGCTTGAGTCATGTCGCATTTTTTACGGGCTTGTTGTAGGAGTTCACCTAATGCCCGCAGATCGATGTTATCGAGGATATTAGTAGCCATGATATTTTTCCTCAACTTTGTTGAGATGAGACTACGTATTTGCTAGACCGATGTAATACATCTCCATCCACGCTTATACCTCCAATAAGAGCCGGCTTATATGATAACTTTAGAATATTTATTCAACAATGTCAAGTAATAAGATATCATTTTTGTATTTAATGTCAGCTTTATACAACTAGTATAGCTAGGCACAAGGCTCAAGAGTCAGAATTGCTCTTAATGGGGTGAGGTCAGTTTTCCATCGGCCACATCCTGAAAAAGAAACAGATAAAGGTGCTGTAAAATCTATACGACGTTTTCTATTAGAAGCGGGGTTCAACAGTGATGAAATATAAAGGTTATGAATCAGTAGTAGAATTTGATGATGAAGCTGAAATTTTTCACGGCGAAATTATTAATATTAGAGATGTGATTACATTTCAAGGCAGTAGTGTAGAGGAATTAAAACAAGCGTTTCAAGATTCAGTAGATGATTATTTAGAATTTTGCAAAGAACGTGGGGAAGAACCGGATAAACCATTTTCAGGAAAATTTGTAGTGAGAATTGACCCTGAATTACACAAAGTAATGACAATACAAGCTAGACAAGAAGGTAAAAGCCTAAATTCTTGGATAGAGCAGCGATTGTCTGATTCTCTTGCATAGGACGTGATTTGTTAAGGAACAGAGGCGCGATCGCTATTGTATAGCAAATTATTAACCAATGAAGAGGCAAAAGGCGATTCCTAGGTCGCGCCTCGCTATCGCCAAGGACTTATTATTTGCTAATATTTTCTTTGAAGATAATATTGAAATTACGATCATTCTGCGCCACTATGTTAACATCTGCAATTGATACTAAAGACACAAATGCTATCCAATCGGTACAGGAAGGGGTAGCGGTAAGCGATCGCTCACATTGGGGAGTCATCCGTATTTCTAATGATGACCGTCTTCGCTTTTTACATAATCAAAGCACCAATGATTTTGAATCCTTGAAACCAGGTCAGGGCTGTGATACTGTCATGGTAACATCTACAGCCCGCACCATAGATTTAGTAACTGGGTATATATTAGATGATGCTGTTTTATTGTTAGTTTCCCCTAACCGGCGTGAATTGCTCATGCAATGGTTAGATCGTTATATCTTCTTTGCAGACAAAGTTAAATTAACTGATGTCACCGAGGAAACGGCAACCTTGAGCCTGATTGGACCCCAAAGTCATGCTATTGTGGAAAAATTGGGGGCTGGTGATTTAATTGGTCAACCCTACGGTAATCACGTTTTAGTTGATGGGGTGATAGTTGCAGTGGGTAGTGGTGTGGCTGCACCCGGATATACCCTGATTTTACCAATTGCAGTCAAACAACAATTGTGGGAGAAAATACTGGGATTTGGGGCTGTGGAATTGAGCGATCGCGCATGGGAAATGTTACGAATATTACAAGGTCGTCCTGCCCCAGATTTAGAACTTACAGATGATTACAATCCCTTGGAAGTGGGTTTATGGCAAACAGTTTCCTTTAACAAAGGTTGTTATATCGGACAAGAAACCATTGCCAGACTCAATACATATAAAGGTGTAAAACAATACCTTTGGGGGATTCGTCTCAGTGCTGCTGCTGAACCGGGAACAGTAATTACCATTGGGGAAGAAAAAGTAGGTAAACTCACCAGCTATACAGAAACCCCTGATGGTCATTTTGGACTAGGTTACATCAGGAGTAAAGCCGGTGGAGTCGGTTTAAAAGTGCAAGTTGGGGAAACAGAAGGAGAAATAGTGGCTATTCCCTTTGTCTCTCACGAATATCCACTTTAACAATTCAAAATTCAAAATTCAATTTCCTCTACCTGGACACAATTCATCTATCCAAGACGGAAAAATACTACTCTGAGTAGATGAAACACGGGGAATATTTTGGCTGAGAATTTCAGTATTGATAAATCGCTTGTCTATTTGTTCTCTTCCTGGTCCCACAGGTAGCCTAACAGAAGAATGATGATCA
The DNA here is from genome assembly GCA_028658405.1 of Dolichospermum sp. ST_sed8. Taxonomy (GTDB): domain Bacteria; phylum Cyanobacteriota; class Cyanobacteriia; order Cyanobacteriales; family Nostocaceae; genus Dolichospermum. The sequence continues at coordinate 9,235 of JAKOGY010000111.1, read as the reverse complement.
ACCGGCGTAGCAACAGCCATCACGGAAACACTTGTAGACATTTTCAATAACACTTGTTTACGTTCTTTGGACACAGGTGAATCTATCAAATGTATATGAGCAGGAGACGTACTAACAATCTCATTTTTGGCTGTAGAATGTTGGGATTTTAATAGTTTTAACTCCTGTTCAGGATTGAAGTGTAAATGCAAAGCCGCAATTATTTTGTCAGGATCATTATTTAAATCCAAAATAAAAGGCAGGATTTTTTTTAACTCGGGTTCTAAAGTAGATAAAGTTGCTAAAACGTAACCAGAAGAAGGACGGCGTATCCCCTCATAATCTTTCCAAATTCGCATTTTTACTAGCCAATCACGATTTTGTTCGTAATAACCCAGCCACTTGATTTTTAATGATTGACGTAGATGCTGAATATCCATTCATTCCCTCACTGCATTTGTGCTAAATTACAGAATTTATATATTTTCAGTTAGTTTACCCGTGGGGATGAAACCGATAATAAAGCATTTTCTTAACTCTTGTACCACCTAATAAATGTTGTTCTACCAATCTGGGTATTTCTTGAGGTAAAACCCGACAATACCAAACCATCTCCGGTAACACTAACACCATTGGCCCATTACCACATTGACCTAAGCAGCCACTTGGTATAACTGTCACATTAAGTATAGGTAAAGCTTGTAAAGCCGCTAATACTTCTGCTGCACCTTGTTTCCTACAAGTACGATGTTGACATACTTGGACACAAATAGGAAGGGGTTGTTCCTGATTTGAGACATTTGATATTAATTCATTCATCACCATTTTGACTATAAACGCCAGTTATCTAGTATTAGTGAATAGCCTAAATCTTAAATTCTTTGGTAATGAGATAAATTACCAGTAACTAAATTCAGAGGGAACAGGGAACGGGCAACTTTCTAACAGGAAAAACTCATGTTTAAAAACATGAGATTGAAATAATGACACTGTTTTTTTCGGGCTACGCATCTTGTAGAAACATCTTTTTTTTGACTGAGATTTAAACTGGTGCAAATGAGTGTTTCTTATTTCCAGTTAAGAGTTCCCTGTTCCCTTCTTTTGTAATTGCAGAAATTGTATATTTCTCAAATTGGTTTAGATAAATATCGGCTTTGGCAATAATCCGAGGATTTGCTCGTTTAATAATTTCTGAGAGAATATCAGTATCAAGTAGGGATTTATCTACTTTGTTCATTGAATCAACTATATCCTTCTTTTTTCCATTGCTTCAACAACAATTTCATCAACAATTTCTGGAACATCCGCATATAATCCCATTAAGGGATCTTTTTTTTCTTGAATTTCTGCTAAACGTTCAATTACTTGGGTGATTAATTCTGATAATGTTGATTGATTAACTATTGCAATAGTTTTTGCCCGTTCAAAAGTGAGCCTATCTAATTCAAGTTCTATTTTTTCCATAATGGATTTCACCTCTTAGTTACGAAAATGAGCAACTGCAATAATTCTTATTCTACCATTTCCATCAATAATAAATTCTAAAAAATGTTGAGCATCGCCACTACAGGGTGGCGATAAGTAAAAAACTCCTAATTAATCACCAATCCTTTACTTGCTAACCATTCACTATTGAATATCCGTGATTGATAGCGAGAACCACTGTCACATAAGATAGTAACAATAGTATGTCCAGGTCCTAATTGTTTAGCTAAAGCCACAGCCGCACCGACATTAATTCCCGTCGAACCACCCATTAATAAACCATCTTTTCTTAATAGTTGATAAACTACTCGCAAGGCTTCAGGATCATCAATTTGGATCGCATCATCAATAGGTGCGCCTTCCATATTAGCGGTAATTCTACTATTACCAATACCTTCAGTAATAGAATTACCTTCCATTTTGATTTCCCCAGTTTTGATATAGCTATATAGTCCACTCCCCAAAGGATCAGCAACTACACATTTAACCGCTGGATTCTGATCCTTGAGGTACATAGCCACACCAGCATAAGTACCACCCGTACCAGTGGCCGCCACCCAACCATCAATCTTACCACCTGTCTGTTGCCAAATCTCTCTACCTGTGGTTTCATAATGGGCAACACGATTGGCTAAATTATCAAACTGATTAGCCCAAATGGCATTTTCCATTTCCGCTGCTATCCTACCAGATAGCTTGACGTAATTATTAGGATCTTTGTAAGGTACAGCCGGAACAGGACGAACTTCAGCACCCAAGGTAGTCAAAGCATCAATTTTTTCTTGAGATTGGGTATTGGGAATAAAAATCAAGCATTTGTAACCTTTGACATTGCAAATATGTGCCAGTCCAATACCTGTATTACCCGCAGTTCCTTCTACTACTGTACCTCCAGGTTTGAGAAGTCCTTTTTTTTCTGCATCTTCGATAATGTAAAGTGCAGCCCGATCTTTCACAGAACCACCAGGGTTAAGAAATTCCGCTTTGGCCAAGATTTCACAACCTGTTTCTTCACTAAAACTATTTAAGCGAATTAGAGGTGTGTTACCAATCGTACCAATAAATCCATTTTTGATATCCATGTTGAATCTACCTAAGTTATTCCCGGCTATCAAATTCTGACATTTAACGAAATCCTATTGTGATCTTTTTTCCTATAATTTCCGAAAAGCCAGGATACAATATTGAATCTCAACTAAATGCAGCAACGATAATATGCTTTGTAAATTTCCTGGCACAAATTATCATACAATATACTCAATAATGTCCTAAACATAAGGTGGATGCTGATGAAATCTCCCCATGAACATAATCAAGACATTCAACGTCAGGTAGAAAAGCGACTTCGAGAAATTGATGATCAAATCAATGGTATTGATACACCTTTCTATGAAACCCAGAAACACCAACCAGCACAAACGCAAAAACCTTGGCTGAGAAAAATAATTCTTGGTGGACAGCTTTTTGGTTTGGCTGTTGCGACTATAGTTGCAGTGAAAGTGGCTTCAGCTTTAGCAGGAATTGTGATGTTTGGAGCTTTGACTTTTCTGGTTTATAAACTGTTTCTAGAATCCAAATTTAAGAATATTAAATAAAATGGCATCATCATGAATAATCAAGTGGGAACTGACCAATTTATCAACGATTTGGAACGGGTTTCTCAAGTTCGTTCGGAAATCGCTATTTGTTTAAGCAAAATTGCTGATACGATTAATCAAGCAGAATTAGCTGGAGATAATTCCTCTGGTAAATTAAGTTTAATTAGAGACATTGAAGACATTACAGCCGCTAGTAAAAATCTTCGTCAAGGTGTCTTTCGATTGTTAGTTTTAGGTGATATGAAACGGGGAAAAAGTACGTTTCTTAATGCCTTGATTGGTGAGAATATATTACCCAGTGATGTCAATCCTTGTACCGCAGTATTAACTATTTTACGCTATGGGGCAGAAAAGAAAGTTACTATTCATTTCAATGATGGTAAAAGTCCTCAACAGCTAGATTTTCAAAGTTTTAAATATAAATATACAATTGATCCAGCAGAAGCGAAGAAGTTAGAACAGGAACAAAAGCAAGCATTTCCTGATGTTGATTATGCTGTAGTTGAATATCCTTTAACTTTACTAGAGAAGGGGATTGAAATTGTTGATAGTCCTGGTTTGAATGATACAGAAGCGCGGAATGAGTTATCTTTAGGATATGTAAATAACTGTCATGCAATTTTATTTGTTATGCGGGCTTCTCAACCTTGTACTTTAGGTGAAAGACGTTACCTAGAGAATTATATTAAAGGCAGAGGTTTATCAGTTTTCTTCTTAGTTAATGCTTGGGATCAGGTAAAAAAATCCTTAATTGATCCTGATGATCTTGAAGAATTAACATCAGCAGAAACTAGACTCAGACAAGTATTTAAAGCTAATTTAGCCGAATATTGTTATGTAGATGGACAAGATATTTATGATGAAAGAGTGTTTGAACTTTCTTCAATTCAAGCCCTCAGACGCAGATTAAAAAATCCCCAAGCTGATTTGAGTAAAACTGGCTTTCCTGAGTTTATGGGGGCATTAAATACGTTTCTGACGAGGGAAAGAGCGATCGCCGAATTACGTCAAGTCAGAACCCTGGCTAGACAAGCTGTAAACCATACTCTGGAAGCTATCAACAGACGGATTCCCTTACTTGATCAAGATGTAGATGAATTAAAAAAACTCATTGATTCTGTTGAACCGGAATTTACTAAACTTAATCACATTCGTGATCAATTCCAAAAGGAAATTATCAATACTAGAGACTCCCAAGCACGAGGAATATCGGAATCTTTCCGCAGCTATGTTTTAAACTTAGGTAATACCTTTGAAAATGATTTCTTGCGCTATCAACCAAACTTAAATTTGTTTGATTTTTTGAGTAGTGGAAAACGAGAAGCATTTAATATTGCATTACAAAAAGCCTTTGAGCAATATATCACAGATAAATCTGCTGCTTGGACTTTAAATGCTGAAAAAGACATGAATACAGCATTTAAAGAATTATCTAATTCTGCTGCTCAATATGGTGCTTCTTACAATCAGGTAACTAACCAAATCACCGAAAAATTAACAGGACAAAAAGTGAATGTTAACACCCATTCTACCACAGAAGAGGATAACTCTCCTGGTTGGGCAAAATGGGCAATGGGTTTGTTATCTTTATCCAAAGGTAACTTAGCAGGAGTAGCTTTAGCTGGTGCGGGTTTTGAACTGTCTTTAATTTGGCATTAGACATCTTGTAGAAATTCAATATGCGTAGCTCGAAACCCTCGTAGGGACAATTCATGAATTGTCCCTACATTCTTTTTTACCAGATGTCTATTGTTTAATTGTGCCGAGTTCTAATCCGTTCAGGACTACCTGTAGGAATTGCAGCAATTAATTTTTGGGTATATTCTTCTTTTGGTTCTAAATAAATACTTTCAGATGTCCCTGATTCCACAATTTTTCCTTGATTCATCACCAAAATGCGATCGCTCAAAAATTTCACTACACTTAAATCATGGGAAATAAAGATATAAGTTAGTTGAAAATCCGCTTGCAATTCTTTTAATAAATTCAAAACCTGCGCTTGCACTGATACATCTAAAGCTGAAACAGACTCATCACAAATAATAAATTTAGGATTTAAAGCTAAAGCGCGGGCAATACAAACCCGTTGACGCTGACCACCTGAAAATTGATGAGGATATTTTTTCTGATCATCTGCACTTAAACCCACCCTTTCCAACAGTTCTACACCCCTAGCTTGTTGCTGTTGTTTTGACTTACCCACACCATGAATCAACAGGGGTTCAATAATCACTTCCCCAACTTTCATCCGGGGATTAAGGGAACTAAAAGGATTTTGGAAAATAATTTGCATTTCCCGTCGTAAGTGCTGCAAAGTTTTCCCAGTCAAGTGAGTAATATCTTGTCCATCAAAGAATATTTTACCACTCATCGGTTCGATTAATCGCAGCAGGGTTCTACCCAAAGTAGTTTTACCGCAACCCGATTCCCCCACCAATCCCAAAGTTTCTCCCGGAAAGACATCAAAAGAAACGCCATTTACCGCTTTATGGTAGCGTTTTGTAGCTCCAAATACTCCCCGAACTGGAAAACCGACTTCTAAGTTACTAACTGTCAACAGAGGTTGTTTTGCACTGTTATTTGCTAATCTTTGATTAATCTCTTCCCTAGTAATTTCCGATGGTTGTGCAGGTTCTTTAGCCTGAATTATGACTTTGCCAAATTCATCTTCTGTGACACTCATATAGTCAGAAACAGTCAGCAGTTTGTGGGGACGACGGTTCAAACTAGGACGACAAGATACAAGTCCTTTAGTATAAGGATGTTGAGGATTGTTGAAAATTTGTGCAGCAGCACCATATTCCACAATTTTACCTTTATACATCACTGCTACTTGGTCAGTAATTTCTGAAATTAACCCCAAGTCATGGCTAATGAAAATCATTGCCATATTACGAGTTTGTTGTAATTCATACAACAATGCTAAAATTGTCGCTTGCACAGTGACATCTAAAGCTGTAGTTGGTTCATCAGCAATTAACACAGATGGGTTACAAGAAATTGCCATGGCAATCATAACTCGTTGCAATTGTCCACCAGATAGCTGATGAGGGTAGCGTTCTAGCATCGCTTCTTTGTGTTCTTTCACCAACTGCGCTAATTTAAAACTCCCTGATTCAGACAAATTATTATGAATATATTGTTCTTGAATTTGCTCATCACTAGGTAACAGTTTAACTTCTTGCAAACCTGCGATCGCAATTCTTTTCGCTGCAATTGCATTTATATTTTGATGTCGCATAATTGCTTCTTGCAACTGAAACCCGATACTATAAACCGGATTTAAAGAACTCATCGGTTCTTGGAAAATCATAGCAATATCACCACCCCGATAAAGCTGCATTTCTTGAGGTGACAATGTTAATAAATCCAAGGGTTGGCTATTTGTCCGAGAAAAGAAAATTTCTCCACCACTTACTTTTCCAGGATATTGCAACAAACCCATAATTGCTAAAGCTGTAACTGACTTTCCACTCCCAGACTCTCCCACTATTCCCAGCGTCTCACCTTGATGCAGTTGGAAACTAATATCATCAATAGCTTTGACATTACTGCTATCACTGATAAATTCAACTTGTAGATTGCGAACCCCTAAAACTGTTTCTTTCATATCACCAATTATTAATTTATAACTTCGGTAAAACATCTGGCAACAATTGTCCTGGAAGTTTAGACAAAGCTAAATTTTGTCCTTGAATTCCTAACTTATTATGGAAAGAACGAATTGTGTTAATAATGTAATTGATTGTTGTTTGATAATTTTCTGTTTGTCTATCAAATCCACTTAATGCGTGTAAATGATTTTCTAAAGCAGCTTCTAAATGTTGAGAAAGTGTTTTCTTGTCACCATCAAAAGATACATCTGTCACTAAATCATGATGAGCTAATCCTAAATTATTGTGTGTGACATATAAATCAAAATTTAAAGATACACTTATAAGTGAGTGAGCTATATTCACAGCTTCTTCATAAGCATGAATACATAATTTTATGAGTTTTTGTTGATCTTCCTTTGTTATTTGGGGCTGATTTACTAGATGCCAATAAGCGATACCCAGATTATTTTGAGTAGAAGCATAGGCTTGAGGAACATCAAAAGATGTGCGATATTTTAGTGCTTCATTATAAACCTGAATTGCTAACTGGAGGTTTTCTTTTGGTTGTTCATATTGGGAAAGATTCCAATAAGCCGTACCAATATTATTTTGAATCATCCCATATTTTAGGGGTTCATCTGCCGGTTGATAGTGAACAATTGCTAATTTATAAGCAGCGATCGCTTTTTTCAGATGTTCCACTGGTTGATTATACTGTCCTAGATGCCAGTACGCTGTACCTAAGTTATTTTGACAAGCAGCATATTTTAATGGTTCTATCTCTTCTTTCCGGTAACGAAGTGCTTCATCATAAGCAACAATTGCCCAATTCCAGTTTTCTACTGCGTCAGCAAACCGAGCCAAATCTCCATAGGCAGTACCAAGGTTATTTTGAATACGAGTATAAGTTTCTGTGTGAGTATCACCTGTAATCAGCTTGAGTGCTAACTTGTAAAAATCTATCCCTTGCTGAATATAAATTTTCGCTTCTTCCGAATTATCAGGGATGCGGTGTAACATCCAGTAAAGTGTCCCCAAATCATTCAAAATATCTGGAAGTTGTGGAGAACTTTCATCATGGCTCACCGCTTCCTGATAAGCCAAAATTGCTATCATTAAGTTTTCTATAGTTGGTTGTCCTTGCTCAATCTGCAACCGATAGAAATTACCAAGATTCTGATAAGCGGTCGCTAATTCTTCTCCAGTAGTTTTTTGAATGTGTAATTGTTCAATTTCCCAGAGCATTTGTTGAATTTGATCGCCATCATCAGCATTTATTGTTGCCTGAATTAATTTTTGCAACTCCTGGTTAATATGAGATAAGGACAAGAAACTTTGATTATTAGTTATTTGAGAAGATTGAACAGCAGGTATTTCTGGTATTTCTGGTATTTCTGTGACTAAAGCTGTAGTTGCAGTTAAAGGCAAATCGGGTTTATTTATTTGTTGGATGTCTGGAGAAATTTTCTCTTCATTAACAAATAAATGATCTAAATTCTCCCGGTCTAAACTTCGAGAATCAGCTAAAACCTCTGAATAATCTCTATTCTCTATAGTTGGTGTTGGTTCTCCCGCAAACACAAATACACCCGTTCGATAATGCCAAAATTTGAGTGCTGATTGCTGAATTGCAGACAACCAAGGATGAGAAACCCAAAATAACAAACTAGATTCTAAAAAGCGGCTAGATTCATCACCAGATAAATGCTGTTCACCTAAACGGAGATAATTTAAAAATAACCGTTGTACTGCTACTGGTTCTTTAGTCAGCATTTCCACCCCCACAATTTGAAATGCAGGGATTGGTAAGGGACGGACAGGATTATCTGTTGATTTCCCCATCAGCGGAGGTGGATAATTAGCTAACCATTGATTAATTTGCGCTATAGGATTAGGATCGCTTACATTTAAACGTAAAGTGACTAGTCGCGGATAAGCTGGAGTGCTAAAATCTCCTGAGTTGGCTCGCTGATATAATACCTTACCCACCGGATAAGCAAGGGTTGAGTGCAATCGGGCTGCTATTCGATTTCTTAAATGTAAATCATCACATATAGCAAATAAAATTTGTCTACGTAAACCCAGACTCAGGGCAAGTTTTAGGCGTTGGTATACTTGCCGATTCAAACTAATGTTTTCTGTGTGTACAGTTTCATTCACGTTTGTATTTACTTGGGTTTTAGCCTTTTTTTCTGTATACATCCTGACTGAATAAATTAAATATTAATGTCACATCTCATAATTTTGATTTTCACAGAGATATGTTCTTTTTCAGGATGAATCACGTTTTGCGGGCTAGAATGTCAAAAAAACGATAATTCTACTTGCACTTTGCTATTTTAACAAAAAAATCAGGCTCTTGATGAAAATAAGAACCTGATCTTCGGAAAAGTTAAAATTTATAGGACATTTTGGCAATTAACTGACATTAGAAACAGTAAAGGCCACAAAAACTACCCCTCCAACTAAAAGTGCCGCTGCAATTCCTAATATAATATAAGGGTTGAGTCGAGGGGGAATATTATTTCCCGCCCCTCTCAGTTAGATCCGTGCGTACCCGTTTCCGTGTACACGGCT
>JAKOGY010000110.1 GCA_028658405.1 Dolichospermum sp. ST_sed8 | reverse complement strand
GAATAGGCACACCGGAACAGGAAAAACTCATGTTTAAAAACATGAGATTGAAATAATGACACTGTTTTTTCCGGGCTACGCATCTTGTAAAAACATCTTTTTTTTGACCGAGCTTTAAACTAAGAACTAAAGTTTCTTATCTGTTCCCTGTTCCCTGTTCCCTGTTCCCTGTTCCCTTCTTTTGTAAAAATTAAAAGTTGGGATATTAATTCAAATTAAGTCTCAACTTTTGATATACTTTAGTTAATTTGCACAAACATTTCTAGTTGAGGGTAAATTAAATGGTTCTCCAAATTTCATCTCCTCAAGCTAAACCTACGATTACCTGGGAAACCCTACCAGCTAACTTTATATTACCCGATGAGCCTGTGGAAAATATTCAACAACCTTCTTTGGCCGCAGCCCTCACAGATGCCTTGGGAGCAGCAGGATATATCCAGCCAGAAATGCTAATTGGTTCTAATTTGGGTTTAGTAGCTACAGTTAATAAAAAGATTGTTGTTAAAGCTCCAGACTGGTTTTATGTACCTCAAGTGCATTCTGTAGCAGAGGGTGTAATTCGTCGTAGTTATACCCCGAATACGGATGGTGCTACGGTGGCAATTGTGATGGAGTTTCTTTCAGAAGGAGACGGAGGAGAACTATCCATCAGATCAACTCCTCCTTATGGTAAACTGCACTTTTACGAACAAGTTCTACAAATTCCTACTTATGTCACCTATGACCCCTATGAAGGTAATCTGGAAGTGCGTTATTTGCAAAATCGCAAATATGTTTTATACTCAGCAGATGCACAGGGACGGGTATGGATTCCAGAACTAGAATTATATCTGGGGATTTGGTCGGGGGAAAGATTGGCACAAACAATGAACTGGCTACGTTGGTGGGATAAGTCAGGCAATTTGTTGCTGTGGAGTTCAGAACAAGCAGAACAAGAACACCAAAGAGCAGAACAAGAACACCAAAGAGCAGAACGATTAGCGGCTAAGTTGCGCGAATTGGGAATTGATCCAGATTTGTCAGCGTAATTTTCAAGTAGTTCAGTCGGTGGTCTACTTGATGATATAATTGATAAAATGGGTATGAATTAAAAAAGTTCAAACCAACTTAAACTCACTCAAAAGCCAGATGAAAGCTACTAAATATATAAAATAATTTATCTATGTATAGCCTTTCTATGGCTTATTGTATCTCAGGAGGCAAAATGGTTCCTTTACACCTAGAAAATTTTAAAAATAATCTTCACTTCACAGTAGTTAATGCTTTGAGAGAATTTCGTGTGTTTATACTTGAGAAAATTCGCCCTGAAAAAACAGAAATTAAAAAATTAATTGAAAAACTAGAAACCTTACCCAATGTTCAAGCGGCTAGGGCAATACGTAACAAAAATGATGATTCACGTAAGATAGTATTTGAAATACTGGCTAACGTGAATCCTAGTGAAAGAATAGACCTTTTAACGGAAGCTACTAATTTGGCAGTTGAAACAGAATGGAAGATGGATACTCTTACTAAGAGTAGAAATTGGAATCTTGAAGTTCAAGTCGTCAGAAAGTTTAGGGAGGACAAAAAAAGCCAAATAATTATTTTCAATAATGACAGAACCAAGTATTTATCTCCTGCAAGCTAAAGCTAACGAAGAAAGCGCCAAGATGTCCCAAAAGGAATTTCCAGAATGGGCTATTATTATGTATTTTTATGCAGCTTTGCATTTGATAAATGATTATGCACTGGAAGTAAATCAGATAGATATATTGAAAGTGGATGAAGATTCAAAAACATCACAGCATTATCTTAGAAGAGGATATGTAAAAAGCATTAGTAATTATATTAATTGCCAGGATTTACAAGCAAGTTATAATTTTCTTTTTAATGAAAGCTTATTGGCTAGATATCTAGTAAATAAAAACGATATTTTAGAATGTAGCGCTAGAGAGTATTATGGACAGTACACGGATAAAGACTTTCTACAAATCAGTGATAAATTAGAAAAAATAAAAATAAGGTTAGAACAGGCACGAAAAAAATATAAAGCAGATGAAAGTCGTAAAAATTAAATAAGTTTTTTCTGCAAAAGGTTATGGAACTATCTCTCCATTAGATTCCATATCGGTTACTACATCTTTTATTAAATCTGTAATACCTTTGAGTGTGGCATTTTGGTCCTTATCAAGATAAGACATACTAGGAAATTCAGCGCACAATCCCACAAATTCTTGATCTTCTTCTGACCAAGTAATTTTATATGTATAGTGGTTGTAGTTAACCATCTTCTATTTCCTCAATTTCTGCTATTATTATTATACAAACTAAATGCACAACAACTTAGGAATCTAAATTTTTAGCGATCGCATATTTGTTACTTTGCGCGATTGCTCATTAGAGGATGTTTGTAAAGTATTAAGTTGTATCAGGAGATCCCCCCTAACCCCCCTTAAAAAGCTACGGTGTACACACATCTCTAGACAGGATGCTAAACCTTATCCGATCCCCCTAAATCCCCCTTTTTAAGGGGGACTTTGAAGAATTTAGCCCCCCTTAAAAAGCTATCCATTACCCACATCTTTCTTAACAATCTTGAAACATTTATGTGGCAACGGTTTCAACGCTTGAAAATTTCCCTACTCTTGACAAAATGTACCTTATTCTTCTTGATAAAACCCTGATTTTATTGAGAATCATCAACGGAGGATTAAGGTTTGGGGTTTGAGAGCGATCGCTCTTATCGAATGTTAAGAAAGATCCCGGTAATGGATAGTTTATAAGGGGAGGGTTAGGGTGGCGTAATAATCCGCACCATAATTTACCAAATAATCTATTCAAACAAATGACTAACACACCTAACCAATACGAATATTCCTATCAAAATAGTCAAGCTGGACATCATCATGGTTATTTGCTGAAACCACTTATGGAAATGATGTCAGAAATGCTACCCCCCCCCAATAACAAACAAAAACCTCGGATTTTAGATATTGGTTGTGGTAATGGTAGCTTGAGTAATTTTCTAGCACAGCAGGGTTATGAGGTTGTTGGTGTTGAAGAATCTGAATCAGGTGTAAAATTGGCTAATCAAACTTTTCCCAATTGTCGCTTTATTCAAGGTAGCATTTACGATTTACCATATTCCGAACTAGGAGATAACTTTGATATTGTGATTTCTATTGAGGTAATTGAGCATTTATTTTATCCTAAAGAATTAGTCAGAAGTGCCAAAAAATGCCTCAAACCCAATGGTGGTTTAATACTCACCACACCTTATCATGGTTATTTGAAAAATCTAATTATGGCAGCTACAGGGAAAATGGACAACCATTTTACCGCTCTTTGGGATGGTGGTCATGTCAAATTCTTTTCTGTACCAACTATGACGGCTTTACTTGTTTCTGAAAACTATACAAATATCAGATTTAAGTTTGCAGGTAGATTTCCCTATGTTTGGAAATCAATGTTATGTTCTAGTACCCCATTACAGTCAAAATAATTTTTGTCTATTTACCCACGATGCTAGAACAAATTACGCCGCTCATTCTTACATACAATGAATCCCCTAACATTACTCGCACTCTCCAAAGTCTTTCCTGGGCAAAAAGGATTGTAGTTATTGACAGTTATAGCACAGATGAAACCTTAGAAATTCTCTCTACTTATCCTCAAGTAGAAGTATTTCAGCGCAAGTTCGATACCCACGCCAATCAATGGAACTATGGCTTAGATCAGGTTAAATCTGAATGGGTTCTTTCCCTAGATGCAGATTATATTGTCACTGATGCACTAATAGCTGAAATTAAAAGTCTATCTCTAAATTCTAGCATTGATGGCTACTTTGCTAAATTTAAATATTGTGTATTTGGTAAACCTTTACGAGGCACTATACTCCCTCCTCGTCAAATTCTTTTCCGTAAAGATAAAGCAATATATATTGATGATGGACATACTCAACTTTTAGAGAATAAAGGTAAATCTAGTCAACTATCAGCATACATTCACCACGATGATCGCAAACCCTTAAATCGTTGGCTATGGGCGCAAGATCGTTATATGGTAATTGAAAGCAAAAAACTCCTAGAAACACCAGATCATGAACTTAGTTTAGGCGATCGCATCCGCAAAAAGAAAATCCTAGCACCTTTAATAATTTTAGTTTATTGTCTGATCCTCAAAGGCGGTATTCTTGACGGTTGGCATGGCTGGTACTATACCTTTCAGAGAGTTTTAGCAGAAATTTTGCTGAGTATACATATAATTGAAGCAGAGAAAATAAATATTCAGCGAACCTAAAACTAAAAAACTACCAACCCCGACGGTAATATGACAACCCAAATCATCCCTAAGCCAGAGATACTACTCAACAAGATCCAAGCACTTCCTCCAGAACAGCTTCAGCAAATTGAAGACTTCATTGAATTCCTTACCCAAAAATATGTCCACCCAAACATTAAAGACATTATTCCCCAACCACCTCGGATTCTCGGACTTCAAGAAGGCAAAGGATGGATGAGCGAAGACTTTAACAACCCACTCCCAGATGAATTTTGGCTAGGTGAAGAGTCAGTAACCCAGCCCTAAAGGGACTGAGCTTGTAAGAGAAATTAAACAAGCTGTACTGACCAGTCTAAGTCTTAACTGACTACGTTTTTAGAGTCACGACACCATCGGATGCGTAGCTAGTCCCATGCTCTGTCGCCTGTGATTAAACAGTTCTAAGGTCAATGGAACAGTGTTGCAGGCATAACAAGCTCTTAAAACATTGACAAAGCTAACTTTACCCGTTCGCGGAGGGACTTTATGTCCAAAGTATTTTTAATTGACGCAAAGAAAAAGCCGTTAAATCCAATTCATCCTGCACAAGCGAGACAGTTATTACGAAACAAAAAAGCAGCCATTTTTAGAAGATTTCCATTTGTTTTAATCCTTAAAGAATCATGCCAAGATCCTATAATTTCACCATTAAGATTAAAGATTGATCCAGGTGCAAAAACAACAGGAATTGCATTAGTCAATGACACTACTGGCGAGATTGTATTCGCAGCAGAATTAAAGCATAGGGGCTTTGCTATTCGAGATGCTTTGACATCAAGGAGGCAACTAAGACGTAGCAGACGCGCTAGGAAAACTCGATATCGCAAGCCAAGGTTTCTGAATAGAACCCGTCCAAAAGGTTGGTTAGCACCAAGCCTACAAAGCCGCATTGAAAATATCAAAACCTGGCTCAATAAGTTACAAAGATTTGCACCTATTATTGCAATCAGCCAAGAACTTGTGCGTTTTGATATACAGTTAATGCAAAATCCTGATATTCAAGGAAAAGAATATCAGCAAGGCACATTGGCTGGCTACGAAACAAGGGAATACTTGCTAGAAAAGTGGAATAGACAGTGTGCTTACTGCGAAGTTAAGGATGTGCCTTTGCAGGTCGAACATATTCATCCACGCGCAAAGGGTGGCACTAATTCCATCACAAATTTGACATTAAGCTGTGAAAAATGCAATACCAAAAAAGGGACTAAAGACATCAAAGATTTTCTTAAAAAAGACACTAACAGATTAGAGAAAATCTTGAAACAAGCCAAAAGACCATTAGCCGATGCAGCAGCAGTTAATACAACTAGATTTGCACTGCTTGAAGCTTTAAAAGCCACTGGCTTGCCAGTAGAAACTGGCTCTGGAGGTTTAACAAAATTCAATAGGAGTCAACAAAATATAGACAAAACACATTGGCTAGATGCTGCCTGTGTTGGCAAATCGACACCCAAACTAATAATCAAAAATGTCAAACCATTGTCGATAAATGCCAATGGGCATGGCAGTAGACAATCATGTCGTACAGATAAATATGGCTTTCCAAAACGTTACGTCCCTAGACTTAAATTTGTTAAAGGGTTTCAAACTGGAGATATTGTCAAGGCTATTGTCAACACAGGTAAAAAAGTTGGTGAATATCTTGGTAGGGTCGCTGTTAGAACTACTGGCAGTTTCAATATTTCTACTAAGAAAGAGTTGGTTCAAGGTATTAGTTATAGAAACTGTATTTGTGTCCATAAAAAAGACGGTTTTAGCTACTCAAATTGAAAGATTCAATGCCTTTATTACCGCCCGTGTCGCTTCCCTCTCAGGGCTAAAGCCACTGAGTTTCCCACTTACCGCGAGGTTTTATGAATCTATTGCTAGATACCCATTCTTTCATTTGGTGCGGCATCTGTCCAGAGAAACTCTCTGCAAGAGCCAACTTTTTTATAATACAACGAACAGGTTCAAAGCCTCTCCCCGCAGCGGGGAGAGGTTTGGAGAGGGGTTCCATATTTGGTTAAACTATAAACCGTTTGCAGTATACATAAGATCATGACAGACATATAAATTAATCCGCGATCGCATCCGCAAAAAGAAAATCTTAGCACCCTTAATCATTCTAATCTATTGTCTCATCTTTAAAGGTAGTATTCTTGATGGTTGGCATGGCTGGTATTATACATTTGGGCGAGTTCTAGCGGAAATTCTTCTGAGAATACATATAATAGAAGCAGAGAAAATAGATAATTAATTAGTTCATTAGTCTGCTCTTTATTAGTAGGAGTTAAAAGGATGGTAAATACACTGGTTTTTGAAGTTTCTCAAGAAGAAGATGGGGGGTTTGTTACCGAATGTCTCACCGAAGATATTTTTACTCAAGGAGATTCTTGGGAAGAGCTAAAAACTAATATAAAAGAAGCTGTTAAAGCCTTTTACTTTCAAGAGTCTACCTTTCCGATTATACACTTACATCTGGTCAAAAATGAAATTCTACTAATTCAATGAAAATACCCAGAAATCTGAAAGGGTCAGATTTAATTAAAACTTTGTGCAAATCCTGGGATTACCAAATTGTCAATCAAGAAGGAAGCCACATTATTCTGGAAACACAAACTCCTAGTCATCACAGACTTTGTATTCCCGATCATAACCCGTTGAGAGTGGGAACTTTAAATGCAATCTTAGGTGCTGTTTCTCGACATAAAGGAACTACTAAACAAGATATTCTTAATCCTTGATCAGAAATTCTTAACTATCAACCCTGTAAAATCTCAGCAACAGTCAACTTCACATCAGCAAACAGAGGGGACACAATTACCTGATCTCCCACATATACCTGCTCATCATAAAAACCCTCTACCCATTCCAATACTGTCACCTTTTGGGCAATGGGGTCAACAATCCAATATTCAGCAATTCCCCGTGCAGCATACTCAGAACGCTTATAACGATAATCCCGATTTTCCTGATTTGGACTCACCACCTCAACCACCAAAACAGGGGGTGGCATATCCATTAAAATCAGAGAGCGCGTAGCTCCTTCCATAATCTTAACTAACTCCTCAGAAAACACCACTAGATCAGGAACACGCACCCCCACCTGACGGCTATTTACAGCTATTTCTGTTTTCATTCTCAACCGATAATATGGAATACCTAATTTCAAAAAACAGACAACTAAAAACATCGCTATCCGACAATTTAACTCACTTTCTGAAGACATAGGTATTAATTCTCCGTTTTCCAATTCATATAAAGCATCCGTACCATCGTCATAATTAAGAAATTCCTCAAAGGTCATCTTTTTAACCGTTGCAACTGTCATTGCTGTTCCTCCTATTGGCAATTTACGAAGGTGAACTTATAGTGCTTTATGGGAATTGATCACAATAAGTGTGTAATATTAATTGGTGATAGTGAAAGCACTGCTGCCAGCAGATCGCATTCCAGATAGAAAATCTCACCATCCTCTATTATTTTAATCTATTGTTTGATCCTTAAAGGCAGTATTCTTGATGGTTATCATGGCTTGTATTATACATTTGGAGAATTGTAGCGAAAATTCTTCTGAGTATAAATATATAGTGGTTTTCCATCGGATAAAATATAATGCAGGGCGCGGAAACCACGCCCCTACAGAGGTTGCAATTTAATAATTGTATTTCATCTAAGTGCATACCCATGTAATAGAAGCAGAGAAATTGAAATCTTGATAGAAAAAGTTCTTTCCCCATTTTATGCGTTTAGACAATTACACAATCGGCAGCTACACACCCGGAGCGACATATAGTCAACAACTTTTGTGGTACTTCATTGGCTCACCATTAGTTGAAAGTTATTGGCTACCTATCTCATCTATAAAAGTTTCGATACTGAGGCTTTTTGGAGCTAGTATCGGCAAGGGTGTGAATATCAAGCCTGGAGTCCGCATTAAGTTTCCCTGGCGCTTGACCATTGGTAATCATGTTTGGATTGGAGAAAATACCTGGATTGACAATCTAGCAACCGTAGTCATCGAAAATCATGTGTGTTTATCCCAGGGCGTTTATCTGTGTACTGGTAATCATGACTGGAATCACCCCAATTTTCAACTGATTCCTGCCCCTATTCATATTCAAGAAAGCAGTTGGATAGCAGCTAAATCAGTCATCGGTCCTGGTGTCACCATTGGTAGGGGAGCAGTTTTAGCATTAGGTAGTGTCACAGGTAGATCCTTAGAAGCCAACATCATCTACTCAGGAAATCCGGCTCAACCAATCAAAAAAAGGACAGAATGGGAAGATATTGCGTCTCCCACCACCAAAAATGAATAGTTGCAAAAATTAGTATATAAAAAAATACTGTCTGTTTTGGCAATATATACAAATACTGGATGAGTAAGAGTATAATCTGCAAATACATTGTTTTTGGTATTCCAGAAGCTTAAAATAGTGGCATGACCTAATTATCTCTAAGTTTATACAAAATCTCAGGCATGAAAATTATACCAAAGTTTGGTTGATGACAAATGCCATTTAAGTATATCTTCCAGCTTAATTGAGTTGTTGAATTAACAAATAGCAATTTCTTCACAATAGTAAAAACGTTTACAGCACTTTCCGGTGTTATGAGGTACATATCCAGCGGGCAAGACTTGTACTGAGCTTGTCGATAGCGCAGCGTGGCGTTAGCCATAGTATGCCCGCACTACAAGAGTTTTATAATTCAAGTTTGTACCTCATTAGAGCGAAATCTGTTGTATATATCATTCCATTACTACTTACACAATAGAAATCAATGCTTAATAAGCAAATTACAAACCAGACAAATTCTATCAATAGCATTATTCCTACATCTGGATCATTTCCAGATTCTACATTTTCTCAGTTTACTGAACAGGAACAGTCTGATGGTCTAAGTATTAAGAGCTTTTTTGAACTTTTACAACGCCGAGCGATTATCATTGTAGTGATTATTTCTGCTGGTATGACTGGTGTTACTTATTCAACACTGAACCAAGAACCTATATATCAAGGAAACTTTCAAATCTTAGTTGAACCTGTTAATAATGATGATCAAGTAGGGAAAATAAACCTGGAGGGAGACTCTCCTTTTTCTAAACCTGGACTAGATTACGAAAGTCAAATTCAAGTTCTCAAAAGTTCAGAACTGCTAGAACCAATTATTAAAACATTGCAACAATCATATCCTGAAATTACCTATGATTCCCTTGTTTCAAGTTTAAATATTCGTCGTGTTGGAATAACAAAAATCATCGAAATCAGCTATCAAAGTAATAATCCTCAAGAAATTCAATTCGTCTTAAATACATTTTCTCAATTCTATTTAAAATACAGCCTAGACAAGCGGCAAACCAAACTAAGTCAAGGCGTTAAATTTGTGAATAAACAACTGCCCGATATCCAAAATCGGGTGACACAGTTGCAAAAACAAATGCAAATATTTCGCCAAAAATACAATTTTATTAGTCCAGAAAGCCAATCGGGAATAATTACTGTAAAAATCCAATCTTTGACACAACAACGACTATCTGTAAATCAACAGTTAGCCGCTGCTAAAAATAATTATCTGAGATTGCAGACACCAGAAGAACAATTGGCCATTCTCAATGATGCTCCTCTTTACCAACAGTTAATTGCCCAACAGCGTCAATTAGACACCCAAATATCTGGAGAATTAGCTCGATTTCAAACTGATAACCCAGTTATTCAAACCTTACAAGAGAAAAGAAACAATCTCTTACCTATTATCAATGCAGAAGCAAAACGAATTTTGAACACTAGAATAGCTCAAGCGGCTGTTCTCGTTCGGAAAATAGAAGTAGATAATCAACAACTGACACAATCAGAACAACAATTACAAAGCGAATTAAAACAACTACCAATTCTCTCTAGACAATACACTGACATTCAACTGAATTTACAACTAGCAAATGAGAGTTTGACGAGGTTTTTAGCTAAACGTGAACAATTACAAATAGACGTAGCACAAACAGAACTACCTTGGGAATTAATCCAATCATCTACTCCACCAAGATATCCAATTTCCCCAAATGTTCCCCGCAGTTTACTATTGGGATTTGTGGCTAGTTCTTTGTTGGGCATAGGTGCTGCTTTTCTCAGAGAACAGACTGATAATACCTATCACAGTGTTGAAAATGTCCAGGATAAGATGGGAGTGCCTTTATTAGGATCTCTTCCCTTTAATAAAAACTTAGTTCGGAGTTCATCTTTAAACCTGAAAAAGAGAGGAAAAGATCAAGAACCAGAAGTAGTTGTGGACCCTCTTATGGTAAGTGATGAATCTAACACTTCTCCTCGTCGTCCTTCCCGATCCAGCTATTATTATGGACAGGGATCATTTTGGGAATCCTTACAAGTTTTATATAGTAATATTCAACTGCTTAATTCTGATCGACCAATTAAGTCTTTAGTTGTTTCCTCTGCTGTCCCCGGAGATGGTAAAAGTACGGTGGCATTTAGCTTGGCAAAAACAGCCGCGGTCATGGGGAAAAAAGTATTACTTGTAGATTGTGACCTCCGCAAATCCAAAGTTCACAAAATATCAAAATTAAATAATCTGTGGGGAATAACTAGTTTAATTTCTTCAGATATACATATAGAGCAAGTAATTCAAAAACTGCCTGGATTTGATGATTTATCTGTGATTACCGCAGGTCCTATACCACCCGATCCTGCCCGGTTGCTCTCATCAGATAAAATGAGTCAACTAATGGACTATTTCACCGATAATTTTGATTTAGTGATTTATGATACTCCTCCTTTGTCAGGATTAGTAGATGCTAGATTGGTAGCAGTTCATACTGATGGTGTGATGCTAGTTGTAAGAATTGATAAAACAGATAAATCAATCGCAAAGCAACTTGTTGATACGCTAAAAGCATCTCCCATCAATTTACTAGGATTAGTAGTCAACGGCGAAAAATTCCGAGGACTCGGATACAACTATAATTATAGATATAGTTCATATTATTATACTAAGAGCTAGAGCAATGATGACTTGGGCATTCTATCAGTTCTCTCAAACTCTTGAGCATTTGTGTAACCGTTACGGTTCCTTTCTTAGTGAGAATAACTGAAGAATATACATCGAAGACTTGCACGAAATGCGGTCACGTTCATAGAAAACTTGGTAGTTCTAAGAATTTTGTTTGCCCTAACTGCGGTTATGAAATACCGCGAGATTTCAATGGAGCCGTGGGGATTTTCCTCAAGGCAATGTGGGATACCACCTTTACCAACTCAGTTGGTGATGTTGTACTGGATGTTCACTATGTCGGGGAATGTCTCGGTTAAAAGTATCAGAACGAATCGCACCCATCCTGATGTTTTGTATTCAACTCCAACGACAATCTTTTTGAAATTGAGGATATCCCTTTAACCCACGAATATTCTTCTTGCAATTATCATAAAACCGAGAGATAGAAGACCATGCTCTTTCAGCACTAGTAGTCTGTCAAATTTATTTTGACGGGTTTTTGGTAGTGCGGGCATCTTGCCCGCGTGAGCGAGACGCTCACACTACAATCCATCATTTTTATCTTGACAAACTACTAGCTTGTCTCGCCATCGAATTAAGTTCATTAGGGAACACCAAAAAATAAATTACCCAATTTTGTGGGATGGGTATTCTTGCCCGTCCTTGATGATTAGCGGGCAAGATGCCCGCACCACCTTTATACATCATAAGAGTGGAAACCGCTGTAGTAAGCAAAGAAATATTAACTAGAAACCAGTCACAGACATTATTTCGTATCTGTGACTCGAATTTATTTTTCTAAATGGGCAGGAGGAGAATCGAACTCCTATGACCTCACGGCCGCCGCATTTTGAGTGCGGTGCGTCTACCAATTCCGCCACCCGCCCTTGGGTGTCACTTTTATAAGTATAGCCTATTTTTTTTAGTTTGGCAAGAGGTAATTAGATTTAATTTAGAAATTTTTTGGTAATTGGCTCACTAAACTAGAATCAATATCCCCCAAACTGGCACAACCACTCAGAGCCATTGCCAAATTTAACTCGTCTTGTAGTAAGGAAATGATGTGAGATACGCCAATTTTTCCAGCTACCGCTAATCCCCATAACACGGGACGGCCAATGAGTACGGCTTTAGCACCGTAAGCTAAGGCTTTGAGGATATCTGTACCCCGACGGATACCACCATCCAATAGGACTTCGGCTTTACCGTCTACTGCGGCTATGATATCGGGTAAAGCATCCAAAGAAGCGATCGCTCCATCTAATTGTCTACCACCGTGATTAGAAACTACAATTGCTTGCGCTCCATATTCTACAGCCCGCACAGCATCATCAGCCCGTAAAATTCCTTTTACTACCAAAGGTAGGGGACTCAGAGATTGCAACCATTCCAAATCCTTCCAAGTGACTGCGGGGTTAATTTGTTGAGAAAAATAAGTCAATAAACCAGATTCTCCTGTTGCTTGGGGAATGTCCAAACCGGAGATATTAGTCAAATTAGCGGGATGCAAGCCAGGAGGTAAAGTGAACTCATTGCGCTGATCTCGTTCTCTTTTTCCCAACATAGGAGCATCTACCGTCAGACAAATTGCTTTGTATCCTGCGGTGTATGCTCGTTGCACCAAAGCCTGAGTTAAACCCTGATCTTTATGGATGTAAAGCTGAAACCATTGCAAACCATTGGCAACTGTGGCAACTTCTTCTAAGCTCTTGGTGGCAAGGGTACTCAGCACCATGCCCACACCTGCGATTTCTGCTGCTAAGGCTGTAGCAATTTCTCCTTCTGGATCAGCCAGACATTGAAAAGCCATGGGTGCGATTAATAGGGGTAATTGCAAAGATTCCCCTAAAACCTGGGTAGTGAGGTTAATTTTACTAACATCAACTAACATTTTCGGACGAAGTTTCACTCTTGTAAAAGCAGCGAGATTATCCCGCAACGTGACTTCATCCCATGCACCACTGCTGTAATAATCAAAAGCCATCTGGGAAAGATGCTCTTTTGCTAGTTGTTCATATCCAAATAAATTAATCGGTGATAAAGAATTCATAATCCCAATTGAGAGTTAGACTCTAGCAAAATCTACCAATTACGCCATCCGCCCGGTGATACAGTTTCATTTTTGTCATTAATACCGTGATTTTGCAGCAATTTTTGGTAATCCTGACTACTCGCCCAACGGTCAATTTCTCGCGCTCTTAATACGGGGACAGGATGGCTTAATTCGGCTGTGCGGGCAGATTTCACCATTTCTCCCAGTTCCGTTTTACTAATGTCATCATAGGCACGAGCTTGGTCAATAAAAGCATCTAGATTGAGTTGGCTTGATAAAGTAGGAGAGCCGCCGGCTAATTTCATCAATACTGACATGACAACTTTGGGGTTTTGGGTAGCTAACAAAGCAGCGCGATCGCAGCTAAACTCAGCACAGCGTACCCATGCTAATAATTGTGACTGGATAGCTTGAGCCAACACAGCACCAACATTTGGCACAATGGCGGCAGCTAAAATCAATAAATTCACAGGTGTTAAATACACACTATGATCACACTTGAGATGACCTAATTCATGGGCAATTACAGCCTGTATTTCTTCTGGTGTGAGGATTTCAATCAAGGATGTATGAATAACAATAAAGGGCTGCTTACCTCGCATAGCAAAGGTATAAGCGTTAGGGGCAGGATGTTGACGCACATATAACTGAGGTGCATCAATATCAAGAATTTGACAAGCTTCTAATAATAAATTGTGTAAATCAGGAAGTTGTTTTTCTCCTACCAAAATACTAGAAGCGATATTTTCTACATAGAAAATTTGTTCGGCCATTGGCCCTAGTAAATTCCGCACCATCATATCTAAACCAGGAATTTGCTTGAGAGTTTTGGTGGCTTCCAAATCGAGAGGGTGACGGAATGAGTCAGCTTTTAAACCAATGAGCGAAGTTTTGAGTAAAGACATAGGATTTAAATTAATCAAAAATTTGACACTCTGCGGTCTAAAGACACGCAGATTCTTCAAGACCTGCTTAAAAAGGATAGTCAATTATCCTCCTAGACGCTCAAGACAACTACCAGTACGACAGGTATTGCAATTGCGCTTACTTTTGATTTTTTTGCTGCTTTTGTGAGTCCATCAATTTTTAATGTTAAACGCTCCATGCCTTACCATTACTTGTTTACCCAGGCTACGGCTATACCGAGACGAGATAAATCAGGGGTTTCTCCTTAATAAAACATTTCTTTGCGTTGATGGTTATTCCTACTTGCTAATTAATTCTATCATCTCACGGCAAATAAATTTCGCCGTTGGCACTTCCTCCACGCATCTATTGCTAAGTGGCTTCCGTGCCTTTCGTTCTATTTGGTGAATTGTAATGTTTATGATCAAAGACTCGGTTGGGTTTCCTTGGGTCAACCCAACCGACGATATTATGTTAATTTCTCTGATTCTAACTAACCTGCGCTTGGGCAACACCTACCGGACAAGCGACATTAGTACCACCTAAACCACAATAGCCACCGGGATTTTTGGCTAAATATTGCTGATGGTATTCTTCAGCATAATAAAATTCTGGTGCATCTAAAATTTCTGTGGTAATTTGACCATAACCTGCACTGCTGAGGGCTGGTTGATAAGTATTCTGTGATGCTGTTGCTAGTTGTTTTTGATTGTCGGAATAAACGTAAATTCCTGAACGGTATTGAGTCCCAGCATCATTACCTTGACGCATTCCTTGGGTGGGGTTGTGGCTTTCCCAGAAAACTTTCAGGAGTTGGGAATAAGTCATTATTTTGGGGTCAAACACAACTAAAACTACTTCATTATGACCAGTCATGCCGCTACATACTTCTTGATAGGTGGGGTTGGGTGTGTAACCAGCCGCATAACCTACCGCAGTGGTGTAAACTCCTGATATTTGCCAAAATTTACGTTCTGCACCCCAAAAACATCCTAAACCAAACATGGCCGTTTCTAAGCCTTCGGGAAAAGGTGCTTTGAGGGGGTTTTTATTTACGTAATGTTGTGCAGGTACTCGCATTACTTCTTCCCGTCCTGGTAATGCTTGCTCTGGTGTAGGTAGACCCGATTTTTTACCAAATCCGAATATTCCCATTGTTTTTAATTTGTATTATCTATGATTGCTATTTTATTGTAAAGATTTTTGTAGCTAGTCGTAAGTTGCTAATTGGAAAACTGTCGGAATCAGGATGTCCACCGATTTAAGGATTAACAGGATTAACACTCAATACCGTTCGGTTACGAATATTCGTAGGTTGGGTTGAACGAAGACCAAACCCAACAAATCATTGCAAATGTTGGGTTTCGTCCCTCAACCCAACCTACCTATTTTTAGTCTGCTATTATATTATGATTATTAGCATCTACTAAATTTACGCTAAATACTTCTGCAAAGCATTGACTTACAAAATAACTCACCTGGTTACAGGTAATGTCGGGAATCCATGCGGCTAAACTACGGACTGGTTTATCAGCTATACCACAGGGGATAATTTGCTCAAATCCTGTCATGTCTGGACAAACATTTAGGGAAAAGCCGTGCATGGTAATCCATTTACTGACTTTTATCCCTATGGCTGCAACTTTGTATCCTTCTAGCCACACACCGGTAAAACCAGGAATCCTTTCTCCTTTCAAGTCATAATTTGCTAAAACGCGAATTAATACTTCCTCAAGCTGACGCAAGTACCAATGTAAATCTTGACGATAACGACGTAAGTTTAAAATTGGATAACCTACTAATTGTCCAGGACAATGATAGGTAACTTCGCCACCTCTTTCGATGCGATGCACATCATAGTTGCTTTTGTCAAGATTAAATTTTATAAATTCTGGGTTTGCTCCTTGTCCCAAGGTATAGACTGGGGGATGTTCTAGTACAATTAATACATCTTCTAATTCTGGGTTGTTAATGCGCTCTGCAACGAGGGATTTCTGCCACTGATGAGCAGTTTCATAAGGCATTAAGCCAGGATTATATCCTAAACAACGGTACTGATTAGATTGAGTGTTGTAAATCATCAGTAATTATCTAATAGCTAATGGGTAATTGTCAAGCTATGCAAAGGATCTTAAAGGAACATCAAGGGAATATAGTTTAGAATCCATAAGGTGCTAGTTTGAATATATAACCTCAATGGTGTTAAAAGGAGTTGTCTAGACAACCTCAGCTAATTTAGTGATTAATGACGACTTAACAATTTGTTGACATTAATCAGGAGCAAATTTTCCCAAATGGTTGTATCCTCTATATAGTCAGTAACCCAGCCCTAAAGGGACTGAGCTTGCAAGAGAAATCAAACAAGCTGTACTGACCAGA
>JAKOGY010000010.1 GCA_028658405.1 Dolichospermum sp. ST_sed8 | reverse complement strand
TTGCTTCTTCCAGTCACCTTTGAGAAGAGGAACACGAACAATTTGTCCTGTTGGTGTTTTTGCTTCTGTACTATCTTAATTCTGAGTAAGAAGTTGATGTAACTGTTTGATGTAGGAAGTAGATAAACTTCTCTGTCCACCAACAAAATCAAATAATCCTTCAATCGCTGCTTCTTGATCTTGGATGAGAGATACAATTTGCTTGATTGGGGGATTGGCAGGATTATTAGGATTATGAGCAATAAGAGCCTCATTAATTCCTTGTTCAATTAGTACACGGGTGATTCCTCTGTCTAGGGTATATAGTCCTTCAATAATTCCAGTTTCAATAGCAATCTCTCGACATAACCTTTCCATAAAGGTTTTAAATTCTCCAGAAGAACGCAGTCGTTCTGCTTGTTCATTCCAAACAGTTACTAAAGGTGGTAATTCGGAACTTGCTAAATCTTCCCAATTTGATGGTAAATTTTCTATTGGTTGCCACTGCATAACTAATTTCCGAAAAACTTAATAAATAGTTTAGTATGATAGATTGCTCTCACTCTACATCAGAAATGCGATATTACCCAATAATTAAGGCTGTGACCGCAACCAACCTAAAAAATCTCCCGTCTTTACAAAATATCTTATACCTGCTTCCCGTAATATTTGTTTAATCTCTGGTGTACCAAAGTCTGTATGATTTCCACTTAAAAAAACTTTTTGCTCATTTGCAGATGTTTTGGCATGATCAAGAATACAATGTAAAATTAAGTTATCTGTAGGATCAGCAATAAATTCGTTTTCCAGACTTGTATTGAGTATATCTGGTTTTAATTGTATTAATTCTACATTATTAGTAGCCCATTCTAAAACATCAAAAAGACGAGTGTTAATCTCATTAATTCTCTCATTATTCTTAATTAGGGCTTGTTCTAGACATTGTTTAATTTCTCTAGAGTATTGAGAGTTAACATCTCCTTTGAGTTTTCTTACCTCATCCTTTAGGTTATCCCCAAACCGATTACTTCTGTTTCGCTCACTTTCTAGTACAGAAAGAGATTCCATACAACAAATTGCAGGAGTTGCTATATTAAGTATTGCTGTTGCTTCCGGATCTTGGGGATAGACTAACTTCTCAGTTTTTTGATCTTGATTTTTGGCAAAATCAATAAAAAAATTAGTTTCTATATAAAGCGTAATCATTAAATTTTCTAACCTTTATTGTGCTGCATCAGCAATTTTATCTACAAAGCCTATCTGAGTTAGTTCTTCTGATTTTGGTGGATTATCTGTTTTCCAATTATCAGCCAAATCTCTCAACCATCCTTCAACTAATGTTTCCAGATAGTATTCAAAAATCCTCTTTTTATGACTAAATTCTGGATCATATTCAGACAAAACTTCATGAGTTGGGAAGGTGTAGACATTTTCTAACTTTTCACCATCCCATTGAAAAATCTTAATTTCTTCACGGGTAGCTGTCATAGCATAAGGAATTATAACTTTATTATGTTCATACTCAAACTTGAGGATATCTTCGACTTTGGCAGTAATATCTTCTACAATATTTCTAGCTCTAACTTTTGATACTAAAAGTTTATTTCCGTTTTTATCCCAAGCTGTAATGTCAGATAGTTCTATTGTTTTGTTACTAAGTTGTGTAACGTCCATTTTTTTAATCCTCGTGACATTGACTATTGCAATATCTTCATTATAAATTATAATCGCTCCTAACTCTATATCAGAAATGCGATTCCTACGGAGCGCTTCGCTATCGCTATTCACTCTACATCAGATAATGCGATCGCTTTCTCATTTATTTCAAGCTGATTAAGCATTCCAAAACTCATTTTATTCGTATGGATTAAATGCTAAAAGGTCAGCAATTGCCTGGAACTCCAATTGTTTAGGTGCTTGAAACGGAATAAGATATTTTGAAATATCCTGAAAAATAGAATCATAATCTTTTAAATCACTATCTGTGTAAACGAGGATGGGAATACCAAATTTTCGGAAATAGGACTTCAGCTTTTTCATTTCTTTTTCAAAATTTGCTTTTGCTTCC
Source organism: Dolichospermum sp. ST_sed8 (assembly GCA_028658405.1). GTDB lineage: Bacteria > Cyanobacteriota > Cyanobacteriia > Cyanobacteriales > Nostocaceae > Dolichospermum. The sequence continues at coordinate 44,778 of JAKOGY010000010.1, read as the reverse complement.
TCGTTGATTTCCTTTTGATTTTTACCCTTAGTTCCTGTTATTTCACCATGAGTTGACCAAGGAGATAACTCAAAACCAACTTTACTCATATTGAATGGATCAACGATTGTAAAATCGAGCCGATATTCATGTTTTGGAGTTATTCCTCCATATCTAAATTCAGGAATTAGAAGGGGTACATTACCAAAATCAGCAGTGTTACGAACAAAATCACAGTATCTTTTAGCAATCTGTTGTTCATGAGAAGACCCTGAGTTTCTGACAAGTACATTTTTAAAAAATGATAAATACTGTTCAAGATCATTGAAAGTAATTTTTTCTTCTAGGTATGGAATAACTAAGCCAGTTTTTAATATATGAGATATTGTCCAGTATCTTGGCTTAAAATGCCTAATTTCACTCTTGTCATTTTCCCATTGACCATCTTTAAATCTTGGTGTTACTAGCAAACCATAAGATGCTTTTTGTTGACCGATCCACATGATAGAATCTTCATCTTTTGGTCTATTCTTTGACAATGAATCATAATTTCTTAAGAAAGTTCTTTTCAGAAATAGATTTAGCCATATTCTAACTTCCTCATGTTTCTGGTAATATTCAAAATTATGAAAATAGTAATTATTCGGTTTTTGAGATTGACTAGCTGATTCCTTAAGTGATTTTAATGTTTCCAAAAATCCTTGGTAATATAAAGTCACAAAGTGTTCAGGTGTATCTATTACTGCATTCTGAATATCTATATACTCTTTATGTTTCCCACCATATTTACCATTCAATGAATGTATATTTTCACTATTTGTAAGTTTTAACACTATTGGTTCTAACTCTTTAATTTGTATTGTTAACGCGTCAATTTCTTTATTCCTTCTAGTTTTATCCAAATCCCTCTTTGCCATACTATGTATCCTTTTTCATGTATAATTTTAAAAAACAGCAAATTCCGTATATTTCCGAATCTCAGGAGCTTTAAACCCTAAAATAATATGTGCTTTTGGTATTCCCGCAGCAACCAAATCATTAGCAATTCCCTCCTCAGTACCATCATGTTGAATCCAAACCTTATCATCAATTAAATCAAGATGTAATAAAGTTCCATATATCCGATAACCATTTTTCCAACCCGTTTCTACTAATAAATAACGATCATTTTTTTCATCTAACACCAATTCAACTTTAACTTGTTCATCATTGCCAAGAAAATCAGCATATTCTTCAAGAATTTTTTTAATGATTTGACGATATTGATTAGTTAAGGAATCCATTTGACAATTACCTCCTGTTTAGCATCAAAACTAAATAAACGAATTACACCATCTTCAATTAAAGTTTGACCTTCAGGAAGTTGAGAAACCCATTCGCGGAACTCCTTAGCCCTTGCTTCTGGAGTATCAGATTTAGGAGTAACTGACAAACTATACTGACGATTTAGGGAGGTAGCAACTAATTCGGCTACTGAAAGTCCCACAGCACTGCCTTGTTGCTGCAAAGCTGTATAAACGTCATCACTCAATTCCAGAGTCAATAGTTGCCCCACGATTTTTAAGCTATTTTAAATAACATTGAAGTAATTATAGCTTTTTTCTACTTGAGAACCCAGAAAAATAAAGCATAATTAACCTTTATAACCATTAACCAACACAGAAAAATCACTATGAACACACAACCTATCCGCGTCGGAGTTCTCGGTTTTGGTGGACTCGGACAAGCAGCAGCAAAACTCCTCTCCAGCAAACGAGACATGATCCTGGTTGCAGCCGCAGACCAAAAAGGCTACGCATACTCCACAGAAGGCTTAAACACCCAAGCTTGTATTACCACCTACCAAAATCAAGGTACAGTTGGTCATTTAGAACAAGTTGGCACATTAAGCAATAACAGCATTCAAGACTTAATTCAAGCCACAGGTGACACTGTAGATGGTTATTTCCTGGCTTTACCCAACCTTCCTAACGACTTTATCCCCACCGTCGCTAAAGAATTTATCAAAGCAGGTTGGAAAGGTGTCCTGGTAGATGCTATAAAACGCACCAGTGCAGTTGAACAACTGTTAGCAATGAAAGACGAACTGCAAGCAGCGGGAATTACTTATATGACAGGCTGTGGTGCTACACCTGGACTATTAACCGCCGCTGCCGCATTAGCCGCGCAGAGTTACGCAGAAGTTCATAATGTAGTTATTACCTTTGGTGTGGGGATTGCTAACTGGGAAGCTTACCGCGCCACAGTTCGGGAAGATATCGGCCATATGCCGGGTTATAGTGTGGAAGCCGCTAGAGCCATGACTGACGCAGAGGTAGAAGCATTACTAGATAAAACTAACGGCGTGTTAACCTTGGAAAACATGGAACACGCTGATGATGTGATGTTAGAAATTGCGGGAATTTGTTCACGGGATAGAGTCACAGTAGGTGGTGTAGTTGATACCCGCAACCCCAAAAAGCCCCTCAGTACCAATGTGAAAATTACCGGACGCACCTTTGAGGGAAAAATCTCCACCCATACCTTTACATTAGGTGATGAAACCAGCATGGCTGCTAATGTCTGTGGTCCAGCCTTTGGTTATCTCAAAGCCGCTCAAGAATTGCATCAACGGGGCATTTCTGGCTTATTCACGGCTGCGGAAATCATGCCTAAATTTGTCAAATAGGTAATTGGTGATAGGTAATTGGTAATTGGAACAACTCTTATCTATTACCTATCATCTATTCTAAGGAAGAATAAGATTCTTGATATTCTTCTTCTTCCATAGTTGCAGGTGTTTCCATCACAAAAGGTAATTCTGCACCGATTAAACCCCTTTGAATCCTTTCTGATGTTTGATTAAAAACTATAAATAGAGGATAAATGGTATTAGCACCTTCACTTAAAATATGACTGTGACGAGGGTGCATAATCCATTCATATTCTTTATCTAACCAAACTTGGCTTTGTCTCCATCTTGTCAATAAATCAGAAAAGTCTTCATGGGGACGATGAATAAAAATTAAAATCTCTACATCGGTTTTAATTTTCCATTCTGGGTCACATAAGATAATAGCAATATCACAGGGTAAACTTGTAGTTTGTGAAGTCTTAGCTTCTAAATCACGGAGACGGACAATGGGGAGAGGGATAGTAATGACACTTTCAGTAGGACGACGGAGACTAGGAATCATCTCCCAATAGGGACGATGTTGTTTGAGGAGAGCGATAGCGAAGCGCTCCGTAGGAATCGCTGATATATGATTAGTATACTCAGCTAAACTAGCTTCATAAAGAGATTTATGTACAGTCATAATTTTGTAAAATATAAAAGTGTAAAGTATGAAGAATAAAGGATTAAACTTGTTTTGTTCATCTTCATTCTTCATCTTTCAACCTTTCCTTAACCCATCTTTTCAAATACTTTGAACATTGGCAAATACATAGCCAGCAAAATTGTTCCTACCATTCCCCCTAGTACCACAATCATTAATGGTTCTAAAACGCTGGTAAGTGATTTAACTGCCTGTTCTACTTCATCTTCATAAAAATCGGCAACTTTCATCAACATTCCATCTAGTTGACCCGTTTCTTCACCGATACTCATCATCTGAATTGCCATACTAGGGAAAACGTCTGCTTTAAGTAAAGCCACACTAATCATCCCCCCCTGTTGAACTTCTTCACGAGCAGCATCAATAGCATTAGCAATAACTTGGTTTCCTGATGTATCCCGGACAATTTCTAAACAGGTTAAAATCGGGACTCCAGAGCGAGTCAATGAACCAAAAGTTCGACTAAATCGGGCAATAGAAGATTTTTGAATCAAATCACCAAACAAAGGCACCTTCAGAGAAATACTATCAATCTGTAACCTACCAACAGGGGTTTTGTAATACTGCTTGTAGAGAAACGATAAGACAATGACAATCCCAATAATCAACAAAGACCAATAACTTCGTAATACCTTACTACAGGTCATTAAGAATTGTGTGAGTGGTGGTAATTCTATGCCTATAGAGTCAAAAATGCCTGCAAAAATTGGAATCAAAAAAACTGTCATCCCGACAAAGATAGCCGTCGCTAGAAAACCCACAACCAGTGGATAAGACATAGCTGATTTAATTTGGTTCTGTAATCGGGCCATGTCTTCTAATAATTTAGCCAGACGATTTAAAACTTCATCTAGCACACCCCCAATTTCGCCAGCTTGTACCATACTCACATACAAACCATCAAAACAATCAGGATGTTTACGCATAGAATCTGAGAGGTTAATTCCAGTCTGAACATCGCTACAAATTTCTACTAAAGCAGCTTTAAGTTTAGGATTACTACACTGTTCAGAGAGTACACCCAAGCCTCTAACTATGGCCACACCTGCATTTACTAAAGCAGCAAATTGACGAGAAAAAATGGCTTTATCTCTGACAGAAACCTTAACAAAGGAATTCTGCATTTTTTTTAGATCAAATCGAGAAGCCAAGCTTTGAGATTCTTTTAATTCTTGAATAGCAAAACCTTGATCTCTGAGTTTAGTCCGAGCATCAGTCAAGGAATCAGAGGTAAATTTTTCTGTTCTGGATTTTCCTTGAGAGTCACGAATTTTAGCAACATAAGTAGGCATAATATTAATTGGTAATTGGTAATTGGTAATTGGTAAAATTTTCCCCTTGCTCCCTTCTTTCTTTTTATCGGTTCTCTATTTCCTTTAACGTAGTTTAGCTCCTGCTGGGGCTGTCGCTCCAATTAGACGCTGTACTTCATCGGGTTTAGAAGTTTTAGATATTGCTGCTTCAAAAGAAATAGTTCCAGCTTTATATAAATCAGCTAAAACTTTTTCTAAAGTTTGCATTCCCAATTTACCACCAGTCTGAATAGCTGAGTAAATTTGTGCTGTTTTCCCCTCTCGAATCAAGTTAGAAATAGCGGGGGTAATAATCATAATTTCTTGAGCCATTACCCGACCATATTCATTTGGTTTGGGATTTTTTTTAGATACTAAAGTTTGACTAAAAACCGCTACTAAGGAGTTAGATAACTGGACTCGCACCTGAGTTTGTCTTTCTGAGGGAAAAACGTCAATAATCCGGTCAACGGTTTGTGCAGCAGAACTTGTATGTAGTGTACCAAATACTAAGTGACCTGTTTCTGCGGCGGAAATTGCCAAAGAAATTGTTTCTAAATCCCGCATTTCCCCTACCAAAATAATATCAGGATCTTCCCGTAAAGCTGCTTTTAAAGCATTAGCAAAACTCTTCGTATCTTCCCCTAATTGGCGTTGGTGAACTAGACTTTTAATTGGTTCATAAACAAATTCAACAGGATCTTCAACTGTTAAAATATGTTCTGCCCTAGTGCGGTTAATTAAGTCAATCATTGCCGCTAGGGTAGTAGTTTTCCCAGAACCTGTAGGCCCTGTAACGAGAATTAATCCTCTAGGTTTTTCCGTCATTTCCCTGACTATATCTGGCAAACCTAATTTTTCAAAATTAGGAATTTTAGAACTTAATGCTCGTAAACAAGCAGCATAAGCACCACGTTCTTTATAGACATTTACCCGGAAACGAGCTAATCCTTTCACACCATAAGAACAATCTAATTCCCATGTTTGCTCCAAGGTTTTGCGTTGAGTGTTATTGAGCATACTGAAAATTAGCCTTTGGCACTCATCAGCACTCAATATGTTTTCACCAATAGGTGTCAGATGTCCACTAATCCGGAAATAGGGAGGCAACCCGGCAGATAGGTGCAGGTCCGAACCACCCATATTGATCAGTTGCTCCATCAAGTCTTCAATCATCATTTCCATAGTCTCTTTTCGCTCCAATTAATTAACAATAAAAAAACTTAAAAATCTCAACTCAAAATCTCCGGCTAATCTGTAAAGCGAGGTGTCATACAGTAAGGACAATCTAACCATTCTGGTTGTAATTCTCCACTGCAACTTAGACAAGTCAGACCACTTTTTCTTTTAGCTTTTAATTCAGCCTCTAAACCGTTGTCCGTAAATGTTACCCGTTCTACTTCCTCTAGAGTAGTTGCACCTTGGCGAACTAGGTCTAAACTGTATGCCAGCAAGGTTTTCATCCCCTCTTCAACAGCTACTTCTTTAATCCTTTCTGTAGGAGCTTCCTTATTGATCAAGGTTTGCAGATCTTCAGTAATCCGCATCACTTCATAAACACCACAACGCCCCTTATAGCCAATTCCACCACATTTTTGACAAAGATTTTTCTGAGTGGCTACTTCTTCCGGTGGGATAATATTGGCTTTGTAAAAAGTCACCTGAGCCTCTTGGGAAGCTATTAGACCATAGCGAGCTAGTTCTTCAATGGTGGGATTATAGGCAATTCGACATTCAGAACAGACACGACGGACTAGACGTTGTGCTAAAACCCCAATTAAAGAACTGGAAATCATGAAAGGTTCAATACCCATTTCTCCTAAGCGAGCGATCGCTCCAGGTGCATCATTAGTGTGTAAGGTAGTTAATACCAAGTGACCTGTTAATGCCGCTTCAATCGCCGTTTTAGCTGTTTCTTTATCCCGTGTTTCCCCCACCAACAACACATCTGGATCTTGACGTAAAAAAGCTCGCAATGCCGTTGAAAAATCTAACCCCTTTTCCCGAATTACCTGTACTTGGGTAATCCCCGGTAAACTGTACTCAATCGGATCTTCTACGGTACTGATATTAATCCCCGGATCATTCTTTTCTGATAGAGCCGAATACAAGGAAGTAGTTTTCCCCGAACCAGTTGGTCCTGTCACGAGAATTAACCCGAATGGCTTGCTAACCATATCCTTGACAATATTCAAAGTTTCTGGGTCAGTAATTAACTTATCCAAACCCAATTGAGTAGAAGAGTTATCTAAAATCCGCAGAACAACCTTTTCTCCATAGCGACTAGGTAGAGTATTTACCCGGAAATCCACCTTGCGTCCTGCGAATAAACGGCGAATCCGGCCATCCTGAGGTAAACGTCTCTCAGCAATGTCCAGATTAGAAATAATTTTAAATCGGGCTGTTACCGCTGGGATAATTTTTTTCGGCATATTTTCAAATGCCTCACGTAATACCCCATCTTTACGAAAACGAATCCGGAGATATTCTTCTTGAGGTTCAATATGAATATCCGAAACACCCTCAGTTAAAGCTTTTAACAAAATCCGGTTGACAAGTTTAATGATTGGTGCATCATCAGCACCCTTAATAGCCTGATCTAAATCAACATCATTATCACTATTTTCCTCTATGTCTAGACGATCTAAATTGTCTAAATCTTCCTTTACATCATAAATTTTTTCCTGATCTAATATCTTTTGACGGGCAGCTTCTTCATTCAAGTATTGATTAATGATGTTCTGGTAATCCTTCTGAGTAATTACCCTGCGCTGCAAAGACAAGTTTTTAGGACGCAAAATCCGGTTGAGATCATCAGAAGCGTCTAGATTATCTGGATCAACCATTGCCACCACAACATAAGTTGGGTTTTGGTTATTATCTGTTGACAATGGTAATAACTGATGCCGACGACAGATTTCAATAGGAATAAACTGTTTGATTAACGTCCCTACACTTCTGGTATCAATTTCCTTGATTTCAGGATCAAGATACTCAACACCGTATAAAATTTTGAGTTCAAATAAATGTTGTTTTTTGTATGCTGTTACTAACTCAGGTGATAATTGTCGCCCAGTAATTGACTCTAATACCTCTGTCAATGGTTTGCCTGACTTACGGCTGTCAATAACAGCCCGTCTCATCTGTTCATTATTGACATAACCAGATGTTACTAACTTATTACCGAAAGGCGAAAACTCAGTTCTTGTAGTTAGCGCAGTGCTGCGTCCTTGTGATGATGAATAATTCATAAGCAGTTGGGTTAGGGTAGGGAAACCTCTTCTTTAAGTATTCCCATACTGTGGTGCATAATTCTCATTGATACTGTATTAAATTCAAGTTAACAAGCTTTCTATGTAAAAATTTTTATAATGAGGCAACAGTCTGGAATTTTCTGAGATTTCTCATCGAAGAAGGGAATAGGGAACACCGGAACAGTTTTTCCTATTTCCTGTTGCCCGATAGTGTAGGGTCTAAATCCCCCTTTTGTTTGACTCCGGTGTTCCCTCTTTAATAATTGGTCACAATACTTATTCCATCATTGGTCATAATAGAATCACAGTGAGGTCACTTTCTACCTAAATATCGGCAATTGAATTTCTGCTGTTAAAAGCATCTGAGATAAGTAGATAATAGTAAACGAAAATAAACAGGTAAACTATTATAAGCCAGCAATTAGGCGAACCAATAGAAGTATATAGGACTAATATTTGATTTTTGATAGCTTGCGTGGCGTAGCCATACTGTACGTAGAGTGCGTTACGGCTATGCCTAACACACCTTACAAATACTTAGAGTTTTCAAAATTCAAATACTATTGCTGTAGCAAGCAGTCGCTGAAGTCACTAAACACTCCCAAGTTTACCTCAAACAAACCATCCCTCTCAGCACTTAAGTGACTGAGTTTCCCACTAACCACATAATTCTTATGAAAAGTGACTCCCCGTCCGAAATTAACGCCAACGAATCTAGTAGCGAGATAAATGAGCAAGTAGCAAACCAAACAAATGAACAGAGAGATAATATCCTCACTGAAGAAAATGATAATGCTACAGCAAATCCCATTGAACTAGATATCTCTGTCTTATCAGAGTTAAGTCAACAAATTGAAATTCTCAAAAGTCAATTAGAAGATCGCAGCACTCAATATATGCGAATTGCCGCAGATTTTGAGAATTACCGCAAACGAACTGCTAAGGAAAAAGAAGAAAATGACTTACAGGTAAAGCGAAACACAATTACAGAATTGCTGCCCATAGTTGATAATTTTGAAAGAGCGCGAGCGCATCTCAAACCCCAAGGTGAAGGTGAAATGACAATTCATAAGAGTTATCAAGGGGTTTATAAACAATTGGTGGATTGTCTAAAACGGCTAGGTGTAGCACCTATGCGTCCTGAAGGTCAAGAATTTGACCCGAATTTGCATGAAGCAGTCATGCGAGAACCTACAGATGAATATCCCGAAGGAACTGTTTTAGAAGAGTTAGTGCGCGGCTATTATTTTGGCGAGCGTGTACTCCGCCATGCCATGGTGAAAGTAGCTGCTCCCAGAGAAGATATATCTTTGGACTCAGAAGATTTGTCTAGTCAAGATAACGCTTAATTTACACAGCATAGGGCTGTTGATTGAAGCAGGGAACAGGGAATAGGGAACTGTTTTTCCTATTTCGGTGTTCGGTGAACTGGGAGTAAGAGACCCCGACTTCTATAAGTGGAATGTTTCAGGTGGGGTCTAAATCTCCCTTTTGTGTTACTCTGGTGATTTTACACAAAATTAGTGTCAAATCGCTTACAATGTGTTTTAAACAAATTTTACTGTAAATTTATATTTATAGCCCTTAGCCAAAACACAACTGTTAGAAATACTTTAAGTATGGGAAAAGTTATCGGAATAGACTTAGGTACTACAAATAGTTGTGTAGCTGTTTTGGAAGCTGGGCAACCAAAAGTAATTGCTAACTCCGAGGGTGGACGCACTACTCCTAGTGTCGTCGCCTTTGGTAAAACTAATGATCGCCTAATCGGACAACTGGCAAAGCGACAAACTGTAACTAATGCCGAAAATACAGTCTACAGTATTAAAAGATTTATAGGTCGTCGGTGGGAAGATACAGAATTAGAGCGCGGTCGCGTACCCTATAATTGCATCAAAGGTAGAGATGATACAGTTGATGTGCAAATTCGTGGACAGGACTACACACCCCAGGAAATATCTTCTATGGTCTTGCAAAAACTCAAGCAAGATGCGGAAAATTATCTAGGGACTACGGTAACGAAAGCCGTAATTACCGTACCAGCATATTTTACAGATGCTCAAAGACAAGCCACCAAAGATGCAGGGACTATTGCTGGCTTAGAAGTATTAAGAATTATCAACGAACCCACCGCCGCTGCCCTAGCTTTTGGTTTAGACAAACAAGATCAAGAGCAGTTAATCTTAGTATTTGACTTAGGAGGGGGAACATTTGATGTATCTATTCTCCAACTCGGAGATGGAGTTTTTGAAGTTAAAGCCACCTGTGGGAATAATCATCTAGGCGGAGACGACTTTGATAATGCCATTGTTAGCTGGATGGTAGAGCAGTTTCAGGCAGCAGAGAACATAGATATTACCCAAGACAAAATGGCACTCCAACGGCTGCGAGAAGCAGCGGAAAAAGCCAAAGTTGAACTATCCAGCATGATTAGTACCTCAATTAACCTGCCATTTATCACTGCTGATGCCACAGGACCAAAGCATCTGGAAATGGAACTCAGCCGTTCTCAATTTGAAGAACTGACAGGGAGTTTAATTGAGGGGACTATTGCCCCAATGATGCAAGCCCTCAAAGATGCAGAAATCAAACCGCAAAATATAGATCGGATTATTCTAGTCGGTGGTTCTACCCGCATTCCGGCTGTTCAAAACGCCATCATCAAATTTTTTAATGGCAAAACCCCAGACCATTCCGTCAACCCTGATGAAGCTGTAGCCCTAGGTGCAGCTATCCAAGCTGGGGTTTTGGGTGGAGAACTAGATACCCTTTTGCTTTTAGATGTCACACCTTTATCTTTAGGAATTGAAACACTAGGAGAAGTATTCACCAAAATTATTGACCGGAATACTACCATTCCCACTAGCAAAGCTCAAATATTTTCTACAGCCGTTGATGGTCAAACCTCCGTGGAAATTCATGTCCTCCAAGGAGAACGCGCTATGTCCAAAGATAACAAAAGTCTGGGCAAGTTTCTCCTAGGTGGTCTTCCTCCTGCACCTCGCGGTGTTCCCCAAATTGAAGTGGCTTTTGAAATTGATGTTAATGGCATTCTCAAAGTTGCGGCTCAAGATAAAGGTACAGGTAGAGAACAAAGTATCCGGATTACAAGTACAGGTGGTTTGAGTAACAACGAAATTGAGAAAATGCGAAAACAAGCTGAGGTCTTCTCCGCAGAAGATCAAAGACGCAAAGAAGTGGTAGAACTTAAAAACCAAGCTAATAATCTCTTGTTCACTTATGCTTCGACATTACGGGATCATCCCAATTTACTTAGTGAGCAATTGACAGTCTTGACTAATCAGAAAGTTGAGCAATTGCAAATGGCAATGAGCAATCCGAATATGTCCCCAGCGAAGTTTAAAACACTTTTAGAGGATTTCCAACAAACTATCTTTGCTCTTGGTACAGATATTTACAAACAGGCTAATGATGACAATTTCAAACCGGAAGATTTAACGGACATAAATGTTACCGAAGAATATCATCCTTCTTTAATTGATACACAAGTACCACAATTTAACATTGACTTGGATGAAGAAAATAACTCACAAGCTGATTATGAGACGATAGACTGACCAACTTCACACAGTCACCTACCTTTGGGGTGAACAGGTAGGTGGGTAAGATGCTTAGGTTAATTAGACATCTGGTAAAAATTAAATACGCGTGACCTGAAACCCTTGTCGAGAAGTTCCATGGAATGTCTCTACATTCATTTCCACCAGATGTCTATTAGCTAAATTTCTGTATTCTTGTTAAAGTGTTACCTTAAATCTATTAGTTACTATTTTCGGTACTTCTGCTTCCTTCTAAATCTTAACATTGCTATATGGCCCGAGACTATTATGAAACCCTGGGTGTCTCTCGTGACGCCGACAAAGAAGAGATTAAACAGGCTTATCGCCGCCTAGCCCGCAAGTATCACCCAGATGTGAATAAAGAATCTGGGGCAGAGGAGCGATTTAAGGAAATTAACCGCGCCTATGAAGTGCTATCAGAGCCAGAGGTTCGCGCTCGTTACGACCGCTTTGGTGAAGCTGGTGTTTCCGGGGCTGCGGCTGCGAGCGCTGGTGCCGGTTTCCAGGATATGGGTGACATGAGTGGTTTTGCCGATATCTTTGAAAGCATTTTCAGCGGCTTTGCCGGCGCTCCAGGTGGACAACCTCAACAAAGACGGCGGAGTGGACCAGTGCGGGGCGATGATCTCCGACTAGACCTGAAATTAGATTTTCGGGAAGCGGTATTTGGTGGAGAAAAGGAAATTCGCATTTCCCATTTAGAAACCTGTGAAGTTTGTACTGGTTCTGGTGCTAAATCAGGAACTCGTCCCCGGACTTGTAGCACTTGTAGCGGTTCAGGTCAAGTCAGACGGGTAACAAGAACTCCATTTGGTAGCTTTACCCAAGTTTCTACTTGTCCTACCTGTGATGGCACAGGAACGGTTGTAGAAGATAAATGTGACGCTTGTGATGGGAAAGGCGCAAATCAGGTGACAAAGAAACTGAAAATTAATGTTCCCGCTGGTGTAGACAATGGCACCAGGTTACGGATTTCCCAAGAAGGAGATGCGGGTCAACGGAATGGTCCTCCAGGCGATTTATATGTCTACTTGTTTGTTAATGAAGATGAAGAATTTCATCGAGAGGGAATTAATGTTAACTCGGAAATTAAAATTAGCTACCTGCAAGCCATTTTAGGTTGCCGTTTAGAAGTAAATACGGTAGATGGTCCAGTGGAGTTAATTATTCCCTCAGGAACTCAACCGCATACGGTGATGAAATTGGAAAATCGTGGTGTTCCTCGTCTGGGCAATCCTGTGAGTCGTGGTGATCATCTGTTGACAGTGTTAATTGATATTCCTACCAAAATCATCCCAGAGGAGCGAGAATTGCTAGAAAAACTAGCTAAGATCAAGGGAGATAGAACAGGTAAAGGTGGTTTAGAAGGATTTTTAGGAGGCTTGTTTAAGTCATGAGTGGGTCTTCTGTGTTAACCCCTGATGCTCAACTCGATTTACGTGGTACTCCTTGCCCAATTAATTTTGTGCGAACAAAATTATATTTGGAAAAAATGCCACCTGGAGGTTTGTTGGAAGTCTGGTTAGACCCAGGTGAACCGATAGAACAAGTTCCAGATAGTCTGACAATGACTGGTTATCAAGTTGAACAAATTACAGATTGTTCTACCTATTTTTCCCTGGTTATTCGCCGTCCGGCTACTGTAAAATGACAGGGAAAAGTGTTTCTACAAAACAGTTACTAGGTACGGTGTTAGCTGTACAAGCGAATTTTTATCGAGTGCAGATGGATGAGGTGGAAAGGAGTCAGGAGGTAGGGGCGCAGGGCCTGCGCCCATTCAGGAGTCAGGAGTCGGAAGAAATAATAGAAACTTCTGCTTCATCTTCTTCACTGTCACCTGTCACCTGTAACCTATCACCCATCCTCCTATGTACCCGAAGGACACGCCTAAAAAAGATTGGTCAACAGGTGATGGTGGGCGATCGCGTGATCGTTGAAGAACCTGATTGGGCTGATGGACGGGGGGCTGTTAGTGAAGTTTTACCGCGTCATAGTCAATTAAATCGCCCAGCGATCGCTAATGTCAATCAAATTCTCCTGGTTTTTGCCGTTGCAGACCCTCCTTTAGAGCCTATTCAATTGAGTAGATTTTTAATTAAGGCTGAGTCTACAGGAGTTGATGTGCTGTTATGTTTGAATAAATGTGATTTAGTTTCTTCAGACGAAAAACAGCAAATAAGCGATCGCCTCCTGGCTTGGGGCTATCAACCTTTATTTATTAGCGTGCAAAATAACATTAATATTGACCAAATAGCCACATATTTGCGGGATAAAATTACTGTAATTGCTGGTCCTTCTGGTGTAGGGAAATCAAGCTTGATTAATAGTTTGATTCCCGATATTAACCTGCGCGTGGGGGAAGTTTCCGGTAAATTAGCCCGTGGTCGTCATACCACCCGTCATGTAGAATTATTTGAAATGTCTGAAGGTGGTTTATTAGCAGATACTCCCGGTTTTAATCAACCGGATTTGGATTGTAGTCCCGATGAGTTAATTCACTATTTCCCAGAAGCAAGAGAACGCCTAGCAGCGGCTCATTGTCGCTTTAGTGATTGTATCCATAAAGAGGAGCCAGACTGTGTTGTTAGTGGTGACTGGGAACGATATCAGCATTATTTAGAATTTTTGGCTGATGCGATCGCTCAACAAACCCATCTTAACCAACAAGCTGACCCCGAATCAAGTATGAAATTAATATCCAAAGGTAAAGGTCAGAGTCAATATGAACCAAAACTAGAAAGTAAAAAATATCGCCGAATTTCTCGAAAAACCCAACTACAGGACTTACAGAATTTATATCAAGACAGTGAGGATTGACCCAAAGTTTCATTAGTAGCAATTATTAATAACTCATTGAGAGGGATTCCTGCGGCTTTGGCCATAGAGGGAATAACGCTTTTAGGAGCAAAAGAACAATATAAACCAGCTTCTAAAAACCAAGGTTCTCCGTTTGGATCAATGCGAAAATCAAATAAACTATAATGACGACAACCTAAAGCTTGATGACACTTTTTAGCTACTGCTTGAACTTTTTCAGTCGCGGTATCTTTAGTATCTACAATCCAAGCTTTAATATTATCTTTAGCCATCAAATGCAAGTTACCATCATCTCCCTGCTGGAGTTTATCAGCATAGTTGCGGATGGGTTTTTCGTAGGGGTTTACTAAATATTCTTCTAGTGGTAAACCCACTAATTCTCCATCTTTAACAATGATGCCACATCTGACTTCTCGACCAAGTTCGATGTATTCTTCTACAACAACTTCCTCTGCATATTCAAAGGCTGTCTTTAAAGCAGCTTGGTATTCACTAGCATCTTTAACTAAAGTTACTCCTAGAGAGTTATCGGAACTTGCAGGTTTAACGACTGCTGGAGGTTTAATGGTGGGAATGTCTCCAGTCCGCAGAAGTTCTCCCCGAGGAACTTTTACCCCTGCTGCGGCAACAATAGCCTTTGCTCTGGCTTTGTGTGCCGTTATGGCCATGATATCTGGAGTATTACCTATGTAGGGAATCTTGAGCAGATCAAATAGGGAGCGGTAGTGAGTCATTCCCGGAATACAAAACATTTGTGGTAATACCAGGTCGATGTTTTGCGTTGTTAGAAACTCTATAGCATTAAATAGAGGCATAGGTTTGGTGACAGCGATATCTTCTGGACTCAGAGAGGGAGGAAATCTCCACAAAAGATCAGGTGTAATGTATGCAATTTGAAAATCATAGCGTGATTGATCTGCTATTCCTGTTAAACAATCTTGAGCATAAAGACGCGATAAATTACAGTAAAAATCATTTTGTGCTGATCCAACTAAATGAAGAATACGAAGTAATGGCATAATTTATTTTCCTTTGGATTATAGCGGTTATTAGTCGAATAAAATACAATTGAGGGCGGGGAAACCCCGCCCCTACTATAATTAAATAAAATTATTCTTTTAATCACCACCTAGTTCTACTAATTTACCAATATTGAAATCTATTTTTACCCAGCGTTTTAATTTTAATAGATTTTGTAGTAATAATAAGGTAATTTGCCAATGATGTACCATCAAAAATGGTAAAGGATCATTTCTTTGAAAAATAGAATCTGTACCTTGAATAATTTTATTTATCCATGCTTTAAACTGAGCAAAAGAACGAATTCCTGTAAATCTCCAAAGTTCATGATATAACCAATAGGTTGGTTTACTTGTTGGTAAAGGTTCTATATGTGGTTGATTTTTACTAGCTTTTAAATAAGCATCTGCTAACCCTGGATGATTATAAAACATAGTAATTGCAGTGTGAGTGCGGGGGTTACACTCAATTGGGTAGACTTTACCATCTGTTGTTTGGATAAAGTCAAAGGAAATTTGTCCAGTTAAGTTTAATGATTTGACGAAATGTTGAACCCATTGGAAAATTTCTGGGTTATCAATTTGTTCATAGTTAATCTGAAAAGGAGAAGATTTAGAACAACAATGTAAACGAATTTCTCCATTTCTAACAGTGCTGTGAGTACAATATTCTTGTCCTGTAACAAATTCTTGCATTACCCAAGGTCTTTCTGCACTAATTGGTAAGTTTTTGATATAGTCTTCCATTCCTTTAAAGGGTAATTTGGTCATATCTAATCGAGTTACAGAATCATATTTAATGCTTTTAAGTATGTAGGAATTATGATTTTTTGTAAAGTCAAAATTGAGGATTTGTGCTGGGGAAGTAATCAAAAATACTTTTGGTGCTGTTAAACCTAAATTCCGCGCTTGATCACATAAACTAAATTTATCATCTAATATTTTGGTCATCTCAGCATCAAAATGAAATACTTCACAATGGGGAGATAAAATGGGTTTTGCTAAGGAATCATAATAACTTGCGACTGGACTAGAAACGGGAATAAATACATCTATATTTTCACTTTTAACAATATTTAATAATCCTTGAAAATAGCCATTTGCATCTTTTTCTGGTGCGGTTACTGTAAAGAATTTTGTCACTGCGTTAGAAAATTGATGTCCTGACAACCAATATTTATGAGTTTCTACCATAAATACTTTATGTCCAGCACGATGAAAAGAACGCGCAAGTTGTAAAGATTTGGTCATTTTTCCTCCAGTTAAGAGGATGTTTTTAGGATTTTCACAAATAATCTTTTTCTGAAATGGAAGAATGATGAAATTAATAATTAAGGAAATGAGGACAATAATCAAATTAATAGGTAAAATTAAGGAAAGTAAAAACAGAGTTCCCAAAGTTTGCAATAAGGAAATAATCGAATTCATGATTTTATAAGAAATAGAATTATGTAGGTTGGGTTGACGGATGTTACCCAACATTTTATGACATTTGTAGAGTGTTGGGTTGCGCTGTCGCTTAACCCAACCTACAATTTTGTGTTATTTACGTTTGATGATGGTTAAACCATCTCGTAATGGTAAAATGACCTGTTCAACTCTTGGATCTGCGGCTACAATTTGATTAAATTGGGCGATCGCTTCTCCGTTAGCTGTTCTCTTTGCTGGGACTAAATAGGGTTGTCCTTGGAGGAGGGTATTATCTACACAAATAAACCCATTCTCAGCCAAAAGTCCCGTATCTAAAAGCAGGTTGAAGTAATCAACATACTCTTTTTTATCAGCGTCTATGAAAACTAAATCAAAGGTTTCTCCTGCATCTGCTAATTCTTGTAATGTTTGCAAAGCAGGAGCAATTTTAATGCTGATTTTACTACCGTGGGGAGAAGTTTGAAAACATTCTTTAGCAAACTCAGCCACATAATCATCTACTTCACAGGCAATAATATCACCATCTGCGGGTAAAGCTTCCGCCATTGCTAAAGCCGAATATCCAGTAAACATTCCTATTTCTAGAATGTGTTTAGCTTTAGTCATGGACACAAACATTTTTAAAGTTTGTCCTTCAATGTGTCCAGAAAGCATTTCTTGTTCTAGCTGACGGACTGTTTCTCCATCAGAAAATCTCTGACTCCAATCTTCAGCAGCAGTTTTCTGTGCTAAAGCTGCTAAAGCTGGAGATTCATTGGT
Source organism: Dolichospermum sp. ST_sed8 (assembly GCA_028658405.1). Lineage (GTDB taxonomy): Bacteria > Cyanobacteriota > Cyanobacteriia > Cyanobacteriales > Nostocaceae > Dolichospermum. Next base: position 27,329 of record JAKOGY010000010.1, on the reverse strand, counting down.
TGTATGTTCATCCAAATAAGGATCAATTCCCGATGCTAATTCATAGACTTTTTGTAGAGAAGCCGCAAGTTCAGGAGAAACATTTTCCTGCTTGGCTATTTTCAAAGTTGTTTCTAGTTCTTCAACTAAAATACCCAAGGGAGTAACCGGTCTAGGAGTAATGGATTTCACTAAAGTTTCAGTCATTTTTATTATTTCCAAGTCCTATTCCAAACCCAAATCACTAAGATACATTTCTATTCCTGCACCGTGATTAGGTAATGTGCTACATACGGCTTTATGTGCTGCGACAGCAGTTTCGAGTAATTCGGGGGGAACTTCTTGGATATAGTCACAAGCACCAATACCACCTCTAGGAACAGGCGCCCAAAGTCCACCTTCTCCCCGCTTACGACGCATATTTTTTTGACCTTCAATCATCAAGTCCATATCTTCGAGAATAGGATGATAAACAGTTAAACCTAGAGACTGACATAATGCAACAATGCGATCGCGGTCTTCTGATTTTAACCAATTCATTTCCACAGCTAAAGTTGCACCAAAAGCCATTCCCGTAGTCACCGCGTGGCCGTGCATCATTTTCACAGCAGGTTCAAAGCGGGGACTCCAAGTATGTCCATAACCATGAGGACGATCTTGATAAGTCTCAAACATATTCGTTCCCTCATGCTTCATATAAGAGAATAATGCTCGATAAATAATATCGTCTGCAATTTCTGCTAAATCCTGATTTTCTCCCAAAGTTGCAAAGTGAGTTTCGATTAAACGAGATCCGTATTTTTCCAACAATTCAAACAAAACAGCATCATCAGTAATGGCCATTTTAATAATTTCCGCTATCCCATTACGAATATGACCAGTAGCCAAAGTGCGGAAAAAGCTTCGATCAACTAAAGTTAGTACAGGAGGATGATAAGCACCAATACTATTCTTGAATTGCTTACCGTTGGTACAGGTACGAGGTGAAGGACCAGCATCAATAGCTGCAACTACAGTCGTCCCCACCATAACATAAGGAGTGCGTCGGTGTTGTAAAGCACAAGCTAAACCAGCAACATCGCTGAGAACACCACCACCAATAATTAGTACAGGTTCACTGCGAGAAACATCACAACCATCTTTCCCTAAATACCCTAAAATGCGATGGACTGTTTCTGGGGTTTTATCTACTTCCCAAGCCCGAAACGCCATCATTTCTAAAGGAATTTCATGAGCATTAAAATATTTACGAACCTGCTCACCATACAACTCATTAACTGTTTGGTCAATTACTGCTACACAACGACCAAGACTGTTATAAATATTAGCTAATATCTCATTTTCAGGTTTAAAAATCCCTTCTACAACCTTCACTTCTGAGGTGAGCGTGAAATTAGCAGTAACTTCAAAAGAACGCCCATCTTTTTTATGTGCTATTTCCCCTGAGCCTGTGTACCACTTAGATGTTAGATACTTTTCTCCATGAGTCAGTCTGATAATATTGGGTTCTATTTGATCGGCAAATTTTTCTGAATCTACTATTAATTTATCTGTGATTTCTGGGGTTGGTAATATGCTTTGTGGACTCATTTCAAATTCCTTATTCTAATTGTTGATGTTTGTAACAATGGAAGGAATTGAAAAAATTGCTATTCCTGGAATAACTTAATTTAAACAGTCCTTTATTTTGACAAAATCGTCAAGCTGATCTGATACTTGAAACTTCACAAGATAATTTTCGCTAACCAGTTAGCTGGATAGCAGATTTACTCTTAACCTTAATCAAAAAAGTAACAAAAAATTAAGTTTTCTCATCTTGGCTAGTAGTTTGTGAGTAAATAATGAAATTTTATGAAAGTTCTTTACAAAGATTAACACATTAGTATCGCTGATTGTTTATATAAAGTTTATGTATTAGTTAAATTAATACAAAGTCTTTTTGCCTAAAATTATTTGAATAGATTTAGTGATTTAAATACTTGTCAAAAAAAATCTATTATGGTAGTAGGAATAAGCGAAAAAAAGATATATTAGTGAAAATGAGCGAAGAAATGTCAAATAAGTTACTTTGCACTTAGTCATGACAACTATCTACCCCTAGATTGGTTGTTTTGATAAAACTTCTTTCACAAACCCAATATCATCTTAAAATATTCTTAATTTCCCCACACAGACTTTTTTGTCTGTAATCTCCAAATACCACACAGAGAAATATTATGGCTCTAGGCTACGTCGCGCTTGTACTTCACGCACACCTGCCCTTCGTTCGTCACCCTGGAAGTGACTATGTGCTGGAAGAAGAATGGCTGTATGAAGCAATTACAGAAACTTACATTCCTTTATTAAAAGTATTTGAAGGCTTAAAGCGAGACGGCATTGATTTTAAACTAACAATGAGTATGACTCCGCCGTTGGTGTCCATGCTCCGCGACCCGCTGCTGCAAGAACGCTATGATGCTCATTTATCACAACTGGAAGAGCTTATAGAACTAGAAGCCGAGCGAAATGTTCATAATGGTCATGTTCGTTATTTAGCAGAACACTATGCAACTGAGTTTAATGAAGCGCGGGAATTATGGGAACGTTATAAAGGTGATTTAGTTACAGCATTTAAACAATTCCAAGATAGTAATAACTTAGAAATTATTACCTGTGGTGCTACTCACGGCTACCTACCATTAATGAAAATGTATCCCCAAGCTGTGTGGGCGCAAATTCAGGTAGCTTGTGAACATTACGAAGAAACCTTTGGTCAAGCCCCCAGAGGAATTTGGTTGCCAGAATGTGCCTATTATGAAGGTGTAGAGCGAATGCTGGCGGATGCTGGACTACGTTATTTCCTCACCGATGGTCATGGTATTTTATACGCCCGTCCCCGTCCTCGCTTTGGTAGCTATGCCCCGATTTTTACAGAACCCGGTGTAGCGGCTTTTGGTCGAGATCATGAATCTTCCCAACAAGTATGGTCTTCTGAGGTAGGTTATCCTGGTGCAGCAGAATATCGGGAATTTTATAAAGATTTGGGTTGGGAAGCTGAATATGAATATATTAAGCCCTATATTATGCCTAATGGGCAGCGAAAAAATACAGGTATTAAGTATCATAAAATTACTGGGCGGGGCTTAGGTCTTGCTGATAAAGCCCTGTATGATCCTTATTGGGCAAGGGAAAAAGCCGCAGAACACGCTGCTAACTTCATGTATAATCGTGAGCAACAAGCTGGGCATTTACACGATATAATGGGTCGTCCACCAATTATTGTTTCCCCTTATGATGCAGAATTATTTGGTCATTGGTGGTATGAGGGTCCTTGGTTCATTGATTATCTGTTCCGCAAATCATGGTATGACCAAAAAACTTATGAAATGACCCATTTAGCTGATTATTTACGGGATAATCCTAATCAGCAAGTATGTCGTCCGGCTCAATCGAGTTGGGGCTTTAAGGGTTTCCATGAATATTGGTTGAATGATACTAATGCTTGGGTTTACCCACATTTGCACAAAGCTGCGGAACGAATGATTGAAATTTCTCAAATCGAAGCTGAAGATGAATTACAGGAAAAAGCACTCAACCAAGCTGCGAGAGAATTGTTATTAGCACAATCTTCTGACTGGGCGTTTATTATGCGGACAGGAACAATGGTTCCCTATGCGGTGAGAAGAACCAGATCCCACTTAATGCGGTTTAATAAACTGTATGAAGATGTCAAAGTTGGTAAAGTTGATAGTGGTTGGTTGGAAAAAGTCGAATCAATGGATAATATTTTCCCCAATATTAACTATCGTGTTTATCGTCCAGCATTTTAAATAGGGAACAGAGTTAAAAATTCAGAAAAAGCAAAACCCCCAGAATTGTGACTGGGGGTTATTTTTATGCACATCTTGTCAAATTGCTAATCAATACTATCTGGATATATTACGGCTATTGTAAGCATCTACAGCGTAGGCGGGTATGCGTTGAGCATAGTCCATATCTACGCCAGTAATAGATTTAGCTAAAGTTTCAAAATTCTCAGAAGCCCAATTGCGTTCGTGAATGGGCTTACTTTGTTCACCCATGAAGTAAGCTAGAGAACCGATAACGGCAACTGCTACCCAACCAACAACTAATAGAGAAATTAAAATAGCCATTCGAGAACCTCGTTTTTTACTTTTTGTAACCTTATGTAAATAAATATAACAGATTGTTAACAAAACTTGCAAATTATTTTTTGGTGTGTATGTACTCAAATAGGTGAGGTATTCCCCACAGTAATATTTTTGTAACAAAACGCACTAATACAAAAAAATAGTGATAAAATTCTGTATTTATATTTTTGCCAGGCTTAAATATGCAGAGAAAAACACTTTTAATTGCATCTTCTTTATTCATAACTAGCCTAGCTATATCTAATAGTGCAATTGCTCAAAATCGCGGAACTCCAGGTAAATTTGATTTTTACGTTCTTACCCTTTCCTGGTCTCCTGACTATTGCGCGAAAAATGGTCAGCGTGACCAACAGCAATGTAATTCAGGTAAAAAACTGGGTTTTGTTTTACATGGTTTATGGCCACAATATCAAAAAGGCTATCCTGCTAGTTGTTCAACGGAGAAATTAACTCCAGCATTAAAGCAGAAATTTCCAGGTTTGTATCCCAGTGATAAGCTTTATAATCATGAATGGCAAAAACATGGAACTTGTGCGGGAACAACTCCTCAAGGATATCTAGCATTAAGTAAAAAGTTAAAAGATTCTGTGGCTATTCCTGCGGCATATAATCGTCCTCCCAAACCTTTTCGGACGACAATTCAAGGTTTAAAAAATACATTTATCAGTGCTAATAGTGAATTTACCGCTAATGGCATAGCACCTTATTGTTCTGATTCTGGTAGATTCTTAAAAGAAGTATTTTTTTGCTATGCTAAGGATGGGAAAGCTGGTATTTGTAGCGAAGAGATTTTGAAACGTTCTCGCAAAAGTTGTGGACAAGCAGATTTTTTAGTGAGAAATGTGAAGTAATTTAATCTAATTTCTTTCACGAAATATTGTAGGGTGGGCATTGCCCACCAAAGCGCGTCTACTTAGTTTCCATCCAATTATCCCCCGCATGAATATCCACAACTAAAGGCACAGATAAAGAAACAGCATTTTCCATTACAGATTTAATTTGTGGTTGCAATTCTTCCCACTCTTGAGGAGGAATTTCAAATACTAATTCATCATGCACTTGCAGCAGTAACCGCGCTTCATATTTCTTTAAAACTTCATGCAATTGTACCATTGCTATTTTAATGATATCTGCACTAGAACCTTGAATTGGTGCATTAGCAGCAGAACGCAGTAACCCGGCATCATAAGCGCCTAAATTCTTTAATTTCTGCAAATTAATATCTTCTAATTTACTACCTTTTAACTGACGTAAACTATTACTCGTAAACTCAAAATAGCGTCGTCTACCCAAAATTGTTTCTACATAACCTTGAGAAATAGCTTGTTTTTTCACATCCTCCAAATATTTAAACAATTGGGGATATCTTTCATTAAATCGCTTAATAAATTCATTAGCATTAGCTTTATCTATACCTGTTGAATGTGCAAACTTGAGAGAACCCATTCCATAAATTACACCAAAGTTAATCGTCTTGGCAAAACGTCGTTCTTCTGACGTTACTTCTGTTTTTTCAAAGACTAATTTTGCTGTAACAGTGTGAATATCTTCATTTTGCTGGTATGCTTTCATTAAAATTGGTTCTTGACTCAAATGAGCCAAAATCCTCAACTCAATTTGTGAGTAATCAGCAGCTACCATTAACCAACCTGATTCCGGTAAAAACGCTTTTCTAATTTGTCGGCTAAAAGCAGTCCGAATGGGAATATTTTGTAAATTTGGATGAGAAGAAGACAACCTACCAGTAGAAGTTGCAGCTTGATTAAAATCAGTATGTAATCTTTGACTTTTAGGATGTACCAAAGCTGGTAAAGCATCTACATAGGTAGATTTTAATTTTGATAAAGTCCGATTTTCAATAATCGCTGCCACAAATCCAGTATTATCAACTTCTTGGAGTTTTTCTAAAGTTGCTGCGTCTGTAGAATAACCAGTTTGAATCTTCCGAGAATATTTCGTACTTAAACCTAATTTATCAAAGAGAATCTGACTTAATTGTTTAGGAGAACTTAAATTAAATTTTTCTCCAGCAATTTCTGTAGCTGTTATTTCTAACTTCGCTAATTCTGTTTCTAACTGTTGTGAAAGTTCTTTGAGATAAGCTGAATTAATCCTAACTCCTGTATATTCAAGTTCTGCTAAAACTTCTTCTAATGGTTGTTCTACTTCATTCAACAGTTTATATAAAGTTGGCGTTTCTGCTAACTTCTCTTTTAGTTTTGCTACTAATGCAAATGTGCCATAAACATCCATTCCGCAATAATCAGCAACAGCAGGAATACTAACATCAGCGATAGTTTTACCTTTGGGAACTAAATCTCCATAACTTTTCGCACTTAATCCCAAATATCGCAAAGATAAATCAGTTAAATTATGACTACTATCTGGATTAATCAAATAACTGGCTAACATGGTATCAAATACCACTCCAGCTAAAGTAATGCCTTGACACCGCAGAATTAACCGATCAAATTTAGCATTTTGTAAGCATTTAGGATAATCAGCACTTTCCAAAATTGGCCGCAGTGCTTCTAATACTAAATCTCGATTTAAATTATTGCCGTTTGTATGACCAATGGGAATATAAGCAAGTTCATCTGGTTCTGTTCCCCAACAGCAACCAATTCCTACTAAATCGGCATCTCTGGGTTCTAATGCAGTAGTTTCTGTATCCCAACTAACTGGGTTTTCTGAATTTGTGAATTGTCTTAAAAGTTCTACTAATTCCGTTAATTTAGCTTCTGTATTAATAATGCGCGGTTGAATTGGTAAAGCATTTTGTTTTATTTCTTGTGCTGTATCTTCTGCACTAAAAAACCATAAATCATCATTTGCTTCTTCGATGATTTCCGATACTTGAGGTGGGACAAATTCTCCACCAAATTTTTGCTGAATTTCGTTAATTTTATCTAAAAATCTTTTAAATTCTAATTTCTCTAAAATTGGAATCAACAGGCTATTATCAAAACCTTTTAATTGACAATCTTCTAAATCAATTTCTAGGGGAACATCACAAACTATCTTAGCTAAATAGCGAGATTTTTCCGCATCTTCTTTACCAGTAATTAGTTTTTGCTGGGTTGCACCTTTAATATTATCTAAATCTGCATAAATTTCATCCAGAGAATTATAAGTATTTAATAGTTGTGCTGCTGTTTTTTCACCAATTCCTTTGACTCCGGGAATATTATCTGATTTGTCACCACAAAGGGCTTTAAAATCAACAACTTGTGTGGGTAATACTCCTAATTTTTCTTTTACCTGTTCTGCTTGAAATTCAACAATACTATTTGTAGAACGTTTTAATGCTTCTGGAGTGAAATTTAAAACTGTAATTTCTTTATCAGCATCAATTAGTTGAAATAAGTCTCTATCCCCGGAAAGAATCTTTACTTGATACCCAGATGCTGCGGCTTTTTGTGCTAATGTTCCCAATACGTCATCTGCTTCATAACCAGGTGCAGTGAGTATAGGTAAATTCAAGCTCTGCAATAACTCATAGAGGTTTTCTATGTCGGGAATAAAGTCTTCTGGTGTTTCTGCACGTCCCGCTTTGTAAGTATCATCAGCTTCATGACGGAAAGTGGGTGAAGCTAAATCAAAAGCCACTGCTACTGCTTGCGGCTGTTGTGTGGCTATTACTTCTAACAAACATTTAATAAAACCAAAACATACACTAGTAGGAATACCAGCTTTTGTCCGAAGTCCACCATCTCTACCTTTAGCAAAAGCGAAGTAGGAACGGAAAGCTAAAGAATGTCCATCAACAAGGATGAATATAGGCTTGTTTATAACCGAAGAATTAAGAGTCAACTGCTTAACCGAATCATAGAACTATTCTATTTTAATTTTTTTCATAGCATTATAAGAGAAATGCCGAAAACCCTTGAAGATGTAGCTGATTTAGGAAGCTACATCTGTGCTTTAGACAAGGGATGAAGGCTAGTCGCAGGATTTATCCTGCATTGACATTAATCGCGTTGCTGTTCAATATATTTCTTAACCGTTTCTGTGCAAATATTTCCAGCGGTACTCACAAAATAGCTTGGTGTCCATAAGGTAGGTATTTTTATATGTTAGCATACAATAAAGGAAACAACAATGGGAGGGACTTATATTTGCTAACAAATTATGTATATAAGCTACGTCCTAATATTAGTCAGTCCGATAAAATGGACGGTTGGCTAGATATGCTCCGGTCTACTTACAATTGGAGTTTAGCTGACAGGATAGCTCAATACAATCAGCAATTTATTCAAGGTGACTATTGCGATATTAGGACTAAAGCAGAAGCTTGTCCATTAACTTGTTTTGTCAGTAAAAATGGAGCAAGTGGAGAGCCGTGGAAAGATGCTAAAACTGACAAGAATGGCAACCTCAAAAACCCTCGGCGTAGTGCTGGTGATATTCAAATAACGTCATTACCATATCTAAAAAAAGCTAGACCTTGGTTTGCTGAAATTGATTCTACAGTTCTACAGCAAAACGTCAAACGCCTTGACATTGCCTACAAAAATTTCTTTGAAGGGAGAGGTTTTCCTAAGTTTAAAAACCGTAGTAATTTTACCTCTTTTACTTACCAGATGGGCGTAAAAGCTCAAGGGAATAAAATCTATCTTCCTAAGTTGGGATGGATGCGGTTTTTTAATTCTCGTTTGATACTATCAGGTTTTACTATCAAAGCTGCCACGTTGAGAAAGCGTCAAGATGGCTGGTATGTCTCAATTAGAATTGAAGATAAAACCATGCCAGACTATATAAAGAAGCCTCTAAACGAAGTTAATTCTATTCTTGGTTGTGACTTAGGAATAACTAAACTTGTCCATTTCTCCGACAGACATCAAATTGATAATCCTAGATTCTCAACCAATAAAAAAGCTAGACGCACTTTAAAAATCAGACAGCGACGGATTAATCGTAAAGTCAAGGGGAGTAAAAATCGTAAAAAAGCAGCTAATAAAGTAGGACGGTTTCACAAAAAGATTACAGATAAACGGACCGCTTATCAATGGAGTGTTGCTAATACAATAGTTTCTAGAAAAGTTGATGCTATTGCCTTAGAAGATTTAAACATCTCCGGTATGTTGAGGCGTTGCAAAGTTAAAACCGATGAAAAAACAGGGAGATTTTTAAAGAATGGCCAGTCTAGAAAAAAAGGATTAAACCGTTCTATTTCTGATGCAAGTTGGAGTGATTTGATTTTAAAAATTGAGTATCTCGCTGTGAAGCAAGGAAAAGTTGTAATTAAAATTAATCCTAAATACTCCAGTCAAGAATGCAGAAATTGTGGGCATACTGATAAGTCAAACCGTGATGGTGAGAAATTCATTTGTACGGAATGCGGATATCACGAACACGCTGACATTGGTGCTGCAAAAACTATCAGAGATAGAGGTTTCAAAATAGTACGTGGGGACTCCGCGAAACTTGCTGTTTAACAGCTAAACGCCCAGAAGATATCAGCACGCACTTTTGTGCAAACGTACTGAGTCTGGGAACCTGTGTGAGCAGGATATTAGGATTGTAAAATCTTAAGAATCCCCGTCTCTTTAGAGCGGGGAGTGTCAAAGCATTATGCACCAACATTAAGGTTAGTAACCCATCCCTAAAGGGACTGAGCTTCCCGCATACCGCGAGATCTTGTGAAATTAATCACAGAAAAGGTGGTCGAGGTTTTTACTTCTATGACACCAATGGTCATAATTTGGAACTGCTAACCCGTGAATAATACTACTTTGATACAGTTAGAGACTTCCAATTAAAAAAATATCCCAAAATTTCTTGTGGTGCGGGCATCTGGTCCCCTAATAATACAAGGACGGGCAAGATGCCCATCCCACAAAATTGGATAATCTTTTTTGTGGAGTTCTCTTATGGACAACTTAAAAGCTAAGTATCGCTGTTTGTTGGCGGTAATATATTATTGGTGTAGCTTTTGTCTAGCAGACGCTCTGGAAACGGAGCGAAAAAAGCTACTGTTGCACATCTGACTGTAAAATATTTCATAATGAACCGTTAGTAAAGTGGCCGCTTTCAGCTTTCACCAATTGCTACTGATGGAACAGAAGCTTAATAAATTAGACAGTAAAGGGTAAGCAACTAAGTGGCAACGAAACAGACTAAAACAAACGGTAGTAGCACTAAACTGGGGTTTGAAGAGAAATTATGGCAGGCTGCCGATAAGTTGCGGGGTCATTTAGACGCTGCTGAATATAAACACATCGTCCTGGGTTTAATTTTCCTCAAATATATTTCTGATGCTTTTAATGAACTCTACGATAAATTAGCAGAAGACGAATATGCCGAACCTGAAGATAGGGACGAATACAAGGCAGAAAATATATTTTATGTTCCCCAACCTGCACGGTGGTTACATTTCCAGAGTAACGCTAAAAATATCAAGATTGGAGAATTAATTGATCTGGGGATGGATGCCATAGAAAAAGAAAATCCCTCTCTCAAAGGCGTATTACCCAAAGAATATGGTAAACCAGCCCTAGATAAACGGTTATTGGGAGAGTTAATAGATTTAATTGGTACTATTGGTTTAGGAGACGCAGAAAGTCGCTCTAAGGATATTTTAGGCAGGGTTTATGAATATTTTTTAGGACAATTTGCCAGTGCAGAAAAGAAGAACGGGGGACAGTTTTACACCCCTCGTTGTGTGGTGCAATTATTAGTAGAAATGTTAGAACCCTACAAAGGACGAGTTTATGATCCTTGTTGTGGTTCTGGGGGAATGTTTGTCCAGTCAGAGAAGTTTGTAGAATCTCACGGGGGCAGAGTTGGGGATATTTCTATTTATGGACAAGAATCTAACCCGACAACTTGGAAGCTGTGCAAAATGAATTTGGCTATCCGGGGCATTGATGGGAATATTGGCTTACAAAATGCTGATACTTTCCGCAGTGATTTACATAAAGATTTAAGAGCAGATTATATCTTAGCAAATCCTCCTTTTAATATGAGTGATTGGGGTGGGGAAGCATTACAAGAAGATGGACGGTGGCTTTATGGTACACCCTCAGCTAGTAATGCTAACTATGCCTGGATTCAACATATCATTAGTCATTTAGCCCCTCTTGGTTATGCGGGGTTTGTATTAGCTAATGGTTCAATGAGTTCTAATCAATCTGCGGAAGGAGAGATTAGAAAGGCTTTAATTGATGCTGATTTAGTTGATTGTATGGTGGCACTACCAGGACAATTATTTTATAACACCCAAATTCCCGCTTGTTTATGGTTTTTAACTCGTTCTAAATCTGGGGGTAAGTTTCGTAAACGTCGGGGAGAAACTTTATTTATTGATGGGCGTAAATTGGGGGTTTTAATTGATAGAGTCCATCGGGATTTAACACAGGAAGAAATCACCAGAATTGCCCAAACTTATTATAATTGGCGCGGTAGTGGGAAGGAAGAATATGTAGATGTTCCTGGGTTTTGTAAAAGTGCCACTTTTGAAGAAATCAAAGGGCATGGTTATGTATTAACTCCTGGACGATATGTGGGGGCTGAGGAAGTAGAAGATGATGGTGAATCTTTTGAGGAGAAGATGTTACATTTGACGACAAAATTAGATAAACAATTTACAGAAAGTGCCAAGTTAGAAGCGATGATTCGGGAGAATCTACGGGGGTTGGGATATAATATCGAACGCGGATAAACGCGGATGAACACAGATGAAGATGTGTTAATATTTTAAGTATATTTAATTTAATCACAATGACTGAAATTACAGCTAACTGTCAGTAACTCAGGGAACCAAGCCACTGAGCTTGTAAGAGTAATCAAGCAAGCTATACTGACCAGACCACCCTGAGTATAGTCGAAGGGTAGCCGTTATTTGAGTCAAGACACCGGAGAATGCGACGCTAGTTTTCCGCTCTGTCGTTTGCAATTAAACAGTTTTAAAGTCACGCTTTACAGTGTTGCAAGCCTAATAAGCTTAGATAACAAGGTCAAAGCGAACATTACCTGAGAAATCTCCAGAGGCAGAAATGTCAAATTACGCATTAGTTCTCGACACAAACAAACAACCTTTAAGCCCTTGTCATCCCTCGGTAGCAAGGAAATTATTGGATTCTGGAAAAGCTGCTGTATTTAGGAGGTATCCCTTTACTATCATCTTAAACAAGTCATGCTCAGATATTGTTAACCAAGCAATAGAACTCAAAATAGATCCTGGTTCCAAAACTACGGGCATAGCATTGATTCAGGGAGAAAAAATCATTTTTGGTGGAGAACTTTCTCATCGAGGAAATGTAATTAAAGCTTCCCTAGAATCCCGTCGCTCACTCCGCAGGGGGAGACGAAACCGCCATACTCGCTATCGTCAAGCCAGATTCTTGAATAGAACTAGGACAAAAAATTGGTTAGCTCCAAGTTTGCAGCATCGAGTTGAGACTACTTTCACTTGGGTTAACAAACTCATTAAGTTTGCTCCCATCACAAGGATATCTCAAGAGCTTGTCAGATTTGACCTGCAACAAATAGACAATCCAGAAATATCAGGTATTGAATATCAGCAAGGCACTTTGTCCGGGTACGAAGTCCGTGAGTATCTACTAGAAAAATGGCAGAGAAAATGTGCTTACTGTGGGATTGAGAATGTTCCCTTGCAAGTTGAGCATATTCATCCTCAAGCCAGAGGTGGTCAAACTAAGTTCAACCGAACTAGATTAAAGTTTCCTAAAACTCATTGGCTAGATGCTGCTTGTGTTGGACAAATTGGAGAATTGGAAATTTTAACGAACAAGCCTTTGCTAATCAAAGCAACAGGGCATGGAACTCGTCAAATGTGTCGGACTGACAAGTTTGGTTTTCCATCTCGATATGTGCCGAGAATTAAATTTGTTAAAGGTTTTCAGACCGGTGATATTGTGAAAGCAATTGTTACTACTGGGAAAAAAATCGGTAAATATATTGGTCGTGTTGCAGTTAGAGCAACAGGTTCTTTCAATATTTCCGCATCAAAATTAGTTCAGGGTATTAGTTATAAATACTGCAAAATCATTCACCGCAAAGATGGCTATGATTACGCATTTTAGGATTGACGGGGATTAAAATCCCTTGAGTCGCTTCCCTCTGGTCCCTAAAGGAACTGAGTTTCCCACTTACCGGGTATTCTTATGATTTTGAATGTGTAAATCCTCTAATTACTCATTTTAAGCCAACCAAATACTTGAGCAACTGTTAATTCTAAATTAATTCCAGTTAATACTGGCAAAAGCTCATTTCCTCTGAAAATTTCTGGCTGTTGATTTGAACGGAAAACCAAAATAGATCGGTCTTGTGGGTCTATCAACCAACCTAATTGACAACCATGATTTAAGCAATAAAGAATATTATCTATAACTCGATTTGAACTTTGGTCTGGGGAAAGAATTTCAATTGTCCAGTCTGGAAAAATCAGAAAATCATTAGGAACTTCTCCGTCAGCAGCAAAGGAAATGCGCGGCCAGTTGAAAACCGCTACGTCAGGTACTATTGAGCGAATACCAAAACTACAGCGTAGTTCAGGAAAAGCATAAGCAATCTTTTCACTTTCGGTGACATCATTAACACTATTGCACAGTTTTAACTGTAATCGGCTATGCTTCCCTTTTGGCATTGGCTTGATAATAATTTCACCGTTGATGTATTCGCTGACAGGTTTTGTTTCTGGTAGTTTGAGAAACTCTTCGAGAGTCAAAGATTGTGTAACTAATGTTGTCATTGCTCTTGAATCCTGGAAACGTGATATGTACCTGATGGAATAAAATATCAAGAATTATCGAACGCAGATAAACGCAGATAAACGCAGATGAGGACGGTTCAAAATTCAAGCTTGGTAATATGGTTTGCGCTATCAGGAATGTTATGATCAATTTTGGTGTTACTAGCTTCTTGGATACCCCAATGCCGATAATCTTCTAGAAGGTGGTGTAACAATCTTTGCTTAATCGTTAACAACACACTTTTGAGCAATCCATTACCTGTGGTTTCTAAAATTGATTTAGGTGTAAAGGAAAATGGTTGCGGTATGTCTACCAAAACTTCTAAATCAGCTTTTCCTTGCAGGTGAGTTTCACCATTGAGTTCCATTGGTGACAAATAGCCTTTTAAATTCAGAGCAAACCTTTGGTTAATATACTCAAAACCCAGGATTTCACAACCGAGCGATCGCAAATAAATTGTACCATTAGCATCTGCCCAAACTCTCATATCTACAGTTGGTTGGATACTCAGTGACATAAAAGACAGAGGACGCATTTTCAACCGAAATACTTCATCAGAAAGTTGTTGAATTCTTGTATTATCAACTAAGGCATTTACCAAACGTTGCGGTTGACGTAAGTAGTGTTGAATAGGAATAGATTGCTGAGGAACGGAAATTTCCACCGATTGAGAGGCAATAAACTTAGTAACCATGAGCAAATTAAACCATTTGTTTTTTTATTGTAATATTTTTTAACAATTTAAATTGCCAAAAATCAAACTCTTATTTTATTATTCATCAAACTCATCAAATTTAAACGCATGAATCTGAAAATTGCTCATTTAGGTCCACCGGGAACTTATGCCGAACAAGCGGCTTTTTTTTATCTCAACTGGTTAAACACCCACCAGGGCATTACTTCTCAAAAAAGTTTTGAACTATGTCCATATTCGACAATTGCTCAATCACTACAAGCTATAACAGACAAAAAAGCAGAAATAGCTGTTGTCCCTGTGGAAAATTCTATTGAAGGCAGTGTCAATATGACACTAGATAGCTTATGGCAATTAGAGAGTTTAAAAATTCAATTAGCTTTAGTTCTACCAATTCAACATACATTAATTTCCTTCGCAACTAGTTTAGACTCTATTAAAACTGTATATTCACATCCTCAAGCCCTAGCTCAATGCCAGGGATGGTTGTCACAGTTTTTACCAAATGTCAATTTAATTCCGAGTAATTCTACTACTGAAGCACTACAAGGATTAGAAGAGGAAATAACAACAGCAGCTATATCATCTAGTAGAGCCGCACAACTGTATAATTTACCTATTCTCGCTAGGGAAATTAATGATTATCCAGAAAACTGCACTCGGTTTTGGGTAGTTAGCACGGAGGAAAATAATACTATTGATTGTACTCATACATCTCTAGCCTTTAGTGTACCAGCTAATATACCAGGGGCATTAATGAAAGCATTAGAGGTATTTGCTCATTTGGGTATTAACCTCAGTCGCATTGAATCGCGTCCCACAAAACGTTCTTTAGGGGAATATTTATTTTATTTGGACATAGAAGCAGATGTGAATACACAGATGATGAAATCTGCTTTAGAGGAATTACAAAATTACACAGAAATCTTGAAAATCTTTGGTAGCTATAGTGTGTTGCCAATTATTTTGTAAAAAGATCATAAATACCAGATAATAGTGTAAAAATATAGAGTATCTGGTTTCTATGTATGGGATCAAAATTGGAATCTGAATGGTAATGTTGCCATCAAGAAGCATTTTGTCGCCAATAATAAATCAGGAACAAGTGATGCAGATAACTACTGTCTAATTCGGGTGTAAATGCAATAGCGAAGCGAACATAGAAATCCTTTATCTACCGTCAATGATTGTAGGGGTTTAGCAATGCTAAACCCCTACGTTTGTGATAAAATATTAAGATTGATGTATCGCTTTTCTGTGGTTATGGAGAATAAAGATCTATCGCTCAAAAAAAGTTATAATTTAGAAAATACCCTTAATTAATGTCTTATGTTAACTACATACACCGCCAAATATACCAAAATAAATAGTGGATATATGGGACAACTGATTGAATGGCAAGAAGTCATTACCGAAGGAGAAACACTAGAAATATGCCGAGCTATGTTACAAGATGCACTCAAAGAAATGATTTTTGCCTATCATCAGCAAAATAAAGAAATTCCCACAGGAAACTCTTTACTTGAACAAATTCCTGTAGAAGTGTAATCATGTCCGTAAAACGAAAAGATTTAATTAAGTATTTGGAAGAAAATGGATTTTATTTATTGCGGGAAGGTGGCAATCATTCTATTTATACTAATGATATAAAAACTATTCCCGTCAAAAGACATCGTGCAATTGACCGCATTACTGCCAATGCAATTTGTAAACAAGCTGATTTATTACCTAAATTTTAAACCTTATGGTATCACTTTTTAAGATGAAGAAGAATGATGAATTTCCTTTTGCTTATGCTAGAAGAATTAGTCCATCAGAAGTAATAGCTGCTGAACAAGCTATTCAAGAACAGTTTGGAATCAATTACACTCGACGAGGAAGACCAGTTAAAAGTGGAACAGAAAAATATCAATCAGTTTCCATTAGATTACATCCTCAAGTGATTACTTGGGCGTATCTTTGGTAAGCTACCGCTAATGCTTTTCGGTATTGCTTGTAAAAATTATAGAAACAAAGTAAAATTAAGTTATACCCTCAGTCAGAAAAATGGTATAACTCAATGACCAGTATCAAAACGGCTATCTCCATTGAAGAATCGCTTTATGAGGAAGTCAACGCTTTAGCGAATGAAATGAAAATTCCTCGGAGTAAATTATTTGCTATAGCAATGGCAGAATTTTTGCGTCATAAAAAACATCGTCAATTGCTAGAAAGTATTAATGAAGCTTATGCAGATGATTTAGATGAATCAGAACAAATCATGTTAGAAGCAATGCGACACCACCAAGGAAAATTACAAGCAAAAGAATGGTAATTAAGCAAGGTGATATTTATTGGATTGATTTGGGAGAACCAATAGGTTCAGAACCAGCTTATCTCCGTCCTTATGTGGTAATCCAAAATGATTTGCTCAACAGTTCTCAAATCAGAACAGTCATAGTTTGTGCATTAACTTCTAATTTGCGACGAGCTAAGGCAATGGGTAATGTTTTACTAGAGTTAGGAGAAGCTAATCTTGATAGACAAAGTGTAGTAAATGTATCGCAACTTTTTACAGTAGATAAAGCCTTATTAACTGAAAAAATAGGTAAGCTATCTCAAGAAAGAATTAGACAAATTTTAGCAGGTGTAGCTATGATAACAGAACCAAAAGAAATAGCTTTAGATAAAGATTAGAAACAGAAATTCCCGCTTCCGTCTTGCGTTTTGCCTGTTTTCGTTGCACCACATAGGAATAGTTTTGAGGTTTTGTGTTATAACCCAGTTGTGAAAATGAACTCAAACGAAAGACTACTCTATGGAACCAGATAAGCTGGCACGATTGAAAGAGTACGGTGAATTTATCCTCCGCAAAATTGACTCAGTACCCCAACGCCCTTCCCAGGAGGAAGATTGGGTTCCCACTAGTCTGGATGATTGTTTGTTGCGGTTACGAGAAGCGGCTGAAAACACGGTAAAACTGGCAACCTCACCGGTGAAAATCGGCGTAATGGGGGAATTTAGCAGCGGTAAAAGTTTGTTGCTAGGAAGTCTGATTGGTTATGCGGACGCTTTACCAGTGAGTGAAAATCCGACAACTGGTAATGTCACAGCTATTCATGTTAAACCTCAAGATGGTTTTGCAACTACCCAAGTAAATAATTATACGGTAGAATATTTATCCCACGAAGGGGTGAATGAGTGCTTACACTTCATGCTCAAAGAAGCAAACCGTCGCGCTACGTCTGCTGGGGTGACACCTTTACAGGTAGTTAAAATTAAAACTGGTAAAGATATCAGTATTTGGTGTGAGGAAGTTTGGAAAAGCTCAAATAATTTAGAGTTGCGTTATTTGGTGCGGGAGTTATTGTCATTTTTGCGGGCTTATCAGGCTTATGGTGAGGCTTTATGCGGTCGCTTTTACCAAATTGATGCTATCACCGCCCGTGAAGGTTTACAACTGGCAGAAATGCCCATGGCGATTCAATCTCTCAAATTTGAGGATTTACCAGCAGCACCTATTCGCTTACCAAACGCGCCACAAAGATTAGGGACGCAATTATTACAAACTAGTTTTCTCTTAATTCGTCGCGTTGATATTGAAGTGAAAATATCAAGAGAAATTTGGGATGTGACAGGTGCAGAAGAATTTGTCCTGTTAGATTTTCCCGGTTTGGGTGCGGCTAATTCTGGAACTAGAGATACATTTTTATCATTGCGAGAATTGACACAGGTACAGACAATTTTAGTCTTACTTAATGGTAAATCGCCAGGGAGCGATCGCGCCAATAAAATTTTCACAATGATGCAGCAAAAACGCCCTGGACAAGACCTAAAAGACTTAATTCTTGTAGGTGTGGGACGTTTTGATCAACTACCTTTAGAAAGTGAAGGTGGGGAAAGGGAACTAGATTTATTAATTGCTAATCAATCTAATCTTCAACCTTTACAAACAAATACAGTTTTCCAAAAATTGAAAGTTCTCAAAACCATTATTGATGGGGCTGAAGCATTCACTTCTCAAAAAGACAGAATTGTTTTATTATCACCCCTGTTAGGATTAGCTGAATTGGCTAAACGTTCTAGTCAAGTGAAAGCTGGTTCTGAGGAATTTCTCGCCAATTTAGATTATCCTGATTATTTGGAAAGACCAAAGAAACTACAACAGAAATGGGGTGATTTAAGCGAAGGTTTATTAGCAGTAGATGGACGAAATCAATTAGGAAAACAATTAGGTTATTTTGCCCAAGATGGCGGTATTAGTAAATTAAGAGAATTAATTCAAACTCATGTTGCTAATCACGGGTTAAAACAATTGTATGAAGATAGCCGTCGGGCTGCTGATGTAATTCGTCAACAACAAGAATATCTCAAAGAGATTATTGCCGAAATTCATGAACAAGGCATACCCACAGTTGATACTCCGGCGTTAATGGAACTGCGATTAGCCATAGAAAGTTTAGATAAAATCTATAGAAACTTCCAAAAAGGTTTAGGGAAAGAACAACTAAAAGATCGGAGAGGAATTGTAGTTAGTGATGTCATTAAAGATGAACTAACATTGAGAATTTTAAATTGGAGTCAATGGACATTACTATTTAATAAAGTCCAAAATGGCACAATTACCTTAGCAGAATTTAAAGGTGCAGCAGGGAAATTATTTGATAGAGGAAATCGGGTAAATACCTCCTTACCAACTAAGAGTGATGACTTTTATCCAGCCTTTGAGAAAACAGTCAAAGAATTGGAAACCTTTGCGAGCGATCGCATTCGTCAAGCCGTGATAGACTTATTAAGCTCAATGGCACATCAAATCACATTAGAACGGGAAAAACTGCAAGCCATTCTTCAGCCAGAAATGGAACAAGAAATTGAAGAAAAATTTGGACTTGAAGAAGCCGACTTATTTTATAAACTGTTATTAGGATGTGATCCTCGTCAGTGGAAAGAAGCCATAATTGCCGAAATCAATAACCATGATCAAAGTATCAAACCAGAAAGTATTTTTCCTCTAGCTAAACAAGATGAAAAACATAGTATAGGGCAAATTTTTGATTGGTCTCCCGAAAGAAATCAAAACCCATCTAGAAGCACGAATCATCAACTTTTCGTCCTCCGACTGCGAGATGAAATTACCGCTAGTGCTAGTCTTCACCTTGTCCAGTATGTAAGTGAAAGCAATCAACAAGTAAATATAGAAATCAATGGAATTTTAGATCAAATAATTCCCAGTTTGCAAAACCTTGCCAAAAAAGAAACACTACTCAGATATATTGCTGCTAGAGATTCACAAGCTGAATTAGCCATTCCTGCTTGGTTAGAAATTTTAACCGATATTGCCACAATTAATGAAGCCGAACTATTCAGCTATATTTAATTGGTAGTTTCTTCCTTCTTCCTTCGTGTCCTTCGCTCCTTCGTGGTTCATTTAATCCATATTATTCAAATAAATAAACATTAGGGAAATGCACTATCAATGAATTATTAATCAACAAAAAAAGGAACATCAAAAATGCCTGTGGAAATTCAGCTTTTACCTAGCTTTAAATTAGGTATCAAAGAAAACACACAGTTGCATCTACCCACCATTCAAATTGTCCCTATTAACAGCAACATTCCCCATATTTCTCGGATTACCTGCATAGTTAGAGGTACACCATATCAATTAGCAGCACAAATTCAAAGCAGTTATAGACAACTTGACTCAGCCACACCCAAAAAGATTTCTACTATTTGTCAATTAGGACAAAATCCCTGTCAGTTAGATTCACCTTTAATTACAATAGTTGATTGTACTTTAAAAGTAATTATCGAATATTTTGACTCTGACGCTGAGGGAAAACCACATTTGTCTATATCTAATCATGTATGTGCTGAATGTGATCTTTGGTTTATACCCAATTTAGAAAAACCATCAAAGTCATCTACAAAAAATTATCCAGCCATGAATACTTCGCAATTTGACACCTATCTAAATAATTTAAGTCAACAACTCAGTGAAAAACTCAACGAAAAACAAAGAAAAAGATTTCCTGGTTGGTTAGCTTTAGATTTTGGTACTTCTAACTCTACAGTGACACTTTTTGATCCCATTGAAGTCCCCATTGCCGAAGTTTTACCCAGAGAACAAGAATTGAGATTAAGAGAACGCATGGCTGAATGGCTCAGTTCAGTACCAGATTTAGCCTTACCAGATGTTAGTAGTGGTGAGTGGGAAAAATTTCTGGCTGATATTAGCAAAAACTTAGAAATAGAATCAGAACAATTAAGTGAAATTTTTGAAAGTGATAACAAAGAATTATTTTTAGAAGCAATTCGGCAAATTGAATTATGTTTAGGAACAAGTGATAGATTTCGGCGGGCTGTTAGCAAAAAACTTTATGCTATATATCATGAAGTGTTTCGCGTTCCCACATTAGAATCACAAAATTTAATTCCCGTAGTTTTAGATATTGACAGACGCAGTACAGAAATTCCCAGCGAAATGGAAGTCTCGCAATTAATCCCATTAAAACTCCGCATGGGTAGAGATGCCAGAGATAATAGAAAAAAAGCCATAGCCCAAGGAACAACTGTTTCTGTCAAAGAAATTATTAGCAGATTCCACCATTCACCCAAACGCTATTTTGGACAAAATCGCTCTTTCCCTATTATCTTAGAAGAAGATGAAGAAAATATTCAAGTTAATCACTTAATTCAAGCAGCTTGGGCGCAATTAATTGAATTAACAGAAGATTATCGTCAACGGGGTAGACGCAGATTTTCTGAAGGCGATTTTCTCACAGCAGTTGTTACCTATCCCACCGTTGCCCCTCCTGTAGTGAGAAAAGAAATTAAGAACCTAGTACAGGAATTAGGAATTGATGATGTGCAGACAGCCTATGACGAAGCTGTTTCTGTAGCGATATTTTTCCTTTGGCGAGAATTTGGCGGTAATCTCAATATCGGTATTGAATCTTTTAAAACTCGCTGTCATCAAAATGGGAACAAATGGTCACAAAATGTCCTGGTTTTAGATATTGGTGGAGGTACAACTGACTTAGCTCTAATTGAACTTACCCTAGAAGATAAGACTCCTTTCTTTGCAGACAATGAAGATAGAGGACTAGGAGGACGTTACTATAAACTTACTCCCAAGCTATTAGGTTCTTCTGGACATTTACAATTAGGTGGTGAATTAATTACTTTACGAATTTTCCGCCTTTTGAAAGTTGCTATTTCTGATTTTCTTCTCACCGCAGTAACTATAGGTGACATCGAAAGCGACAAATTAGAAGACTTAATTAACTCCGAATTAAATGACCGTTTTTTAGAAGATGGAAAATTTAAAACTGGAAGTTTGTTAAAATGTATAGATAAAGAAAATCCCGAAGGTGACGTTGCCTTTAAAGATGCCCTAGATACAGCCGAAAAAGTATTACCAACCCGTTGGCAACAAGCAACTCAACGCCTGCAAACCTTTTACACATTGTGGGATCATGCTGAAGCTGCTAAACTCAAATTAGGACAAAAACCACCCACAGATGGTTCTTTATTAACCTTCACTTTAAACGAACAACAAATTGGCGAACTGCTGTCCCAAAGTTCTGTTAAATTTCAAGTGAGAAGTTCTGAATCTATTTCTATAACCTTAGATAATGAGCAATTTGACCGGGCTGCTATGTCTTCTATTAAAGAAGCAATTGGTATTGCAAAGGGCCTAATGGAAAGCCGTCTAAGTTCAGAACCTAATCAAAAAGTAGATTGGTTAATTCTTTCTGGCAAAACTTGTAGTCTTGATCTTGTTCAACAACAAATTTACGAAGAATTTAGTCAATCACCCTATTTTGTTTGGAATTCAGAACGAATTACATTTGTTTTAGAATTTACCAAACTTGCTACTTCCGCAGGTGCTTGTTATGCTGAAAAACTGCGTCGCTTTCGATTTGATCCTGAAGAGTCTAAAAATTTGTTACGCAAAGGTGCAAATCAATTAGAAATTGATGTCAAAAACCTGTTTTATTATCTTCCTTGTAACTTCAAACGCAAAACTCAAAGTAACGAACCCTTAGCTATTTTTAATGCTGGGCAAGAATTATATCAACTTGCACCTTGGGATACTGTTGCGAAGGTGCGGACACCTTGGCAGGGAATACAATTAACTAATATTATCCATCGTCAAGATTATGAAAACGGCACTTTTCGCCTGTGGGGAAGTTTTGATGGTAAAATATTGATGGATAAATTGGGAATGGAAGAACAGGAATTTCTCAAAAAAATTAAGGTTCAATTTGAGATTGATCAAGCTTTACAATTTAGTGTTTTACTATGTCGAGGTAATCCCCATTATTTAATAGATGTAACTGGTATTGATGTGAATTTAGTTGTATCTAAATCTGCTGAAAATACCTTGTTTGCTGATGGCAATTTAAAATGGAATATTGCTATAGAAAACCATCAACACAACTTAAATGATGGTGATATTGCTGTGAATGTTTTAGAGTCAGCAACAGTTGATCAACCTCATGCTTATCATTTAGTATTTGCAATTGATAATAATGATGATAGTAAATTAATAGAAACATTTCATTATTTACAGGATGGTGTGAAGCAACCAGGAACAGGATTAATTAGTAAATCATTGCCACCATTTCCCCAAAGTGGTCAACATACCTTCTATATTTATCAAACTGATAATGAAACCAATACTAAAAAATGGATCCGGATTGGTACACTCAGCAGACCGGATATTATCACAGATTATCCTTGTCAATATCATGTAACTCTTGATAATACAGGAATATTAAGAATGCACGCTGGTGCAGTTCCTTATTGGAAATCTAATAATCAAGAATGTCTGCAAGAGGAAGGATGTGTTTATCAAGCAGAATTGGAATTACAACCCAATGAAGTTGATAAAGAACGTGATCCATTTTCTGGTATTCATTAGCTTTAATTCCGTAGGTTGGGTTGACATAAGGAAACCCAACATTATTAATTCTTGTGTTGGGTTGCGCTGTCGCTTAATCCAACCTACTTTTTTCTATTTTCATCCTCACAAAATCATGCAGCACTTACATAAATTACTAACCATAGAAAACTCAGAATTAGCTAAAATATTACGATTTAATTTATATGGATTAGCTGCAACTTTAACAAAAGCCAATCAAGAATACCCATTTGATCCTGGATTTAATTTATGTGCAGAACTTCTACAAGAACTTGATCAAATATTACAACTACCATCCTCAGAATCCCTAAATCCCCAACTTCTTCAAGAAGTCGGGGATCTAAAACAACCTAAATTAACAAATGAATTAAAATTATTAAAATTAAAAGAAGCCTTTAATTGTGATTCTGAATTAAATTGTTATTTAGGTAATTCTCATATCCAAAGTCAAATTGATGCGGAAATATGGAATGAAATTCATAGAAAATTATTACGCGTTCCCGAAGATTTAGCTACATCTTGGCGACAAAAGGCTTTGAAATTGGCAGAGGAAGTCGGTGCAGTTGTAGATAATAGAAATCTGGATAAATTACCATTTGTGCGGGATGAAATTATTTATCCGGGGTTGAGTGGTACAGTTAAAGCAAAAGGACTATGTTTATCTCAAAAAGCCCTGGTAAATTCAGAAATTGCCCAAAATAATTTATCAGAAAACCTACATTTAATCGCCGGCTTTTTACTTTTATATATTAAATTTATGGAAATAGATCCAGATTTACATCATGCTTTAAAAAGTGTTTTTAGCTTTGATATTGTTTCTTTATATTCCAAATTAGAACAACGTCATCAATATATTGATGCATTAAGTGATCGCTTTCATCGAACTCAAAAATCCGAGGAATATACTGATACAATTGTTAACCTATGTGCTTGGATTGACATGGATGAAGCCATCCATTCTCTAGTATTTATCCCCCCTGCTGAACGTTATTCCTGGTGGGGGAAATTACAAAAAGAATCTCGTCTTATTCTCAGAAAAGCCGCTGATAAAGCTATTAAAGCAGGTAATGAAGTTCGAATTAAACAGTTATCAGGACTGTATGCTGATGTTTGTGAATTTTCTAAAGATGACTTGCAATTAGATTGTGGTGGTAATCCTGGTGAAGTATTAACTTGTTTGCGAGTGTATGCCAGAATTAATCAGGAAGAATATCCAGGAAGGGTAATATTTCGGACATTAAGATAAGTGCTAGATATTTTTTTGTTTTCTCAAAAGTTAAATCTCTTCATAAATTGTTATATTTTTGACAAATTTTACTTACATTTGCTAACCTAGAATACAGGCATTAGATGTTGTATTTATTTCTTGAGGTTAAGCAATGTCAGTAACGCAATTATCTATATTTGATGAAGAACCAAAAGATTCAAATAAATTTTTTACACGTAAAAGAACATGGTCTGCTGCTAAACATCGGATAATGCTGAGATATATACAAGCTTTCTGTTATAATTTAGGTGGTAGCAAGCCTTTTCAATCAAAATATCTGAACTATGTTGATGGTTTTGCGGGAGAAGGTAAATATGATGAAGGAATTGGTATTGAAAACTTTGTGGATAAATCAGATTTTTGGAACAGATATAAAACTGATTTTTTAGATACTGATGGTTCACCTTTGATAGCTCTTAAATTAGCAAAAATATTTGGAGATGAGCAGCGTGTTATTTTAAGATGCTTTTTTACTGAAGAAGATAAAGAACTTAACCACAACCTGAATATTAACTGTAGTTTAATAGGTGAGGGATTATCCTATAAAGTGTATGATTATCAAAGATTTGATAAAGCATTGGATAAAATAATGAGTGAATTAGAAAACTATCCAACATTATTTTTTCTAGATGCTTTTGGAGTTAAAGGAGTAACTTTTGAGCAAATCTGTTCTATAGCTGATTATGTTAGTAAAAATAAAGGCGAATTATTTCTACTATTTCATAATCGCGCAGTTGCTCGTAATGCAGGATTATATAAAACAAGTTATAAAGATTCTAAAGAACAGAAAGCTGCGGAAACATATACACAACATTTAACTAAACTTTTAGGAAATAACTCAGATTCAGATTGGAAACCAAAATGGCTAGAATACCGAGAAGAACAGCAAAAATTTGAAAGATGGTCACTAGAATACTTCAAATATAGACTTCAAAATAACAGTAATTTTAAAGGAGTAGCTAGTTTGGAAATAAATGAGCAATATAATGATACCAGACCACAGTATCATATTGTAGTTGGCAGCAACCATCCTCAAAAGGCTTTGGGTGTATTTTTAAATGATTTTGTGTATCAAGAAAATGAATTGCTTTTTTATCAAGATGATATAACTGGTCAGTATCATAAATTTATGTCCCAAGAATGGGAACGTCAAAATAATGAGCGTATTGCCACAATAAAACCTCAAATAATTGATATTTTACGCATCAAAAATCAAGATTGGATGACTTTAGATAATGCTATAACTTTGATCATTCTGGAAATTGGGAATCTGGGTTACTTAAGTAGAACTAAATATAGACAAATATTTCTAAAGTTGTATGCAGAAAGTATTATAGAAGCTAAACAATTGGGTACAAGAGGTAATTTAACTTTGAAAAATGACATTAGAGTAGTAAAATAATACTAATACAATAAATCTACATTTTTGATTGAGTAAAATTCTATGTCAGTATCTTCAACAATAGAATGGACTGAAGCTACATGGAATCCTACCACTGGCTGTCATAAAATTAGTCCTGGCTGTCAGAACTGTTATGCAGAACGTTTTGCAGAACGGTGGCGTGGTATTCCTGGTCATCCTTATGAACAAGGTTTTGATGTAAAAACTTGGACTGAAAGAATAAAAATGCCTCTTTCATGGAAAAAACCTCGTTTAATCTTTGTTAATTCCATGAGTGATTTATTTCTTGATGAAATTCCTGAAGAATTTATCATTAATGTATTCAATGTAATGAAAGAAGCACATTGGCATCAATTTCAACTATTAACTAAACGTCCACAAAGGATGTTAGAAATATCTAAAATCTTAGAAGAATGGCCTCCTAATGTTTGGGCTGGAGTAAGTGTAGAATCTCAAGCTTGGACAGGTCGAAATGAGATTTTAAAAGAAATTCCTGCAAAAATTAGGTTTTTATCTTGTGAGCCGCTTTTAGGTTCTTTAAAACTTTCTTTGGATAATTTACATTGGGTTATTGTTGGTGGAGAATCTGGTATAGGCGCTCGTCCTCTAAATATTGAGTGGGTACGAGATATTAGAGATCAATGTATACAAGCTAATGTGCCATTTTTCTTTAAACAATGGGGAGGAGTGCAAAAGAAAAAATTTGGTAGAGAACTTGATGGAAGAACTTGGGATGAATTTCCGAAATCAGCAGATGCTAAAAATAATCTATCACCATTACTTGTCAAATAAAAACACTAATAATTAACTTTATTCAATTATTCCCCACTAGAAAAAAACAAAGGTAAAACAAAAGCAACAATAATTCCCCCCAATACCATCACCTCAATAATTTTCAATAATAAACTACCTCCTGTAAACTGATTCCATTCCTCCTTGATATTATTCCCAAAATTCCTCAACCAAACCATTAAACGACTATACAAATTTACAGGACTATCTACATCACGAAACTGCCATGATAACATAGATAATAATAATGGCACACCACCAACTTTAGCCGACATTAAGACATGAATTGCTAAAAAACAAATCATGATTAGCCAAGCTATCAAGTGAATATAATACCAAATATGATCAAACCCACATTCCGCACCCCAAACTGTTCCAGAGGGAAATTACAGAGATGAAAAATCAAAGTTAGCATAAAAA
>JAKOGY010000109.1 GCA_028658405.1 Dolichospermum sp. ST_sed8 | reverse complement strand
GGAAATAAACACTAAGATTATCGCTGTCCAGATGTGTCTAGACTTTGGTAATTTTGGGTAAGTTTTATAGAACGGAATAGTTGACCAATGACCAATGACCAATGACTAGTGACTAATGACTAATGACTAATAATACTTTTGCCGTTGACGATAATTAGCTACAGATTCTACTATGCCGATAGAAATAAAGTTAGTTAGCATAGCTGAACGCCCATAACTCATCCATGGCAAGGGAATTCCCGCTACAGGAGCTAAACCCACAGTCATACCCACATTAACAATCAGTTGAAACACAATCATGGATAACACACCAATAGCCAAAAGTGAGCCAAAGTTATCTTTAGCTGTTTGAGCTACATGAAGCAAGCGGAAGCAAATCAAGCAAAAGACAGATAGTAAAAGTAAGCAACCCACAAGACCAAATTCTTCAGCAACAGCCGAGAAAATAAAATCTGTATGCTGTTCAGGAACAAAATTCAGTTGAGTCATAGGACCTTTAAACAAACCCCAGCCCCAAACTTCACCAGCACCAATGGCAATGCGAGATTGAATCAAGTGATAACCAGCACCAAGAGGATCATGTTCAGGGTTGATAAATACACTAAGCCGATTTTTTTGATATGCCTTTAATACATGATTCCAGGCAAAAATGCCTAATTCACCACCGAGCATATTCAGACAAAATGAGGCAATAGCCGCAATACCAAATCGCTTCCAGGGGAGACTAAACCAACCGATTATCCCCATCGCTACTGCCCATATTAAACCTAATACACTGAGTGATATATCTTTAAATAAAACTATTGGTGTTGATAATGGCCAAGAAATACTAAATAGGATTGCTGCTATTACCGGGGAAACCATGAGTATTAACCAGCAAGGGTTAGCATTTGCCCAGTACAACATTCCTAAAAATATTGCCCCAAAGACAAGAGATGTCGCTAAGTCTGGCTGTAGAAATACCAATGCCCAAGGTACAGCAGTAATTGCCAGGACACGAAAAACACTCTCTAGCGTAGAGGCTGTACGCCGATGTAGCAAAGCTGCTAAGGTGATGATTAATCCTATTTTGGCAAATTCCGAGGGTTGGACATTAAAACCAGCAATACTAATCCAACGCTGTGCGCCTTTGGCACTAGTACCGGCGATCATGACAATTATTAAACTAAAGTTTGTCAAACCATAGGTGAACCAATGCCACTGCATAAGGTTTTCATAGCGGCAACGAGCTAAAAATAAGGCGATAGTTGAGCCAATGGCAGCTATCAGCCAATGCCACCACCAGTCAGTTACAGGTTGCTTCAGTTCTGTACTCAGAATCATCAGCCCACCAAACATACTAACAGCAACAGGGAGAACAAATAGTAGCCCGTCCATTTGTTGCCAGGGCTTAAACCAAGATAGCCAACGAATCTTAGGGAACGAAGGTTTTGATAACATTGTGTGAGGAGGAGAGCTTTAAACGGTAATGGGTAATGGGTAATGGGTAATGGGTCATGGGTCATGGGTCATGGGTAATGGGTAATGGGTAATAAACTCTTCCCAATTACCAATTACCCATTACCAATCACCAGATTTTATGTCAAAGCATTAACTGATACTTTACCTGCTACAGTGAAAGCGATCGCTGTTAGAGCTTTGGCTGCGGCTGAGTTGGGTTCACCAATAACTATCGGTACGCCAGTATCACCGCCAATTCGGGTAGAAATCTCTAACGGTACACATCCTAACAGGGGGACTCCTAATTCTGCGGCTGTTTTTGAACCACCACCAGAACCAAAAATGTCATATTGCTTATCAGGTTGGTCTGGGGGAATAAAATAGCTCATATTTTCCACAATTCCCAAAACTGGGACATTTAACTGCTGGAACATCCGCAACCCTTTCCGGGAATCCAACAAAGCTACTGTTTGTGGTGTGGTGACAATTACTACTCCTGCCATTGGCACAGATTGGGCTAAAGTTAACTGAGCATCTCCAGTTCCTGGAGGCATATCCACAATTAAATAGTCCAGTTCTCCCCATTCGACTTGATAGAGAAACTGACGAATCACACCATTGAGCATAGGACCACGCCAAATTACTGGCTGATCTCGATCAATCAAAAAACCCATTGAAACCAGCTTCACACCATGATTAAATGCTGGTTCGAGGATGTCCCCTGCTGCCGTAGAACGGACATTAATTTCAGAATCGCTCAAACCCAACATTGTGGGATCATTGGGTCCATAAATATCAGCATCTAATAAACCAACTTTTGCCCCGGTTTGTGCTAGAGCAACTGCAATATTTACAGCCACTGTACTTTTACCAACACCACCTTTACCACTAGAAATAGCAATAATATTTTTCACCCCAGCAATACCAGTCCGGTCAGGTAGACTTTTTTGTTGGGGTGTTTCTGCTGTAACTTCTACGCTGATATCTGTAACACCTGGTAGTTTTTGAACAGCTTTTTTACAATCTTCGACAATAAATTCCCGTAGGGGACAAGCAGGAGTAGTTAACACCAAAGTAAAACTAACCTTGCCACCGTCAATTTTGACGTTGCGAATCATATTTAGTTCTACCAGACTTTTGCGAAGTTCTGGATCTTCTACTGGTCGCAACACTTCTAGGACTGAGTGGGAATCTAAGACATCATACATATTGTGTTTACCGTTGCCGCTTACTATAAAGCTTAAAAAATTTTCATTGACAGATACTAGAATCTTAACTTTATTGGGGCAATTGTTCAGTTGTCAGTTGTCAGTTGTCAGTTGTCAGTTGTCAGTTGTTAGTTGTTAGTTATCAGTTGTCAGTGGTAAGGAATTTTCTGTTTAATTCCTCTAAAAATCAAAGCAACTACCATTTAGAGATTTTTTTCGGGCCAATGCTGGGTTTTCTACGGATTCTATCAGCGCACGAGCTACCCGATCTGCATAAGGACGAGATAAAGACCAAATTAGCGGTGATAACCAACCACGTAAAGTTACAGAATAAGACAAGTAAGATCCACAGACGCTTGATTCTACTTGATATATGACTCTTTCCTCAATTCCTGGAATGGTTAGAATGCGGATACTTAGCATCTGTTTGGGATTGACTCGTTCCACAAAAATCTGGATGGGAATAGGCCAAAACCTTGTGAATGCTTGAAAAATTAAGCCCGGTTTGGGGACTAATCCTAATGGAACGTTGGTACTCTTGAGGAGAGGATGCCAGGAAACATCTGTTAAGTCCACCACTTTCTGCCATAGTTCGTCTACAGATGCAGAACTAATCTCCCGATATGTTCGCACCAAAGATGCACAAAATCGCCGCCGTTTATGGTGAATGAGTTTGGATAACCAACTGGGCATTGTTTTGATCTGTTCCATACTACTTTGACAATGCTTAACATTACTTTACATTTTGCCTGGTAACTATGACATTTGAGAAAATTTTCCTCAAACTCTTCTTTGTGGAAAAAATATGCAGAAAAACTGTAACCAAAATAATAAGATTATTTCTATAGCTGTCAAAACGGCTCTTCAGATATGATATGTGTAAGTTGGAGTAAATTCCTTGCCAATGGAGATTTGAAGACGTTTTGAACAGTTGTGTTTTGACGGATAATAAAAAACTGTTTTGGCAAAATTAAGCCGGATTTGTCAGTAACCCAGCCCTAAAGGGACTGAGCTTCCCGCATAACGTGAGGTTTTGTAAATCTCACTGCTGACAAGTTTTGACAACAAAAATTTGTAATTGTTTGGAAATTGTAATTTTAGGTTCGGGAATCTATGTTAACCAACTCGCAAACCCCCACTATCACAAAAGAATCACCTAATTTTCTCCCTGGTGTCAATGCTCAGGCTAGAGTTAGTCAGTTTATGCAGAATGTGCAGGATGAGATTACCCAAGGTTTAGAGAAATTAGATGGTCTTGGCAAGTTTCAAGAAGATAG
The DNA here is from genome assembly GCA_028658405.1 of Dolichospermum sp. ST_sed8. GTDB lineage: Bacteria > Cyanobacteriota > Cyanobacteriia > Cyanobacteriales > Nostocaceae > Dolichospermum. The sequence continues at coordinate 12,940 of JAKOGY010000109.1, read as the reverse complement.
TTGGCAGCGTCCAGAAGGGGGTGGTGGGCGATCGCGTGTACTCCGTGATGGAGCAATATTTGAACAAGCCGGTGTGAATTTTTCTGAAGTTTGGGGTTCTCATTTACCCCCTTCAATTTTAGCCCAACGTCCAGAAGCCGCAGGACATGGTTTTTATGCAACTGGTACTTCTTTGGTGTTGCATCCACGTAATCCTTATGTGCCTACAGTTCATTTAAATTACCGCTATTTTGAAGCTGGTCCTGTTTGGTGGTTTGGTGGTGGTGCGGATTTAACACCTTATTACCCTTTTGCTGAAGACGCTAAACATTTTCATAACACTTTTAAACAAGCTTGTGATCAACACCATCCTGAATATTATCCCGTGTTTAAGCGTTGGTGTGATGAATATTTCTATCTCAAACATCGGGATGAAACACGGGGAGTTGGTGGTTTATTTTTAGATTACCAAGATGGTCAAGGTTCCATCTATCGCGGTCCAGATCCCAATGGGGAAGCGGCTATTTATAGTGATCAGGTAGGCACTTTACCGTCGCGGAGTTGGGAAGATATTTTTGCTTTAGTTCAAGATTGTGCTGGAGCGTTTTTACCTGCTTATGCTCCAATTGCGGAACGCCGAAATGGAATGGAATATGGCGATCGCCAACGTAATTTCCAATTATACCGTCGCGGTAGATATGTAGAGTTTAACCTAGTTTATGACCGGGGAACAATTTTTGGACTCCAAACCAACGGACGCACAGAATCAATTCTCATGTCTCTACCACCTTTAGTGCGTTGGGAATATGGCTACCAACCTGAACCTAATTCTCCTGAAGCCGAGTTGTATGAAACTTTCCTAAAACCTCAAGATTGGATAAACTGGAAATTATCTTAGGAATAGGTAATGGGTAATGGGTAATGGGTAATGGGTAATGGGTAATGGGTAATGGGTAATGGTAATCATCAATCATGAATCACCAATCACCCAATTATTATTGTTAAACACCATGATGTTAAGGTACACTAATAGGCAAGTATCATTTTCTATAAATGGTTTGATACTTGCTCACTTTGTGGGTGTATTGATTAGCAAATATTAGCAAAAAAGTATTGGTTCAGTGATTAATATAGATCAGAAAACCTTTACAACTGAAGACGGTCATACCATTATGGTATTGGCACCTGCTGGTCGTTTAGATATTACTACTGCTTGGCAATTCCGTATCAAGTTACAGGAATGTATTTCTAAACACAGTCCTCATGTTGTTGTCAATCTCAGCCAAGTAAATTTTATTGATAGTTCTGGACTGACTTCCTTATTAGCTGGAATGCGTGAAGCTGATAAAGTTAAGGGCAGTTTTCGGATTTGTAATATTCATTCAGAGGCCAAGCTGGTGTTTGAAGTAACAATGATGGATACCGTATTTGAAATCTTTGATACTGAAGAACAAGTTTTACAAACTCCGGTACGAAGTCTGGCTAGTTCATAAGATTTGTGAACAGCTTTTTAATTTCACCTTCACGAATTAGCTCTGATTAGTCCATACTAGATAATAGGAATACGTCTTTACTAAAATTTTCTTTGTGAATAACGTCCGTACAGTATCTGATACAAAAAGAACCTTTTACACCCTTCATACCAGGCCAATTAACACTATTTACCGCCGGGTAGTGGAAGAATTGATGGTAGAAATGCACCTGCTATCAGTCAATGTTGATTTTAGCTACAATGCGATTTATGCCTTGGGCGTTGTCACAAGCTTTGACCGCTTCATGGACGGCTACCAACCAGAACAGGATCAAGAGTCAATTTTCCGAGCTATTTGTCAGGCTGTGGAACAAGACCCCCACCGCTACCGACAGGATGCCTCAAGATTGCAAGCTTTAGCTGCTAGTTTACCAGCTAAGGAATTAATTGCTGGTTTGAGTCAAGTAACTTCTCTAAATCAGGATTTAGATTTACAAAAGCAACTAGAGGTGGTTGCTGGAAATGCCAATTTTAAATACAGTCGGTTATTTGGTATTGGTTTATTTGCATTATTAGTACAATCAGATCCTGAACTTGTCAAAGATAATCAACGAAAGGCTGAAGCACTAAAAGCGATCGCTAACGGGTTACATCTCTCTGAAGATAAACTCATCAAAGATCTAGAACTATACAGTTCTAACCTAGAAAAAATGGCGCAAGCACTCATAGTCATGGCCGATATAGTGTCAGCAGATCGCAAAAAGCGGGATGCTTTAAAGCAAGCCTAATCGTCGGCATCGTCCCGTATCAATGAATATTTTTTGAACGGGATCAGCCAAAACGCATTTAATTTAAATATTCGGGGGGGACCAGATGCCCACCCCACAATATTTAAACTCCTAATGGGTTGTGTAATTTAAATGCGGAACAGCTTCTTCGCATCGAATAAACCCCTAGATAGCAAAAAGCCCGCTTACACATTGAAGTGTTTAGCGGGCTTAAAAAATTATTGAAAATGGAGCTTATGGGAGTCGAACCCATGTCCAAATTGGGTATTAACACTCCACTCGTTCACAGGTTTAGCCTTTCTGACCCTCAAGGCGGGAATCGTTCATTATCCCGAACGTAGGATGCTCTGATTTAATCTTAACCATCAAGCCAACCAGAGAACGCTTGAATAGTGCATCCGTTGGGGGTTAGGTCTTTAATCCTTAACGGAGTCAAATTAAAGACGCTCGAACCTATTAGAGGTTTCTTAGGCAGCTACTAGAGCTTCCCGACGAGCAAATTTTACGATATTGTTCGCATTTACTTTTTTTTCGAGTCATTGATTTCCGAGAGGTAACTCGCTCTCGACCTGAATCACAGAGTAGCTTTCGCCAACCTGTCGAAACCGTTAAAGCCCCATGCACTTCACATTTTTATTATAGTACGCAATTTTGCCAATTGACAAATAAAAAGTATAGCTATTTGATTTGTGTCATAAATTAAAGGTAGAGATAGATAATTTATTACTAATTCTAATCAGCCATGACTAGCCAAACACTGATTGAGCCGGCAGAAATCGTCCATTTATCAGGTATCAGTTGGCACACTTATGAAAGTTTGCTAAATGAACTCAGTAAAAGTCGTCGTTTACGCTTAACTTATTATCGAGGTAATCTAGAAATTATGGCTCCTTCACCTGAACACGAAAGTTATAAAAAGGTATTAGGCCGATTTGTAGAAACTTTAGCAGAAGAATTAGAAGTGAGGATTCAACCACTTGGTTCTACCACTTTTAAACAACCAGAAATGAGTGGTGCAGAACCAGATGAATCTTTTTATTGCAAAAATGTTACTTTTATTAAAGGTAAAAAGAGAATTAATTTACCACAAGATCCACCACCAGATTTAATTGTAGAAGTTGATATCACTAGCAGTTCAAAAGATCGCTTTACCATTTATGCAGAAATGGGTGTGCCAGAAATTTGGCGATATGATGGTAATGTGTTTACTATTAATATTTTAGAAGATGGTAAATATATAGTTGTTGAAGAAAGTTTATCTTTTCCTAATTTACCTTTAACGGAAATATCTAATTTTTTATCAGAGGTTGAAGATAAGGATTATTTAGATTTAGTTAGAGAATTTAGAGAATGGGTAAGGAGTCAAATTCATTCATAATGATGACAAATAATTGAATAGGCAGATTTTACAAGTTGATAAACATATTTTTTGTTAGTGGGTTTCAAATTGAATACTGCGATTACTCGTAGGATGCAGTAAATTTGTAATACATGATACAATTAAGTTTATATCAAGAAAACAATAAGTAAGCAATATACTCGTTCGATGTTACTGGCCACAGTGTGATTTTCGTAAATATGAGTGGGGTGAATGGGGTATTTTCAGATGGGTTAAGGTTCATTGGATTCCTCAAGATCCTAGTCTTCTTCCCCTCGATAAAGATGTTATGAAGGCAAACTGGGGTTGGGAGGATACCAAAGCAAAACGGTTGGAGAGTCCAAGCCTAATGTCTGAGTGGAAAAATATCGAAAATCTGAGAAAACATTTGAAAGAAGTTTTTAACTAGTGCGATAGCGAAGCGCGACCTAAGAATTGCTCATCTCGTAGGGTGCGTTAATGAAATGTAACGCACCATCTTCTATTGATATTTAACTATCAAAAAAGGCAAAACCCTGGATGATATTATCAATCTTAATCCTGTAAATCCTGATTCAGACAATTTGCAAAATGATAGAGTAAAAGATAGTGATTGGAGCAATCAAATGTAATTCTTAAGGAGGTTTGACAATGACATTGCAAGAAATAATTACATCTCTTGATGATTTATCTGTAGAAGATAAAACTTCTCTGTTTAATGTACTTGAGTCTCAGTTGTCACAAATAAAGGAAGAAGTACAGGAAAACCCTTTACAAAATAAAGGAGATAGCTTTTGGGAAGGAGTTTTAAGGTTTCGAGAAACAATTGAAAGAGAAGGAATTGAATTTACAGATGAAGATTTTGCAAATCTTAGAGATCGTAGTCCAGGACGGGAGGTAGAACTGTGATTTTTCGTTTTATTTTAGACACTAATATTATTTCGGAAATTTTCACGCTAACCTATAAATAAACATACCATCCCTAACGAAAATGGCACAATTAACAATTCAAGTACCGGACGAACTAGCAAACCGCTTACAACCCATATTACATCGTCTTCCAGAACTGCTTTCACAACTCCTAGAAACACACACACCAGAAACATTAACCTTAACTAATTCTAGTGATACTACTAACACTTATACTGAGGTTTTAGATTTTTTAATTAAACAACCAACACCCGAACAAATAGCTAAATTTAAAGTTTCAACCCAAGCACAAACACGGTTAGAAGACTTATTAGAAAAAAACCGTATGGGTACAATGTCCAAAGCAGAAAATAGCGAATTAGACATTTATGAACAGCTAGATCAATTAATGATTTTACTTAAAGCTAGAGCGTACAGCGTCATTAAAAATGATAAATAAGCATTAAAATTAGAGATTGATACCTTCAGTCAGCTATCTCTTCGAGATGCTACACGAACGCTATCGCTCTGACAATAACTAGAAATTTTGTCATACTATAAACATATAGCAACCTAGCTAGATAAAATAATATGTTAACCCTCAATTACCCACATATCATCAAAAACGATCATCAGTCAGCAAGACTACAGCGTTTACCGAGAATTAGAGTAGCGCAAATTGTCATGGATTATCTTGCTTATGGTTGGTCAGTAGAGGAAATGTGTCGTCAACATCCTTATTTAACATATAGTGAAGCTCATGCTACCATGGGTTATTACTTCGACCACCAAGAAGAAATTGACCAAGAAATTAAACAGGAATGGGAACAAGTACAAGAAAGTATTAAGGAATCAGTACCATCCCCATTCTATAGCAAAATGAAAGCGAAAGGATTGTTGTAAATGCCTATTGCTTTATATATGGATGTTCATGTACCTCAAGCTATTAAATCACAATTGCGCCGTCGTGGTGTAGATGTGTTAACTGCCTTTGATGATGAAACCCAAGAACTTCCTGATGATAAATTATTAGCAAGAGTAACTGAACTAAAACGAGTCCTTTTTACTCAAGATATCCGGTTTCGCGTATTAGCTGAAACTTGGCAAATAGAAGGAAAACAATTTTCAGGATTAATTTTTGGACATCAATTAGGTGGCACAATTGGTCAATTTGTTAAAGATTTAGAATTTATTGCTCAGGCTTCTGAAATTGACGAATGGATGAATGTAGTTGAATATATTCCTTTCAAATAATCTAATATGAAGAAAAATATTATTCATTGTCACATAATCATTAATTTTAATACATTAATTTTAATAAAAATAGAGGATAAATTTAAATTTAATAATTATTAATAATTAATAATTATTAATAATTGATGATTGGTTATGGTTTATTTTCCAACCACCAATCATCAACCACCAAATTAAGTCAAAGCTTCTGCACCACCAACAACCTCTAAGAGTTCTTGGGTAATTGCAGCTTGACGGGCTTTGTTGTAAGACAAAGAAAGAGATTTAATCAATTCACCGGCGTTGTCGCTGGCGTTACTCATCGCTGTCATCCGTGCTGCTAGTTCACTAGCTGCTGATTCTTGTAATGACCGTAATAGCTGATTACTCAGATACAAAGGCAACAAAGAATCCAGGATTTGTACTGGATCTTGTTCAAAAATCATGTCGGTAGGTAAAGCAGTAACTGTACTAGCTACCTTTTCTCGTTCCACTTGGAATTGACCACCACGGCTAGTTAAGCGGAAAATTTCATCATCCGCTGCTTCTAAACCTTGGGTATCCAAAGGTAGAAGAGTTTGGACTACGGGACGAGAACTAACTAAGGAGACAAATTTTGTATAAACTAGCTCAATCCGGTCTACTTTTTCCGAAAGGAAGAGAGAAAGTAGTTCATCAGCGATATTTGTAGCTTCTGCGGCGGTAGGAATTTGTTCTAAACCGCTGTAGGTAGCAGCAATAGGCTGATTGCGGCGTTGGAAGTATTGGATAGCTTTGCGGCCAACCAAGACAAATGTATAGTCTACACCTTCAGCTTTGAGTTCCTTAGCCCGATTTTCTGCCCGGCGGATTGCGTTACTATTGTAACCACCACATAAACCTCGGTCGCCAGTAATTACCAACAAACCTACTGATTTAACTTCGCGTTTTTTTAGTAGGGGTAGGTCAACATCTTCAAACTTTAGTCGGGTTTGCAAGCCAAATAATACTTGCGCCAAACGGTCAGCAAAGGGACGGGTAGCAATTACTTGTTCTTGAGCGCGACGGACTCTCGCCGCTGCTACAAGCCGCATGGCTTCTGTGATTTTTTTGGTGTTTTTGACCGACTGAATGCGATCGCGTATTGATTTGAGATTAGCCATAATTTTTAGGTAATTGGTAATTGGTAATTGGTAATTGGTAATTAGGTAAAAGTTCTTGCTATTACCTATTACCCATTACCTATCACCTGTTACGCTGCTGCTTGGAAGGTCTTTTTGAACTCGGTAAGAGCCGCTTTCAAAGCAGTTTCTTCTGCATCACCAAGGGCTTTTGTACCTTGTACGCCTTGGAAATATGCAGTGTTAACATTCTTCAAGTAATCACGTAAACCTTTAGCAAAGGTAGTTATTTGAGTAACAGCAATGTCATCTAAATAACCGTTAATACCAGCATAAAGAATTGCTACTTGTTCAGCTACGGAGAGAGGGTCATTTTGGGGCTGCTTGAGGAGTTCCCGTAAACGAACACCACGCGCCAACTGGTCTTGAGTGGCTTTATCTAAATCAGAAGCGAATTGTGCGAAAGCTTGTAAGTCGTCAAACTGTGCCAATTCCAGTTTAATCTTACCAGCAACTTTTTTCATGGCCTTGGTTTGTGCCGCAGAACCTACACGGGATACTGAGATACCGGGGTTTACCGCAGGACGAATACCAGAGTTGAACAAGTCGGAGGATAAGAAAATCTGACCGTCGGTAATAGAAATTACGTTGGTAGGAATGTATGCAGATACGTCACCAGCTTGGGTTTCAATGATAGGGAGGGCGGTCATACTGCCTTTACCCAATTCATCGCTCAACTTAGCAGCACGTTCTAACAAGCGAGAGTGGATGTAGAATACATCTCCAGGATACGCTTCCCGACCTGGTGGACGACGTAACAGCAAGGACATTTGGCGATAAGCCTGAGCTTGCTTGGATAAGTCATCATAAATGATTAAGGTCGCTTTGCCTTTGTACATGAAATACTCAGCAATACTAGCGCCTGTGTAGGGAGCGAGGAATTGTAAGGTAGCTGGGTCACTGGCGTTAGCAGCAACAACTACTGTATAGTCCATCGCGCCTTTTTCTTGTAAGGTTTGGACTACGTTAGCAACAGTGGAAGCTTTTTGACCGATAGCTACGTAAACGCAAACTACATCTTCACTTTTTTGGTTGATGATGGTGTCAATAGCGATCGCAGTTTTACCAGTTTGACGATCTCCAATGATTAATTCCCGTTGACCACGGCCGACGGGAATCATGGAGTCAATAGCGGTAATACCTGTTTGCATCGGTTCGTGTACAGACCGACGGGCGATAATCCCAGGTGCAGGAGATTCAATTAACCGAGTTTCGGTAGTCTTAGGATCACCTTTACCATCAATGGCGCGACCTAAAGCATCCACAACTCGACCAATAAGGGCATCACCTACGCCTACTTGGGCAATTCTACCGGTAGCGGTTACAGAGCTACCTTCTTGAATGCTCCGACCTTCACCCATCAATACCGCACCAACGTTATCTTCTTCTAAGTTTTGGGCGATACCGATTGTGCCATCTTCAAATTCTAGGAGTTCCCCAGCCATAGCTTTTTCCAAGCCATAAATCCGGGCAATACCGTCACCAACTTGTAGCACTGTACCAACGTTAGCAACTTTAACCTCTTGGTCGTATTGCTCGATTTGTTGTTGAATGATGCTGCTGATTTCGTCAGGTCTAATGGAAATGCTCATTTGTCGTGCTAATTAGTTTCACAAAGAAGTTAATGATAATTAGTGATTGGTGAAGAGGCCATTGGGAAAAATTTATTACCCATTACCCATTACCTATTACCCATTACCAATTTAGTTACTGCTTAAACGCAAAGAGAGGCGGCGTAGTTGTCCACGCAAACTCGCGTCAATTACTTGAGAACCAACTTTGATGATCACACCACCAATTAAGTCGCTGTCTATTTTGGTTTCTAGTTCCACTTGACGCGCTTTGGTAAGAGTGATGACTTTTTCTGTAATTGCTTGCTGTTGAGCTTCGGTAAGCGGAACCGCAGAAGTAATTTCAGCTAATACAGTTTGATTTAGCTGGCGTAATAGCACCAAATACTGCTGTAAAATTGGTTCTAAGAAAGCAATCCGTCTTCTGTCAACTAACAGCAGTAAAAAGTTACGGAGGTAGGAGTTTCCACCTTCCCCAAGTAATTGTTTGAGAACATTTTTCTTGTTCTCTTGCTTCACAAATGGATTGCTTAAAAAGTTGGTGAGTTCTTGACTCCCTCTTAATAAGCCTAGGAAAGTCCGTGTATCTTCCCCAACCGCTTCTGTTAAGTTTTGAGATTGAGCAATAGATAACAGTGCCTGTGCATAAGGCTGAGATATTTCAGCAGTTGCTGCATCACTTTTCATATCTCGCCTCCCAGTTGTGCGATGCTACTAGCAATTAATCTTTGTTGAGCATCTTCGCTGATACCACCCTTGAGTTGTCCTTCAACTTTTTGCAGTGCTTTAGCAACTACCTTTTGTCGAAGTTGGGAAATAGCTTTATCTAGGTCTGCATTCAAATCGGATGCTGCGGTTTCTTTCAACCGGGCTACATCCAGAATCGCTTGAGCTAAAATAGCCTCTTTAGCTGCTTGGGCATTTTCCCCAGCTACTTGGGTGATTCTCTGTGCTTCTTGCTGTGCTTGGGTCAACTGTCCTTGGGCTGTTGCCAAGGAAGTTTGAGCTTCCCGCAAGCGTTTTTCTGCATCTTGAATAACGCTTTCAATACTGGAGCGTCTTTCGGTCAAGATATTGGTTAAAACTTTGCGTCCAAAGTAGAATAGTATGCCAATCAGAATTACTAAGTTAATTAGATTGGTTTCCAGGATGTCTAGGTTTAGACCGAAACCGCCTTCTGCTGCGCCTTCTGCCATTTCAGAGTTAACAGCTTCTGCGGCAAGTAATAAGATATTGCCCATGTTACCCATCTACAAGTGCGCTGGTCGCTTGGTAATTCGTTGATTGTTCCCGACAGGGAAAAAAGTGCCAATCTTTTGGACACTTAAATTTCACCACATTTCTAGGCAATGCCCTAATGTGTTTATGCTTTCGTAGCACCAATTTGGTGATATAACAATTGCCAATAGTTAGGATATCAATTAATCATAGAAATCCTTCCATAACAGGGTTTTACTCCTGAATTGTGACTCCTGACTCCTGACTCCTGTTATATTATTTCACCAAAGCAGGTCCTAATAGTTTTTCTAGAATCTGGTTGCTGAGGGCATCAACTTGTGCTTCTAGGGTTGCCATAGCTGTTTGCTTTTGCTGCTCTATTTCTCTAGCAGCTTGTTCGCGTTGAGCTTGGGCTTCCTGTTGAGCTTCAGCTATTTTTTGTGCCGTAATTTTCTTAGCTTCATTCTGGGCAGCTTCCATAGTTACTTGTGACTGCCTACGAGCGGATGCTAGTTGCTGCTCATACTCTTTGGTTAAGCTTTCAGCTTTAGCCAAACGTTCACGAGCATCAAGGTTATTGGTACGGATAAAATTATCCCGATCATCCAATACCTTAGTCAGAGGCTTATAGAAAATTGCATTCAACACAGCCGCCAGCACTAGGAATTGCAATGCCATTAATGGCAAGGTAGCATCGAAATCAAACATTTCTCTCCTCTTTGGCTGGAATAGGAATTTGCTTGGCCAGTAAAGTGATCCAGCCGTTGATAATTTTACGAATCTCTTCCTAGATGATCCATAAACTGCCAGTTTTTAGAGGCGTGTAGATGTCCAGTTTTTTACTTGCTGTGACATCTTGCACGTCTCTAGATTAACAAAACTTTTTCGGTCTTAGGCAAAAGGGTTAGCGAATAGCAATACCAAGGCAATTACCAAACCGTAAATTGTCAAGGATTCCATGAAGGCTAAGGTTAAAAGTAGTGTGCCGCGAATTTTGCCTTCTGCTTCGGGCTGACGGGCAATACCTTCTACTGCTTGACCTGCTGCATTACCTTGACCAAGACCAGGCCCAATTGAAGATAAACCGATAGCGAGAGCAGCAGCGATAACTGAAGCAGCTTGTACTAATGGATCCATGACGATTTTCCTTGCTTTAACTACAAAAATTACAAATGTACGTAACAATCTAGATATGTGTTTTCACACGTTACTAGGTTCTTAAATCGCCGTAGCGATGTTTTGAGCAAGTTTGCTCGTCTGATAGGGCAACGTGGCGCAAGCCATACTGTACTATCAACTGAGGGCGTTAATGCTCCTCATGTTCTTCTTCACCGTGTCCCTCTAAGGCTTCATGAATATACGCCCCGGCTAGGGTCGCAAATACGAGGGCTTGAATGGCACTAGTAAATAAACCCAAAGCCATTACTGGCAAAGGCACAAAGAGAGGCACGAGTAGTACCAATACCCCCACAACTAATTCATCCGCCAATATATTTCCAAATAGACGGAAGCTTAGGGAGAGAGGCTTGGTGAAATCTTCGAGAATAGCAATTGGCAAAAGAATGGGTGTTGGCTCAATATATTTCTTAAAGTAGCCTAGACCTTTCTTGCTAAATCCAGCGTAGAAATACGCCAAGGATGTGAGCAATGCCAATGCGACGGTTGTATTGATGTCGTTGGTAGGAGCAGCTAGTTCACCAGCAGGCAATTTGATTAGCTTCCAGGGAATTAATGCTCCTGACCAATTTGATACGAAGATAAACAAGAATAGCGTACCAATAAATGGTACCCAGGGGCGATATTCTTTCTCTCCGATTTGGTTTTTCGCTATGTCCCGAATAAATTCTAGGGCATATTCCATGAAATTTTGGATGCCGCTAGGAATTTTTTGGACGTTTTTGGTGGCAGCTAGTGATGCTATTACTAGGATAGCAATCACAAACCATGAGGTGAGAAATACTTGCCCATGTATTTTAAGACTGCCCAGTTGCCACAAGAAGTGATGACCTACTTCCAATTCGGCGAGGGGAAAAGCATTGAAGGCGTTTAATACACTAAGCATGGGCGTTGTTCAAGATTTTCCCAAAAAATTGCAAATGGGAGGATTGTCTGTAAGGGTTTAGTAGTGCTAAACTCCTACAACTAGCTTTAAGCTTCAGGATTGAATACAGTTTGCACCAGATAGATGACGAGGGTAGCTTTGTAGGTGAGAAACCCCAAGAATATGGGCAGAATATGTAGCTGATGCCATTGAGTCGCCAATATAATCGGTATCATGATCAGAGCAAAACGATTTTTACTCAAACTTGGTTTTGCACCACCTAGCGTCTCAACATCTTTAGCCAGCATTTTTAAGTAAACCACACCTGTACACGCCCCAATGAAATAATTGAGGGCAATGTTTAATGAATAAAAAATCCACACAGAGATAAAAATAATCCCCGTCAACACAAGTGTGATTACTATCAACTTTTGATAAAGTTGATAGAACTCTCCAATAGAAGAACTAATTGGTTTTTCTACAAAACCAGATTCCTGATCTTGTTGTGTTGTCTGAGTGGGTGCAATTGATTCTTCTGACAAGCTCACAAGACTTGAAACCAGTACAGTTAAGATAAGATGACTGCACATTCAGTCAGTTGAATCATATCACGATCCGGTAACACTTCTTTAGAAAAAAACAATTAACTTATTTTTGGTCAGTTGTTAGTGGTCAGTTGTCAGTTGTCAGTTGTCAGTTGTCAGTTGTCAGTTGTTACTAATTTTTTCATGAAGCGGGGGTTAGTAAGAGTAGTTGTTGTTTGAGGAGATGTCTTACTGCGTGCAAGTCTAGCTTGACTTGGGCTAGAATGTTAGTCAATCTGGCAGAACCATCACATTTATTAATGAACTCAAGTTCAATATTTCGGTATTTCTATGAAAACATCACATCCAGATATTATCGTCACTAGCCCAGATGGAGAATATTTGATGATTGTTGAAGTAAAACTCAATAATGTCAGTATCAATCATCAAAATGTTATTGATCAGCTTAAACGAACAATGATTGGATTTGGTTGTTCCGTTGGTTTGCTTGTTGCAGGAGAGCGTGTTATTGTCCTCCGGGATTCTTTTGATGATTCTCATGGTTCATCAATTCGCGTAGTTGGTGAAGCTACTCTTCCCAATTTCTTATTACCACCAGGGGATTGCGGGAAGGCTGGGAGCCGCGTCTCTTTAGAGCGCGGGGGAAAGCCTACCCGTGCGGTTTTAAC
>JAKOGY010000108.1 GCA_028658405.1 Dolichospermum sp. ST_sed8 | reverse complement strand
GACAACTCAATCATAATACAATATTGAAGGCGAATAAATTCGGCATTTGTCGGTTTTCCCCTTCGGTCTGAAGACGCGAAGCTCCCAACCTTCCCGTGTTCCTCTGGTGGGGAAACCCCACCCCTACAGATATTAACGTTTCACCAATTTCTTAGACATCTTCCGCAGACGAATAGATTCAGGTGTAACTTCCACCAATTCATCTTGAGCAATGTATTCCAAAGCCCGTTCCAAATTCATGTCTATGGGTGTTTGTAACTGAGTAAGTTCTTCACCACCAGAGGATCTATGGTTGGTTAACTGCTTAGTTTTACAAACGTTCAATTCCAAATCTTGGGGACGATTATGTTCACCAATAATCATACCCTTGTAAACCTTAGTTCCTTCACTGATAAAGAATGCGCCTCTATCTTCACAGTTTTTCATGGCGTAGGAGGTAGATACACCTTCTTCAAAGGAGATAAGAACACCTTTATTACGGGCTTCAATATCACCACAAAGAGGACGATAATCAAGGAAACTGTGGTTCATAATGCCTTCACCGCGAGTCATCCGCATGAATTCACCCCGGAAACCAATTAAACCACGAGCAGCAACGATAAACTCTAATTGAGTGCGATCGCCACTACCAGGCTGCATATCTTGCATTTCCGCTTTCCGTTGTCCCAAACGTTCAATACAGCTACCAACTGCATCGGCGGGAACGTCTAACGCTAGAAGTTCAAAAGGTTCGCAATTTTGACCACCAACTGTGCGGTAAATTACTTGAGGTTGAGATACTTGGAACTCAAAACCTTCACGTCGCATGGTTTCGATTAAGATCCCTAAGTGTAATTCCCCACGACCGGAAACCAGGAATTTATCGGGAGAGTCAGTGTCTTCAACGCGCAAGGCTACGTTTGTTTCTAATTCACGGTACAAGCGATCGCGGATTTGGCGAGATGTTACCAATTTACCTTCTTGACCAGCAAAAGGTGAATCATTCACCCAGAAAGTCATTTGTAAAGTTGGTTCATCTACCTTAATTAAAGGTAAAGCCATTGGGTTATTAGGATCTGTAATTGTTTCACCAATATAAGCATCAGCAAAACCAGCCACAGCCACAATGTAACCTGCGGTAGCTTCTTCCATATCTACCCGTCTCAAACCATCAAATCCCATCAATTTGGTGATTTTACCCTTGACAATACTGCCATCTTCTACGACCAAAGCGGCTTGTTGTCCAGCCCGGATCGTGCCATTGTGAATTTTACCAATCACAATCCGTCCTAAATATTCAGAATAATCTAGGGTAGTAACTTGCAGTTGCAGAGGTTTGTTAGGATCTCCAACTGGTGCAGGTACATGGCGAAGAATTGCATTAAAGAGGGGCTGCATATCTACCGATTCTGCTTCCAAAGATTCTTTAGCGAAACCAGCCATACCGGAAGCAAACAGATACTTAAAGTCACATTGGTCTTCATCTGCGCCTAATTCTAAGAACAGATCTAAGACTTTATCAACAGCAACGTGGGGGTCAGTTTGACCACGATCAATTTTGTTAATAACGACAATAGGACGCAAACCTTTTTCCAAGGCCTTTTTAAGTACAAAGCGGGTTTGGGGCATTGGGCCTTCGTTGGCATCAACAATCAGAATACAACCGTCCACCATGCCGAGAACCCGTTCCACTTCTCCGCCGAAGTCAGCGTGTCCAGGGGTATCAACAATATTAATCAGGGTGTCTTTGTAGCGAACCGCTGTATTTTTAGAGAGAATTGTAATGCCTCGTTCCCGCTCCAAATCGTTGGAGTCCATGACACAATCCGGAACGTCTTCGCCTTCGCGGAAAATGCCGGACTGTTTGAGGAGAGCATCAACCAAGGTGGTTTTACCATGGTCAACGTGGGCGATAATGGCGACGTTACGAATTGGGAGCGTCATAGAGGGTTTGGGTAAACTTTAGGGTTTTTAGATTAAAAAGCTAATTTTCGGCTGTTTTAACAGAAGTGACAATATTTTACCATTTCTGTAACGAACCTTTAATAATTGTACCTTAATTGTCACAAATATTGTTATTTTAATAATAAATGTCAAAAGCATGGTTTAGGTTCAAAAGATTTAGAAATGTTAGATTGGTCTAACTTTTTGCTGCAACCAGCCAGTCAAATCTTCACGCCCTAACTGGCTATCTGCTAACATCAGGATCATTTGTTCCTGCTCATCAACCGCAGCAACGATTTCCAGCCCGTTAAGAACCAGAAAAGTTTCCATTGCTGCATGACTAGTACGCTTATTGCCGTCAACTAAGGCATGATTCTTAATGAGAGAGAAACCTAACGCAGAAGCCTTGTTAATAACTGTAGGATATAAATCTTCTCCCCCAAAAGTCATTTTGGGTTGAGCTACCGCAGATTCTAATAAACCTAAGTCGCGGATACCCAAAGCTCCACCCGACTGGTTGATTACCTGACGATGCAGAAACAGGACATGAACTACCTCTAGCTGGCTTCGCCTGAACTAGAGGTTTCTACATCCTCTAGTTTGTTATTAGCAAAGTTACTTTGAGATTTTTGACGCTTCTTTTCCCCTAGTTGCCTCAAGATCACCCGCTTTTTTGCGGGTGCGTGAAGTAGAGCCAGAAAGATCAGCGTCTACGAGGCTAGTTCCTAACCCCGGTAGAGTGCCTTTTGCCCAGTAAAGCATGACCTCAGCAGCAGCAATATCTCTATCCTGAATATATCCACAGACACCGCACTGATGCACCCGAATATCGAGTGTTTTCTTGTGTTGGTTTCCGCATTTTGGACAGGTCTGGCTGGGTTTTACTTGACGGGTTGGGACTTCTACAAATACACCGCCAATTTGCTCAACTTTGTATTTGATAGTGTTACGAAGCATCCCAAAACCTACATCAAGAATTGACTTATTTAACCCAGCTTTTTGCTTTTTGCGCTTACCCTTCGACAAGCTCAGGGCATCGCCTTTTTTCGCTTTACTGGTCATATTCTTGACTTCTAGTTTTTCCGTTGCAATGAAGCTATTACTGCTGATTATTTCTACTGCAACTTGATGTACCCAATTTTGACGTTGGTTAGCAACTCGTGCGACTAGTTTGCTGACTTTCACTTGGGCTTTTTTGAACCGTCTAGAAGCTTTGATTTTTTTGTTTCTATTTGGTGCGCGTTTGCGCCTCTTCTCCTTAGAAGCTTTTTTGATTTTCTGTTCAGCAATTCTATAAAACTTAGGAGCATCAATTTGTTGATGATTTTCCCCGTCGGTAATTGATAATGCTGATTTACAACCTAAGTCAATTCCCACCGCACCAATAGGTAAAATCTCTGGTTTTAAGACTTGCTCTAAAACATTAATTGTTATAGAGGCGTACCATTTCCCATTGCGAAAAACGATAGTACAAGTAGTAGCCTTTCCCCAGTATTTAGCTTGACCCCGCATCGGAATCTTACCAATTTTGGATAGATTCAGATACCCATTCTCGCCATTAGATTCTACTTTAAATCCCGCAGAATCTGGATATGTCCACCCCGAATAATGTCTAATTGATTTAAATCTAGGGCGTTTACACAATCCTTTAAACCAACGTTCAAAAGCAAAATCAACCCGTTTTAAAGTCGCCTGTAAAGCATGGCTAGGAAGCTCTTTGTATTCTACCCAGACTTCTTTAAACGCTGGCAAATAATTCTGTTGCTCAAAATAATCAACCTTGTGATTAAACTTTTGATACTGAGTGAATCTGTTATTGACTGCGGCGTTGTATAAGTCTTTGTGCAACTTTCGGTGATACCGCAATTTTGATTCAGTTGTCTGATTTGGATATAACCTGAAAGTCATACGTCTTATCGCCACAGCAAATATTTACCCTCTGTCTAAAATCTGTTATATTGTTAATATAAATCAGACACGGTGGTTTGTCAAGTGGTTGCTCGTAAAGGTTCACACGCTGTATTCTCTATTCACCTACACTTTGTATTTGTGACTAAATACCGAAAGAAAATAATTAATGCTCCAATACTGGACAGAATGCACGATATTTTCGCAAATATCTGCATTAAGACTAACTGCATATTAGTAGAGTTTTCCGGTGAACAAGATCATGTCCATTTATTGGTAGACTACCACCCGGACAATAATATCTCTGATTTTACATCTAGTTTAAAATCTGCCAGTAGCAGGATTATTCGTAAAGAATTTAAAGAACATATTGATAAATTTTATTGGAAACCTGTCTTCTGGTCTAGCTCGTATTATGTAGCATCAAGTGGTGGTGCGCCAATTGAAAAACTAAAGCAATATATCAAGGAACAAGACGCACCAACAAAGTAAATAGAATAGAAAGATTGGTTATTTCCGCTTCGCACTCAATTTCCCGCTCTAACCCCTACCCTATGGGTACATTGAGGGTAGGGACTGCCGCGAGAAGTTCAACTAATGTGAGATAACGGATCATGCGAGACGACGGTACAATTCAGAATTTTTCTTGAGTACATAATTTACGGCTTGCTCAAAATCATTGTTTGGATAATTGAGCCAGTCTTCTATAGTGGCACGTAATAATTCTTCAGGAGAAATACCATTTGCTTGTGCCATTACTTGTAGTTGTTGTAATTGTTCCTCTGGAATATTGATGGTGATTACAGCCATAGTAGTTTTTGATAAAAGTTAGTATATCTATTATTTTAGACTCATTAGAGGTAAAATTGTGCCAAAATGAAATTATAACTCTATAAATCCACAGGTGATGGCTTGGGTGTCAGGACAGCAATTGCAAGATGGTAAATATACCATAGAAAAAGAATTTAGTTTTAAGAGTGGTTATTAGGATTTTCCACAAACAAATCTTCACTGACAGCGGCTATATTCAATTCTTTATCAGCAGATACAAAAGTTAAGTGAGGTAAACCATTTGCGATGCAAAGGGTATTTATGGACTCAGCAGCAGCTAATTGAACTGCATCATAGCCGCATAAACCATGTTTTTCAGCTAATCTCATTCCTGAATTAATGATACTGCTTGTAATTTCGATCACTTGATATTCAGATTCGATATCATTTTTTAACTGATGGTATACCATCGTAGCATCTTCAATATTAATACTTTCAGCCCGCGATCGCCTACTAATTGCCGCAGTAATCTCTACAGCAGTAATAGCAGCAATAAATACATCATTTTTTAACGTAGGATTGCACAAGCCAACAACCCAACCTGAACCTATTTCCGCAACGTAGCGTTTAACTAAGGCGCTGCTATCTAAAAAATAAACAGACATTTAGCGGCGTTCCTCAATAATAGTTTGAGAAACAGGTTTTCCTTCTACCTGAATAAGTTTTCTTTCATGTTGTTTACTGTCAGCAGGTTGTTTAATTTGTTTCACCAAACCAGAACTTAACAGTGCTTGATGAAATTGTGTGATTTGATTAACTTGTGCTTTGTCAATCAGACATATTTGGATAGCTTGATTAAGTTGCTGTAATTCATCTTGTTCTAAACTATCAAGCTGATTGAGAATTTCTTTGAGAATTGTTTGTGGCATAGGTTTTTAGTTTGTAGTCAAGTGTTTTCTACTATTTTAGCCAGATAATAACCTGAAATTAGCACTTACAACTAAAATTGTGCCAAAATGAACTTATAAATCTATAAATTTACAGGTTATGGCTTGGTTATCAGGACAGGAATTACAAAATGGTAAATATACCATAGAAAAAGAATTAGGTAAAGGTGGTTTTGGGATCACTTATCTTGCTAAAGATAATAATGGTAATTTCGTTGTTATCAAAACTTTAAATGATGCAATCCAAAAACGTGCTGATTTTGCTAAATTTCAACAAGACTTTCTCAACGAAGCGATTAAATTAGCTAAATGTAGTCATCCCCATATTGTCCAAATATACGAAGTCATTCATGAAAATGATCTTTGGTGTATGGTGATGGAATATATTGATGGAGAAGATTTAGGAAGTTTTGTAGAAAATCAAGGTATTTTATCTGAAACTGAAGCATTACAATATATTCAGCAAATTGGATCAGCATTAACTCTAGTTCATAATAACGGCTTATTACATCGAGATATTAAACCACAAAATATCATGTTGCGTGCTGGTAAATCAGAAGCCGTGTTAATTGATTTTGGTATTGCGCGGGAATTTTCCCAGAATTTGATTCAAACACACACGCAAATGTTAGCTGATGGTTTTGCACCAATTGAACAATATGATAAAAGAGCAAAAAGGGGAGCATTTACAGATGTTTATGCTTTAGCTGCAACTTTGTATTCTGTGTTAACTGGAGAACTACCAACGATAGCACCAATGAGAGCAATTGGTACAGAATTGGAAGAAGCGAAAAAGATAAATTCTAGTATTAGTGATAGGGTGAATGAGGCGATAACTAAAGGAATGGAAATAAAGCCGGAAAATCGTCCTCAGTCAATAAATGAGTGGTTATCTCTTTTGAATATCCAAAAAACCAGCAATAATACTATTCTTTCAGCCACACAAATTATTGAAGATAAGATTATTCGTGAGTTTAAAACTCATGTTGATTATAAAAGTTCTAAAGCAGGATTGCTCATTCATCATAAAGAAAGTAGCTCAGACCTTGCATTGCATTATCATATAACTATCTCTGATACCCACGCTTTTAACTTTGGTGAAAATGGATTTGCTGTATTCCGAATTCCGACAGTATCATATAGCGTAGAATCAGTGACATTATTGCCGAAAAAAGAAGTCCTTGATAGATGTTTAATTGCTTATGAATTGTTCAAAAATTGGGATTATGGTTTATTGGGTTGGAACTGTGAACATTTTGCTAGATTAGTTACAACTGATGAAGCTATTAGTTATCAAGTAAAAGAGTCAATCTTAGCATTTTTAAATAACAACGGTTATCATCCATTAGCAAAAGAAATGATGGATAAAGCTTGTCAAACTGTAAAATCCTAATTTTAGTTCAAAATTTTAGTTCAAAACTATCACCTTTCTCTTCCTTCGTGTTCTATCCCTACGGGACGCTACCTACGCAAATATGCTTTGTTTATTGTCAACCTCAACACCAAACTAGAGATCAATACTTATGGTAAGCTGCGGTAATGGATTAATAAACAAGAATAAGTTACAATTTAGATCATGGAAGCCCAACCACGAGAAATTCAACGATATATTAAACCCGACGGTAAAATTCCTTTTGATGACTGGTTTGATAATCTCCGAGATATTAAAGCTCAAATAAAAATTAATAAAAGACTCAACAGAGTTAATTTAGGAAATTTAGGTGATTATCGCGCACTTCGAGAAGGGGTTTTTGAACTTAAAATTGATTATGGATCTGGTTATCGGATTTATTTTGGACAAATTGGGACAACAATTGTGCTTCTGCTATGTGGTGGAGATAAAAGCACCCAAGATCAAGATATTCGCCAAGCTATAGAATATTGGCAAAACTATAGGAGTTAAAACAATGGTTAAAAGTTTACCATACCATGACTTTCTAATTTCACATTTAAAAGATCCAGCTTATGCTGCTACATATCTAGAAACGCACTTAGAAGACGATGGAGAAGAACCAGATTCTAGATTAATTAAACTAGCATTAAGTCATGTAGCAGAAGCCTTAGCTGAACAAAATCTTACTCCAGAACAAGCTAAACTACATCGAGAACAATTAGATCAAATACTATCCCAACCAGGAAATGAAGCAATTTATAACTTAGCAAATTGGCTCAATGCTTTGGGATTAAAATTAACTGTTACTATGATTGAGCATAAAGATAAGAGCATTATTAATACCGCCAATAATGTCAAAATAACTCATCATTGGTGACGGAGTTTGGGAAAGGTTTCAAGGTGGCAAAGAAGGCACACTTTGGTATTATCGCGCCCTAGTAGATGCTTTCGGGCAACATCAAATTACGCCCTTAGTTGAAGAATTAGCAAGAGTAGTTTCCGAATTAGAAATTTTAGCCGCATACAAAAAATGAAGAATGATCAGTTTCATCCGATACTTTTTTGCTAACAAAAGTTAACAAATACATAAGTTGAGGTTTTCTCTCAACCAAGGCGTATCAACCAATGCACGGAGAAAAATTCCCCGCGCACCATTCAAATCTCTATCCATGACATTATTTGTAGATGGAGATTTTATGGTTTTAGAACCACCAAGATTCTTAACTATTTCGCCAGTCCAACTAACAGTCTTTGAAGTATAGGCTTCATTCACGTCCAGCACTATTTTTCTGTATTCAAATGCTTTGTGTTTAATAAATTGTTTGAATTGATAGTGCGATAGCGTTAGCATTTGCCGGACTGATTTGGATCTAATCCTTCTTTTTCCTTTCTTTGACATCTGAGATGTTTCAAAAGTTGGTAAAAGAATTACATCGAAATTATCAACTAAGAACTTGGCAGTCTTTTTGTGTAATTCAGATACAAGATTCTTGATCTTTCCTCTCAATTTAGTTGCGGCTAATTTAAGTCTTCTTTTTTGTTTGCATTTAGCTTGAGATATTTTGCTAACTAACTTATCTAGTTTAAAGCAAAGTTTTTGAATTTTGATGTTAGCAGTATCTCCCAACCAACCAAAAGAATCCTCGGAGAAGAATGTTGAAAATGTTCTGATACCTGGATCTAAAGCCACGACTCGTCCTTGGTTTTCGGCATCGAGTCGCGGTTTTTCTTCGGGAACTGTTAAGTAGTAATCACCATGAGAGAGAACTAATCGGCACCCCGCAGAAGCTTGTCCAGTAAGGATTGCAATCCTTTTCTTTTGAAGTTGATTCCACAAGGCGATGTCTTTGATGATTTCAGCTTCTGGGTAGAGGGATTGCATATAAGCGATTTGTTTGTCAAGGTCATCTCGCTGTTTTGAGGAGCTAACTCGGCAGTAACAAATAATGGTAGCTCGTTCTGAGCTACCGTTGACGTATGATTCGACATCATACAGTCTTTGTCCTGCGGGGTGTTTGATGCTTTTGATTTTCCCTTCATCTGCATATCTGTTAGAGTCGAAGGTGGGTATTATCCCGCGCTCCTCTCTGTTAAATCTGGGCGTGCGACTTTCACCGCACCCAGCTTCCGATGTTCTTAGCTTTCGCGTTTGCTCATGTGTATGTAATCGTGGCAGCTTTCATGGATGGCTAGAAGGTTTTTAGATTTACCGTTTTTGTGGTTTCCATCAATATGATGAAGATGTACCTTCTCATCACTGAGCATTTTTAATCCACAATGACCACATTTATGGTTTTGCCGTTTAAGGGCTTTAGAGGTATCGTTGTTATAGAGCTTGCTGTTGCGCTCGCTCCAATAACTCAAATCTCCGTCGTAGGGTGATTTCTCTCCTGTGACATTGATGTGTTTATTTTCGGAGTAAGGAACTGATGGAAACGCCTTCTTTATCAATTGCTTGCAGGTATGGCGATTCTTTCTAGTTTCTTTGTTGAATACCCTGAAAGCTCTTGTTTCGATGTGGAATAACGAGTTTCTAGACCCATCCATCTTACAAAAGCGGTGGTAATTCCTCCAGCCTCTAACTACTGGGGCTAATTTCTCAGCCTTTGTGGTAGCACCATAATTCGAGTTGTTGACGATGAGTTTTACTTTCTTGCGAAAAGCTTTGAAGTTGTCCACTGATGGAACGCATCTAAACTTCCCATTTTTCTGGACTTTGAAGTTCCAGCCGAGGAAATCAAACCCATCTGTCGCGGCGGTTAGCTTTGTCTTTTTCTCACTGACTTTCATTCCCCGCTCTGCTAGGAACTGACTAATTTTGTCAAGTATTTCTGTGGCATCGTCTTGAGGTCTGAGTATTATCACCATATCATCCGCGTATCGGATGGATGGCTCTGTTACTCTATTCCAGGCATCTTTGCTTTTATAGACGCTTTCGATACCATTTAGGGCGATGTTAGCTAGTAGCGGACTTACCACACCACCTTGAGGTGTTCCCTGTTCGGGAAACTCTGGATTAACCCCGGCTTTGAGACATCGGAAGATACCTTGTCTTATGCTATAAGGAGCGATGAGTTTATCCATGATGGCGGAATGGTTTATCCTATCAAAGCATTTCTCGATATCGAGTTCTATAACTCGTTTATCTATTCCGTTGGCGTTGGAGTTTAAGTTAGTGAACAAGATTCTTTGCGCGTCATGCGCTGAACGTCCAGTCCTAAACCCGTAGCTCCTGGCGTGGAAGGTTGCCTCGTGCGCTGGTTCTAATGCGTATTTGATAAGGCATTGATATGCTCTATCTGCAATAGTGGGGACTTTGAGAATCCGGGTTTTACCGTCCTTTTTGGGGATGGGTATTTCACGTAATCCCTGGTGTTTCCAGTTATTAGCCTCGCTTGAGAGCTTTTCATTCAGTTCAAACCTTTGCTCAAATGTGAGCGCGGTCTTCCCGTCGACTCCCGCTGTCCTTTTTCCAGCATTTAGCTGTGTTACTTGACGAATAGCCAGTAATCTTGCTGCGGTAGATTTCAGAATCAGCTTTTGTAGTGACTTCGCTTTTCGCTTGTCTCCAACTTGAACCGCTTTATACACTCGTTTTTGTAGGCGGAATAGGTTACGGCGGAATTTCTTCCAAGGTAGCGTCTTCCAGGATTCACGCTTAGTTGTCTCTGTGTCTAATCATGCTCTGCTCCAATTTGTGCATTCTGAACACCTCAGACCAATTACGGTCTGTCCTACCCGAATTGAGGGGGTTCCGCTGCTCGTCCAGCCTACTTATAGGGTTCGACCGCCCTTAGACCCTCAACCCGTTTTTATTCGTTCCCTCGGTTGATTGATAGTTCCGTTAGGTGTAGCCAATTCAACCACTGGATTCCCTGGACTCTTGCCGCTATTTTGAGGATATGCGGCGGGAATTACACTCCAGTGAAGTCAGGTTTTATTGTTGTGTCCTGCTTAACACTAGGTTGCTTTTCTAGGCTATATTTCACCGTGGGAACTCCCTATTAACGCCAGTGTCACCCCACAACGGATGTCTGATTGCGTCTTCCAGCTTCGACCTCCCGAAACCGAGTCGGGTCATCGTGGGCAGGTAAGGAGTCATACCTGAGTCTGGTAGATGGGACTTACACCCATATCAGACCGAGAGTTCAACCTTTTCCATGATTGGATTGGGTTGGTTAGCTTATGTACGGACTGGATACCGTGATTCAGCTAACAACGAATCGCACTAATTTTCAAGGTTCGGTTGAGTGAGTGAGAATAACGCTATAATAAGGGTTACAGGCTTGGTCGTGAGTTCAACTCTCATCATCAGCTTTTGTACGTTCGCAAATTATATGTTGTTGTGGGGTGTTTACCTTTTTGTCGCCATGTTTCAAATTCTGGGTGTTTACCAATTTGACTCAGTAGTTCGTTAATCAGTGGCGTGTTTTTCTCTGCCATCAATTGCCATAGCTGTTGACGGGTAGATTCACTGGCTACTAAACGACACTGAATAGTGATTTGGCTCATACTTAATAAATTGGCTGATTAAAACTGAAGTCGCACGATACTGTATATTGGGAGCATCGCTTGCTTTTGATGAAAGTGCGATGCCTTTGGCGAGCGGAGCGATAGCGAAGCGCTCCGTAGGAATCGCTCTAAATAAAATTTTATGAACTATATTTAAATATTATTATTGCAACAATAGATAATACTCCTGTACTCTTGAAGAATATCAATCAATATCATGACAATGTGATGATTGAAATGTGAAACTATACTTTAATGCAGCGTAAAAAACGGAATGTTACAGTCTGGACTACTTGAACTAGCACATGAAAAGCTTCACTGGCCAACTCCAAACGAAATTTTGGAGCCATCTGGTGCTGGTCCAAGTGTTTATGCACAAATTGCTAAAGAAAAATTAGGTAGAACTATCAGCAAACTTCCAGATGGTCAAGGTGTGCGAATAGGCGTGCTGGCTGGAAATCCTAAAGGTGACTCGACAGAAACACCTATTGCTTTAGTGTGTGACTTTCCCACAGAAATATCAGAAGAAACACTGAGAAAAACTCATCAACTTGCTTGGAGTTTTTCTCGTACACCATCACTAATTACAACAGAACCTAATCGCTTAAGAATTTGGACGTGCTACGAAAAACTTCCCAAAGAAGATGATATTATCAATCCTGTAATTGATGTTTCCAAACGGGAAATTGAGTCATTTAATCAGGTGTCTCTTTCAGGTCAAGCTACTGAAACTTTGCGATTACACTGGGCTGATTTAGTATCAGGTCAATTTTTTCAAGAACATAGCCAGCGATTTCAACGAAAACAAGCCGCTGACCAGATGCTATTGAAAAATCTGAAAAGTGTTCGAAAAAGACTTCAAAAAAATAAACTTGATGATGATACAATTCATGATTTATTAGCAAGAATTATTTTCATTCAATTCCTTTTTGACCGTCAAGATTCTGAAGGTAATCCTGCCTTAAATACAACTTTACTGGATCGCTTATATATAACTGAGAAATTATTATCGGCTAGATACTCTCGTTTAACTGACATATTAAGAAATCATAGAGATACTTACCAATTTTTCCGTTGGCTCAATGGCAAGTTTAATGGTGATTTATTCCCAGGTAAAGGTGCTACCGAAGAAGAACGTGAAGCTGAATGGCAAACAGAAGAACAAAAAGTTAAACAAACTCACCTAGATATACTTGCTGATTTTGTTAGTGGTGATGTAGTCATTGAAACTGGACAATTAAGTCTATGGCCATACTACCATTTTGACGTTATACCTTTAGAGTTTATTAGCAGTATATATGAGGAGTTTGTTAGTAAAAAATCTGGTACAGGAGTTCATTACACACCAGAACATATAGTTGATTTTGTCCTAGATGGTGTTTTACCTTGGAATAGTCAAGAATGGGATATCAAGATTCTTGATCCTGCTTGTGGTTCAGGAATTTTTCTGGTTAAAGCATTCCAGCGTTTAATTCATAGATGGGAACAAGCTCATGCAAAAACAATTAATCCAAGTGATTTAAAAAATTTACTAGAAAATAATTTATTTGGTGTTGATGTAGATGCACAAGCGGTAAGAGTAGCATCTTTTAGTCTTTATTTAACCATGCTTGATAAAGTTGAACCTCAATATTATTGGGAGAATGAGTTTCGCTTTCCAAGATTGCGTGAACGCCAATTAGTAGCTGCCGATTTTTTTCAAGAAGATAAAGAGGGTTTTCGTTCTGTTGAAGATGCTGGTAAATATGATTTAGTCGTTGGTAATGCACCTTGGGGTAAAAATACTATAAAGAAATCTTTATACATAGATTCTTGGAAAAATAGACCTGAAAATCGGAATAAATGGAATACCTCTTATGGTAATATTAGTCTTTTCTTTCTACCAAAAGCTGCTGCTTTAACTAAATCTGGTGGACAAGTCGCAATGATGCAACCAGCAATGGCTTTGATTTTTAATCCAAATAAACCTGCTAGGAAATTTCGTAAAACTCTCTTTTCAGAGTTCAAAATTGAAGAGATAGTTAATTTGTCAGCATTGCGTTTTGGACTTTTCAAAAATGCTATTTCTCCAGCTTGTATTATCACAATGTCAGTCACACCTCCTGACGGTGAACCTTTAACATATATCTGTCCAAAACCAGTAATGACAAATGAGGATGACTATCATATAGTAATTGAGCCAGATTATATTAATATAATTTACCCACAAGAGGCAATAACAGATTCATTAGTTTGGACAGCTTTAATGTGGGGAGGAAGACGCGATCTAAATCTTGTCAGGAGATTAAGTAGATTTAATAATCTTACACAATTAGAGAATAATAATATTGCTATTACTAGTCAGGGAATAATT
Organism: Dolichospermum sp. ST_sed8; assembly: GCA_028658405.1. GTDB lineage: Bacteria > Cyanobacteriota > Cyanobacteriia > Cyanobacteriales > Nostocaceae > Dolichospermum. The sequence goes on along the minus strand of JAKOGY010000108.1, from coordinate 3,196 downwards.
AGAGGTACTAACAAAAAAAGGTATAAAGAACTTTTAGATAGAAGAGTTTTAGAAACTACGAATTTTCCAAAAGGTACACTTATTCATCTTAAAAAAGAAGACCTTCCCATTAATCAAGATCCTTATGCAGAAAGAGCAAGAGTAGAAAAAATAGGTGCTTTTAATTTACCACAATTGATAATCAAACAAAGCTGGTTAGCATCACAGAAACGCTTTCGAGCAGCCTTAACTGAATCAGATAGCACTACTGAAGGAATTATTTGCTCTGGAAGCTATTTAAGTGTACATATACCACAAGAATTTGCTTCGATTTTGGAAGTTGCTTGTTTAACTTATAACAGTAAATTAGCTGTTTATTATCTTCTACTTTCAAGTGCTTCATTTGCCGCATACCGACCTAAAGTTAATGTGGAAGATTTACGACAAGTACCACTCCCAAAACCACAGAAAGGATTGCTTCAAGATATTAAAACTATTAATGATGTAGATTTATATATAAGTGAAGTATTTGATTTAAAAAATAGTGAGTCAGTGCTAATTCAGGATATTGTTGATTATACTCTACAAGACTTTAAAGGAGATGGTGCTTCTCCAGGACGCAAAAGAACTCACCGTATAGATAATAGTCAATCTCAGAATAATACTGAACCTGAACTTACGGCATATTGTGAGTATTTCTTGCGAGTTCTTAAAGCAGGATTTGGACAAGATAAACAAGTTTGTGCCACCATATTTCAGGAACAAACTAAGACTCTTCTTCCTATTCGCTTAGTGGCTATTTATCTTAATAAGCCTGATTCTGAAGGTGTTCATATTAAATCTATTGACTCCCCTGATTTAATGGAATGCTTGGAAAACTTAAATAAGTTGTATCTGGAAAGAGGAAGTAGAGAAGATGGTGGCATCTTTTATCAGCGTGTTGCCAGGATCTATGATTCAGTAGAATTGAATGGAGTAAAAATTCCTACTATTTATTTAATCAAACCTGACAAAATTCGTTATTGGACTCGCTCTATGGCTTTAAGAGATGCTGACGAAGTAGCCGCAGATATTATGACTTAGATATATATCTGAGATTAATTAACTAAATTTAAACGCAAAATATTAGTAGTACAGGAGTTAAATTTTGATTAAAAGACGGCAGACAATTTCGGAATTAAGATGGCCAGAGACAGATGAATTCATGGCGATTTCTAAGAATTGGTGTGAAACAGCATCAATCAATATACTTACTTTTGTGTGGAAAGGATATGATTTATTAGTAAACGAGGTATTCTCAGAAATTGATTGTAGTCAAGCTGAAGATGATATTGAAAGAGATATCACTCAACTGCTTGAGCCAGAAATTCGCAGCGTTATGACAGGGGATGAGCCATATTATGTTCAACATGGTTCTTATGAAAGGGAGACTCGTCAAGTTGCACCAGCACAACCAAAAGAGTATGACATTGCATTTATTCTTAGGAAGAATAAAAGGATTATATGGCCTTTAGAAGCTAAAGTTTTAAAAACAGATGGTGCAGTAGGTGAATATGTAAAAGAGATAAATGAAAATTTTATAACTTGCAAGTATGCACCCTTTTCTTATGAAGGAGGAATGCTCGGTTATATTTTTTCCGGTGATCCTAACAAAGCTTTTACCAATATTGAGACTAAAGTACCATGCACATTAAATGATCATCCAGATTTTCCAACTCGTGATCACAAAATCTCGGATCACCAGCGAGTAGTTCCTCCGGGAAAATCATATCCTGCTGAATTTCGCTGTCACCATTTACTATTAAAAATAATTGCTCCAGTTCCTACTGATACATCTTCAGTATAGATACAAGACTTGCAATTAATTAGTGAGTAAATGTATTAAATTAGCTAAATTTAGTTTGCAAAATAATTACAAAAGAGGTTTATCTAAAACTGATTATAACCGACTATTACTAGATAAACTAAAATGGTTTGTGGGCTAGGTTTAAGTAGACAAGCTACCCAAATACACGGCATGAAGCCGACGTTCGCCCACAGTTATATTCTATCATTTAAAGGATTTATATGAGGTGTTGGTTAAGTTGAATTTAGTAAGTAGGTTGGGTTGAGGAACGTTCACGAAGTGTGGCGAAGCCATAACCCAACATTTACATTATAAATAAAATAGGAGTTTTATGTCTTATAGTGATTTTACTTTAGAAACTGTCAAAAAAAATCTACATCTCAATATTTCTAGTAGAGACAATATTTTTTCTGAAGTTGCACCATTACCAGTTAGTGAATATTTACAGGAAACTTTAGCCTATAATGTACCGTTTGCTTTGGCTAGTAATACCGAAAAATCTCGTTCTGAGATGATTATTACCCCGATTCTATTAGAACTAACTAAAAAACTTACTAATCAAATTAGTTTATTTTCTGGTGTGGAATTTAATATTGAACCTAGTCAGGGTTTAAATGGAAATTGTGATTTTTTAATTAGTCGTTCTCCTGAATTTTTATTGATTAATGCACCTGTAATTATCATTGTGGAAGCGAAAAAGGAAAATATTAAAGGGGGTTTAGGACAATGTATAGCCGAAATGTATGCAGCTAGGTTATTTAATGAACGTGAAGGAAATGAAATTACAGAAATTTATGGGGTGGTAACTACGGGGGAAATTTGGAAGTTTTTAAAGTTATCAGGTGAACTGGTGCAGATTGATTTGGCTGAATATTTTTTAAATGATGTCAATAAAATTTTGGGAATTTTGGCTAGTGGTGTAAAATAATTTTAGGAGTTATGAGGTTTTTTAGTTATGACTCAAGCTGTAGCAAAACAAGAATCCATTTTAGATAGAGTCCAGAATTTAACACCGGAACAACAGGAGGGGGTATTAAATTTTATTGATTTTTTGCAATTTAAAGGACAAAAGCAGGATGTAAACCAAAAAAAATGCCGTAAATGGGCAGATATTCAAGGTAAAGCACCTTATCCTTTAGTTGGTGAAGATGCTCAAATTTGGGTGTCAAGAAATAGAAGAGAGGAGACGGAAAATAGAGAATTATATTTAAGAAGTAACTATGAAGATTGAAGATTATTTGATTCAGGGTAAAAGGTAAGGCTCTACCGGACTTAGTATGCTAAACTGGAGGGAACAGGGAACTCTTAACTGGGAACAGGAAGAATGTCAGATATTAATGATTTTAAAGACTTAATAATTTGGCAAAAAGG
>JAKOGY010000107.1 GCA_028658405.1 Dolichospermum sp. ST_sed8 | reverse complement strand
GGAGCATCTTGCTCCCTGTTGCTAGGTAGCGAGCAAGATGCTCGCATTACTTCAGGTTTCAAAATGGATGAGGTTTAAAAGCTATAGAGAAAGATACTTTTACTTCCGACTTCTACTATCATGTATTTTTCATGACTTGGTAATATATCTAACTCGTTCTTTTTTGATAACTTTTGTTAATTATATAGGAATCCGATTTGATTCTTGAACAAAATTACGTATTTGTAGGGTGCGTTAGCGTTTCGCGTAACGCACGAAATCCTTAATAATGGTGCGTTACGCTATCGCTAACACACCCTACGTATCTGTTCAAAGATCAAATAGTAGCCCTATATATCGAACATAATTTTGGTGGTTAACTTATATTATTAGTTAATCACTGTTTTTGGCTCTGGTCAGGATCTTCCTATTAATTATCATCTTAGCCTTCAGTTATCAGCCTTGAAGATAAAAAGACAGCATATAAAACTTGTATAACCTCACAAAAATCAACACTTCCTCTGTTTTTCCATTCCGGCTCTTGCTTAACTAAGAGAGAAAATATACAAGCCCCATAAATAAATTTAGAGGTTTGTATATTTTTTAATCCGCAATAAAAAATCAAGGTGATAACCGCTCGATTTTCCACCCTCCACCATTTACACGACTATATAATAGGCGATCATGTAAACGACTGGATCTTCCTTGCCAAAACTCAATTTCTTGGGGAATGACGCGAAAACCACCCCAATGAGGAGGACGAGGAACTTCCTGATTTTCATATTTGCGCTGAACTTCCTGTAATTGTGCTTCTAAAATTTCCCTACTTGCAATTACTTCACTTTGATTAGAAGCCCAAGCACCTAACCGACTATATGCAGGACGAATTTCAAAATAGTCATCAGATTCTGCTGAAGAAATCTTTTCCACAGTCCCCACAATTCTGACTTGGCGTTCTAATTCAGCCCACCAAAACACCAAAGCCGCATGGGGATTTTCTGTAATTTCTTGTCCTTTTTGGCTATTATAATTAGTAAATAAGACAAAACCCCGTTCATCAAAATCCTTGAGTAGTACCATTCTTGCAGAAGGCTGACCATTGGATGTACAGGTAGCCAAAGTCATAGCATTAGGTTCAGGTAGCTGGGCTGTTATGGACTGAGTAAACCAAGATTTAAACTGTATAAATGGATTGGGATCACTTTCTTTTTCACTTAAATCTTGTAATGTGTAGTCTTTGCGAAGATCCGCTATGCTTATTTCCATTCTTGTCAATTCCTTAAATTTAGATATCAAGAACCGTGGGACACACGGTCTTAAAGCTCAGTCAATGTCTTCATAGAAGAGTCGCGCTCGTTGCCCACACTCACCCGAAGGGGAGTGTGTGGAGTATGTCACACAATAGGGAATGGAAGTTACAGGAAGATCATTCCTCTTCTACCCCTGAATCCTTACGTTTATACATTAAATCAGATGCGCCGTTTCGCTTCTCTGCAAACTCTCTTAATTTATGGACTTAGTGGACCAATTATCGCCCTCAATATCTGGCTACTGTCTGTATTATTTCGTTTTTTCCAGAATCCGATTACTATCCTCAGTATCGCCGCAATTCTGGCTTTTTTACTGAATTACCCAGTTAAACTCTTTGAAAGAGTCCGAATTACCCGCATTCAAGCCGTAATCATCGTTTTAGTATTGACTTTAACTTTGTTTATTGTTTTGGGTGTCACCCTCGTACCCCTGCTAATTGACCAAACTATTCAACTTTTAAATAAGATTCCAGATTGGTTAGCGACTAGTCAAGCCAATTTAGATCATTTAGAAAGTTGGGCAAAGCAACGACGGTTAGCTATAGATTTAAAGCTGGTAACAAACCAAATAAATGCTAATATTCAGACCCTGGTACAACAAATAGCTTCAGGGGTGGTAGGATTTGCCGGAACGCTGTTATCAGGATTACTGAATGTAGTATTGGTAATCGTTCTAGCTTTTTATATGTTAATATATGGCGATCGCGTTTGGTCTGGTTTAATTAATCTTTTACCATCTAATATTGGTCTTCCCTTGAGCCGGTCATTGCAGTTAAATTTCCAAAACTTTTTTCTGAGTCAATTATTGCTAGGACTATTTATGGTCATAGCGCTCACACCCATATTCTTATTTCTGAGAGTCCCATTTGCCCTCTTATTTGCTATTATCATCGGTATTTCTGGACTTATTCCGGTTGTTGGTGCAACTTTAGGCATTGGTTTAGTCACAATGTTGGTATTAATCCAAAATTGGTGGTTAGCTTTTCCAGTCGCTACAATGGCAGTCATCATGCAGCAAATTAAAGATAATCTGTTAGCTCCAAAACTAATGGGTAATTTTATTGGACTCAACCCCCTGTGGATTTTTATCGCTATTTTAATGGGATTTGAAATTGCCGGATTATTAGGAACACTCGTTGCTGTGCCAATTGCTGGGACTATCAAAGGCACATTTGATGCCATCAAAAGCAGTAACCATAGTGATTTTGTCTCAAATTTTCGGGCTAGTTATGGCTCAGAAGTTGCAGAAAATGAATAAGTTTGTCAGTAGGGGCGCAGGGCCTGCGCCCAGTCATGAGTCATTAAATAATTTTCTTCTTCCTTCTTCTTCCTTCTTTCTAACTCCTGACTCGGTGACTCGGTGACTCCTTCTTCTCATATATTAAATTTTAAATTAATGAATGCAGTTGAATTATTAGAAACAATTACACACCTCATTGAGCAAGCTGAAAAAGGGGAAATTGACCCTTGGGACGTGCGAGTTATTGATGTCATTGACCATTACTTAGAATTAATGGCTCCAGAGGCCAATAGCAGAGGCTATGAAAGTGATTTATCTCAATCTGGACAAGCTTTTTTATCAGCATCAATGCTTGTTTTATTTAAAGCAAATACATTAATGCAGCTATCAACAGTATATAATACTCCAGACGAAGTTGTAGATGATACACTACTAGAGATTGAAGATGGGTTGTTACATCCACATCGCTTGCATTTGGAGCAACAGTTGCGCCGTCGTCCAGCAGCTATGCCACCTCCAAAACGTCGAGTAACTTTGCAAGAGTTAATAGACCAATTGCAAATTATGGCCAACCAGTTAAAGCTGGTAGAAACCGTAGATAAACCTAAGCGGCTTAAACGTCAGTCTACTGTGCAAACTATGCGGGAAGCTCTAGAGTTAGCGCATCAAGAAAATTTAACGGAAGTCGCGTTAGAAATAGAGCAGGTGTTACACAGTGCTGTTAAAGAGCAACATTTAGAGGAACAATGTTGGAATTTAGAACAACTGATAGATTTGTGGATAAAGACAAAAAAACCAGAGAAAAATGCTTCTCATCATGAATCAGAACACGGTGACTTAGTTAGCGTTTTTTGGGCGTTACTATTGCTCTGTAGTCAATCTAAGGTGGAGCTATTTCAACAAGAATTTTACCAGGAAATTCAAATCCGTTTACCTACTTAGAGCCTGCTGATAGCGTAGCGTGGTGTAAGCTATATAAGTTTTTCATGAGGATTAGGAGTTAGGAGTTAGGAGTTAGGAGTTAGGAGTTAATCAACCACGAAGGAACGAAGGACACGAAGGAAGAAGGAAGAAGTACATTAGTTTTGATAGGATAAAGGCTTATTTTTGTACTATTATCGCCTTTAATATAGGAATCATATAAGTAGGGTGGGCATTGCCCACCAAAATCCTGATCCGGTGGGCATTGCCCACCAATAGTATATTTCAAAAATTATAAACTTAAAACTAAAACTTCTTCTCCTATTGAAACTAAGGTTTTCCCTACTGGTAAAACAGCTAAAGCATTAGTTTGAGCTAAATTAATTAAATTTCCAGAACTTAAATTACCAGCAGCTTGATAAAATTCATAAACACCATTACTTAAATTTAAATTACCCCAAATATAAGTTTCCATCTTTCCGTTAGATTTTAATTCAGAATGGGATTTAACTTTGATAAACTTTGCTTCCCAACCTTTATTAACTCCCGAAAGTTTTTTAATTGTCGGTTGGACAAATCGCCAAAATGTCACTAAAGCCGAAACCGGATTTCCTGGTAAACCAAAATATAGGGAATTGGGAAAAGTTGCAAAAGTCAAAGGTTTTCCTGGACGCATTTGCACGGCGCGAAAATGAATTTCTGCCCCCAGAGATGCTAAAATATTATCAATATAGTCATAATCACCTACAGACACTCCACCAGAAGAAAGAACTATATCAGCATTATCAATGGCATAATTAATAGTTTCCGTCAAAGCAGTTGGATTATCCTTAACAATTCCTAACATTAACACCTCTGCACCTAATTCTTTTACCAAAGCTCCTAAAGCATATTGATTAGAATCCACAATTTGTCCAGGTTGTAGCGTTTGTTCTGGTGTTACTAATTCATCACCGCTCGAAAAAATTGCCACTCGTGGACGACGGAAAACTCTGATGTTAGATAATTGTGCTGCGGCTAAAATAGCAATTTCTGTTGCATTGAGAGAAATTCCCTTTGGTAAAAGTTCCTTTCCTGCTTGGTAAAAATCCCCTTGGTGTCTAACAAATTCTTGGGGTCCAGGAGTAGCAAGAATAGAAACTTGGTTTCCCTGGAAATTAGTTTTTTCCTGCATAACTACAGTATCTGCTCCTTTTGGCATAATTGCACCGGTGAAAATCCTTGCTGCTTGTCCTGATTTAATAGGAATTTGGGGTTGATATCCTGCGGGAATCTCTTCCACAACTTCTAAAATTGTGGGATTTTCAAAACTGGAATTTTGCACATCTTGATAACGGACAGCAAAACCATCCATTGCGGAATTATCCCCATGGGGAAAATCTAAATAACTAATTACAGGAGTTGCTAAAATGCGGTGATAAGCTGTTAATAAATCAACGATTTCAAGATCAGGTTCTTGATTTAAAGATTCTACAGCATTGAGAATAATATTTTCTGCATCTTTTACTGATAACATAATGAATAAATTCGCTATTTGATGATTGTTGAAAATAAGTCAGGTATCTTGTTATTCACTTCTTATAAATTAAAAATACTGAACCAATTGGACCAAGATTTTCCACATAGACTTTATTATTATAAAACAATCCGGGAGACATTCCTCCATCAAATAACATTCCTTCTTGAATTGTCCCTAAACAGTTATTTTTAGAAATTCCTGTTAAGACATCATCAAATTGATTGGGAAGCAATTCTTTATTATTAGTAGGAACCTGAATATTAGAATTAGCTTTCACATCATTTACTAACAAGATGACATAACCTTTACTGGTAATAGCAACTAAAGAACGATTAGTAGCACCTTTACAAGCAAATTCTCCTAAAGCTTTGCAAATATCTTTAAATTGTCCTTGATTATAAAATCTACCATTACCTCCCACCATATTGTAATTAAGAATATTTGCTCCTCTTCTTCCTGTCCCCATAGTGGCTTGACGTTGTTGAGGATTTCCTCCTGATATTCCAAAGGAAGAACGTTTATTTTTAAATGCTCCTGAATATTCTACACCGCGAGAAATATTTAAACCTTGGGGTTGGTTTTTTGGATCTATATAATCAGCATTAATAGCTGCAATTGGTGATTTACCATTTAATTGAGAATTAGCATCAGTGATAATTTCTCGAAACTGTTTTGGTACATATTCTTTACGAAATCTTCCTCTAGAGTCTTTATCATAAATCTGATGAGCTAAACCCATATTTACTTTAAAATCTAACTCTGAAGATTGAGGATTAAAAACAATTACATGATTAATACCTTTTTTGTATCTTTCACCATTATTATTAGTCTGAAAAAACTCAAGACTAAATAGAGGATTTTTACCAGGACAATTAGCAGATTGTTTTGCTGCTGAATTAGCTATCACATCCTGAGAACCTGATATTAAAGCTGTGGTAAGAGTTAACAAAGATAAAAAAATCAATTTTTTGGTAAACATAAAATATAAAAACCCGCTATAGTATTTCTGTAGCGGGTGAAATTAACAATTGCAGTTTTCAAATACAGAAGTTATGCAAGCCATTCCAGAACAGCTTCATCTTTGGTATTAGTATGACGAGATGGTGTTTCGCGCTCAAATTTCATGTGAATAGAACGGGTTTGCTCACCATCAGCCGCAACAGCTAAAATGGGGTAGTCAATTACACCATCTTGGAAGGACATTTGGAAGCGGAATGTACCATCTGAATTCAGTTTAATGGGACGACCACCAATGGTTACAGTAGCATCAGGTTCAGTTGCACCATAAACAATCAATTCAGCGTCAGCAACTAACCAGAATTTGCGAGGACGCACAGGTATAGCGGAAGCGGAGAAACCGACACCGGACATACCTACACCAGACATGGTTAAACCAGATACGTTAGGAACAGCCCACATCCCCACACCAGATGGGAAAACGTAGGAACTGAGAGCTTGTTCAGGAGCAGCAGAACCGGGGACGTGCTGCATAGAACCGAATATAGAACCTGCTACCCGTTGAGCTTCAGCAGATTCTGCTAGATCAAAGATTTGTTCGTAAATAGGGTTGCCATTAGCGCCAGCAGTAGCAGCGGTTGGTAATTTCTTAGATGGGGGAACAAGTTCGTAGAAGGTCTTACCGCGCAGGTCTTCTTCAAAGTCTACAGTGATAAAGACATCTTCAATCCAATCAGAAGGATAGACAGGGGGTATATGCACTCTAGCTGAACGCGCTAATACTAACCAACCACCATCAGCGGTGCGATAACCTACATCTATCACATAATCGCGATCGCTCACGGGAATTGGCAAGTACCATTCTCTGGCTAGTTCATCAGCAGGATATTCCTGAATACTGTGGGGACTTTGATAATCTAGATCAAGATCGGTGACATCATAAATCCGCAGTGCTAGGGTTTGTCCACCTTGACGACGCAGCGCTTCTTTATGGTCGTTAGGAATATCCCAGTATGTATATGCCCATTGAGGATCGCGGGGTAATAAAACTATCCGACTGTCACCATAACCAGCAGGTAAGTCAGCCAGCGCTTCATCAACGTCAGCGAGAGAACCACCAGTCCGATCTTCTTGACCTAGCTCGAATTTTGCTGCTTCCACGGTTTCTTGTGCCTCCAGATTAGGGGATGAACTGAGCGAGAATTTACTATGCTGAATTTCTTCAATTGATGCTAATAACTGCGATTTCCGCATTCTGCTATAGCGAGATATACAGTATTCACTGGCAACTTTGCGTAATTGCCGTAATGTCATCTCTTCTAGCGGTGGGCGTTCTTTTGCCATTGATTTGGACTCCAGTAGTTTGCAAGGTAAATCATTTTTTCCGGGTTAAAAAAAGTTTGATGATATTTCATCTACCCAGATTTTTTTATTCCTGACTTCTGGTTTTGCCCCAGTTGAGAATTTCCAGTTTTAAAGTTGTTTACTGTTTGTTTTTTATATACCAGCTTTGCTAAATTCCTAGTTACGCATCATGTTTTGCATTTCTTTGGGATCGCAAAAAGTTGTTAAGTAAATATTAACCAGTAAAACTATCTAGGGATCAAGGGGTCTAAAGATAGGTTTTACTATATTTCACGTAGTTGTCAGCCCTGCGGGGATCAATATGTCACCATTTCATGACAAATGAATTTAAATTAGGGACTTAATATCAAGGATTCATGACATTTAGATTAAAGAAGAATAAATCTCTTGCTTTTTACAACTGACCACTGACTAATGACTAATGACCAATGACCAATGACCACTGACCACTGACTAATGACTAATGACTAATGACCACTAACCACTGACATTCGCTGAATCAGCCATTTATCTTCTTTGCGAACTAAATCATAGCGAACCCGCAATTTTTCATTGGAGGATTTTTTTTGCAGACTATTTTGATAGAACTGAGTAACTTCCTGTACCTTAGCGTCTACAGCTACATAATCTTTATCTGTACCTTTTTTAGAGACAGCTATTATTTCTACATTATGTTTATATTGGCGATAGCGTTTCTCTTCTTGTTCTTGCTGGGCTACTGACTGCCATTGTGATAAAACTGCACCTGTTAAAACTGTATTTAAACCATCAATGTCATGATTTTCTCCTAAAGCTGCGGCTTTGGCAGATAACCAAGTTTTAATTACTTCCTTTGCTTTCTCTTTTGTTAGTTCTTCGTTGCTTGGTTCGGTTTGGCTGTTGGGGTTTGGAATAGTGATTGGTGGTTGATTCAGTTCTATTGCTAACTGTTCCCCATGTAATGATGAACTGGGAAACAAGATATTTTTTACTAAGCCAAAGGCTGTTGATACTAACAGTGAAAAAACTAATAATCCTCCCAGTGAGAAAAGAACCAGCCAAACTAAGCGGATTTTTGGGTCTAGGCTACTGAGAAAATTAGTTTGAGACTGTATAAACCGCTGGGGAATACTATTAGTGCTGGGTTTGCGTCGTCTGCGTTTTGGAGACTGGTGGTTTGTCGCTGCGGTCGGAGTCCCATTGGCTGGATGTGGTCTTCTGTTTGGGGTTGCTGCTGTTGAGGGTATTTGTGATGTGTGATTTCCCGCACTTTCATCTGTTGGTGGATGATTCCATCTCGGTATGGAAACCTGGGTAGATTCAGGGTGAGGTCGAATATGTGTTTCTGGTAACTCAGGATTGGACGTTTGGTGATGATATTGCTGTGTTTCTGTGCTGTTATTAGTATGGTGTCTGGAATGATTAATATCTGGTTGGGGAAAGGATTGATGATTAATTACTGCCCATTCATTAGTGATTTGGGCATCTGTGGGCAAAGATTCTAGATAAGCTTGTACTTGTCTATCGGCAAAATAATCTTTTAAAGAGGCTTGCTGTTTCGCTAAATCCCGAAAATGGGGAAATACTTCTTGCTGTAACCATTGTTCGCTGTATAAGCACAGTCCTGGTAATAAGTCTGGTGAATCTTGGGATTTTTCCCGAATAAAAGCTAAAGCTTCATATTCTTGACTTAGTTCTAAAACCCGGGTGGCTTCTTCGGTTTGTCCCATGAGCAAAGCACAAAGTGATTGTTCTAAATGCACATCTTGCCGTTTAGCTAATTGCATTAACATTTGCTTGGCTTGGCGAATTAAAGCTGGTTGGCGTTGAGCAAAACCTCTGGCAATTAAGGAGTATACTGCTAAATATGTGGCCACGGCTGAGGGGCGTTTACTTTCTAATTCAAAGAGTTTATGCTGTTCTGATACTGTTAAATAATGGCGAATTTGCTGGATAAATCGTAAAAAGTCATCTATGTTTAATCCTGATTGATCATTGCCAGTGCCATCAATACCGCCACGATCTTCTAAAATACTTTGTAATAATTCTAAACCCTGCCTTCGTTTGGGTATCTGTGTTTGTGGTAGTGCTAATAGTTCTAAGATGCGATAGGGACGCAGTTTATAAATATCAGCAGCCATTTCGGCGCGGACGCTGGAAAATAAGCCTTCCCGCGCTAATAGTTCTTCACCAGTTTCTAAGGATACGGCGGCATTTTCATAGTGACCTTGTTGCCATTCTTCCCGTCCTAGTTCTAGGCAAGCTAGGGAGACGGTCAGGATAATATCTGGTAAGTCTGAGTTTTCGGGAATTTCTATGTGGTTAACACGATGACCTGTTTTGAGACTTACTGGACTAGGTTTACTAACTAAGTACGGGCGACCAAGTTTTAATACTAATTCATATTCTCCTAGTTCTTGGAGTATTAATAAAGAGCCGACAAATCCCTCTGGGGTGATTTCAATGCTCAGGCTTTGAGCATCTTGATCTTTAGAGTTATTATCTACTAGGGTTTCTGGTGGAACTGGATCAGCAGTTTTGTTAGGAGTATAAACATTAGCTAGGTAAAGCTGATCGTATACCTTGCGCTTTTCGGTATCTAATAAAACCATATAAGCTTCTTCAATCAGCCTCTTGCGAGAAGATATAGATGTAGTCGAATATTCCCGTCGTGGCAATTGGACAATGCGATCGCTATATGCCTGTCGCAATTGTTCCTCACTTGCCGCCAACGGTAATCCTAGAATTCGGTAATAATCAAGCGGAATTCGCACAGCTTACGTCCCCTGCACTGTGTTCTCGTAGCATCTCGTAGAAATCAACCTAATTCACCCGGAGCTTTCCAGGCTTCTAAAACCGTCCCATAATCATAGCTTGATTAATACCGTGTTAACCTAGTACAATAAGTGTATATAGTAACAGATATCTTATTTTTTGCCGTTAATTTTTTTATATCTTAAGTTTAAAGTTACCGAATCAGGAGTTGGGGGTCAATTATCTGTTACCTGATTTTTAAACAATCCATTCTGAAGCTCGTTCACCCAAATCAAGTGGAATGCTAACTGCTTTACCAAGTCGAGGACGTTCTTTAGTTTCGGTAATAAAATTCTGAACTTGTTGTGTTCCTCCTAAAGCATTGAGATAATTAGCAATGCTGTCTAGATGGGTTTGGTAGTCTGTTTCGCTTAAGGGGAAAGACGCTTGGCCAAAGTATTTCCACATGATTTGCAGAAATATTTTGCCCTGAGTGCGGCGAAACTGGACATCATAAGGTTGTCCCCATTTATCAATTAACAGTTGGCGTAATTCTTTTCCAGTCATTAGTTAGTTGTTAGTTGTCAGTGGTCAGTGGTCAGTGGTCAGTGGTCAGTGGTCAGTTGTTGGTTGGGAAAATTATATTCCTCTATTACCCATTACCCATTACCCATTACCCATTACTCCTGCCCTTATTTAGATTTTACAATTAGTCAAGATATTAAGTTCCGTGACTCTAGTATGATAAGGATATAAAGAAATGTAATGCTAACAGAAAAGATGCTCACTATGTCTTGCAACTAAGGATTATGGCATCGCTGTGAGCGTTATGATTTCGACTCAGAGAAGAGTGGCTTTTGTGCTGGTACTCTTGTCAAAATGATTAATAAATTACACAAACAGCGCGGAGATTATGGCTCAATTTTCAGAAATCACAGATGTTCCCGATATGGGTCGTCGTCAGTTTATGAACCTGCTCACTTTTGGGACTGTTACCGGAGTGGCCGCAGGTGTATTGTACCCTGTTGTTAATTACTTTATTCCTCCTGCTAGTGGTGGCGCTGGTGGCGGTACAGTAGCCAAGAATGAATTGGGTAATGATGTTATTGTTAGTCAATTTCTGGACAGCCATAATGTGGGAGATCGCACTTTGGTGCAAGGACTCAAGGGAGATCCTACCTATATTGTAGTGCAAAGTAAAGAAGCGATTACTGACTATGGGATTAATGCTATTTGTACCCATTTAGGTTGCGTTGTTCCTTGGAATGTGGCTGAGAATAAGTTTAAATGCCCTTGTCATGGTTCACAATATGACGCTACTGGTAAGGTAGTTCGCGGTCCTGCGCCCAAATCCTTGGCTCTGGCTCATGCCAAAGTGGAAGAAAACAAAATTGTCCTCACACCTTGGACAGAGACCGATTTCCGCACTGGGGATGCCGCTTGGTGGGCTTAATTCCTATGTTACTGAGTGCTGAGTCATTAGTCCTAAGTCTCAAATTCACTCATGACAACTGACAACTAACAACCGACAAATGACTTTATAGAAATGAGAAATGCCCTTACATTTGCGAGGTTAACTCGCACTGCTAAAGCAATGGTTAATACCTTGCTAATAGCGATCGCTACTGTTACTTTTTTCTTCACTAGTGATATAGCTGTCCCCCAAACTGCTGCTGCTTATCCCTTTTGGGCGCAGCAAACTGCTCCTGCTACCCCCCGGGAAGCAACAGGACGAATTGTTTGCGCTAACTGTCACCTAGCGGCTAAACCCACAGAAGTAGAAGTTCCTCAATCTGTACTTCCTGATACTGTATTTAAAGCCATTGTCAAGATTCCCTACGATACTAGCGTGCAACAAGTAGGTGCTGATGGTTCTAAAGTTGGCTTAAATGTTGGTGCTGTATTAATGTTGCCTCAAGGCTTCAAGATTGCGCCAGAAGATCGCATTCCTGAAGAAATGAAGAAAGAAGTGGGTGATATGACATTCACTCCTTACAACGACGACAGCGAAAATGTCGTGATTGTTGGACCATTACCAGGTGAAGAATATCAAGAAATTATCTTCCCTATTCTTTCTCCTAACCCCGCTACAGACAAAAATATCCACTTTGGTACATACTCTGTTCATGTAGGCGGTAATCGCGGTCGTGGACAAGTTTACCCCACAGGTGAAAAAAGCAATAATAACGTGTTCAACGCTTCTGCTGCGGGGACAATTAGCAAAATTGCTCAAACAGAAGATGAAGACGGTAACGTTAAGAATTTGATTAGTATTACAACTGCAAGTGGTGATGTTGTTACTGATACAGTTCCCGCAGGTCCTGAACTAATTGTGACTGAAGGACAAGCAGTTGCAACTGGTGATGCTTTGACTAATAACCCCAATGTTGGTGGTTTTGGTCAAAGAGATGTAGAAATCGTTTTACAAGATTCTTCCAGAGTGGCATGGTTAATTGCTTTCATCTGTTTAGTGATGTTGGCACAAGTAATGCTAGTTCTCAAGAAGAAACAAGTAGAAAAAGTCCAAGCTGCGGAAATGAATTTCTAAACTATGATTTTTGTGATTGATTTAATTGGGATGATTAATTGATCCAATCGCAAAAATTATGCGGGATTTGACAGGCTTTTTGCCTGTCTTTTTTTTGACTTAGATGATAAGTAGGGTGGGCATTGCCCACCAAAAACTCTGTTAATATGGGCAATATTTACCCTACGGTTCAAAAATTAAATAGCATTCCTATAGTTAATTGGCGAGCAGTATTGGGTTGGTAATCCTGTATAATACCCAGCATGAGGATTTTATTAGTAGATGAAAAATATCGCATTATCCGTCCTGATGGTTCTATCCGTTGGATTAGAGATCGCGCGCATTTCCAATCAAAAATGACAGAGGGGAAGTCATCCGGTTAGCTGGTCTGGCAGAGGATATTACTGAAGAGCAAAAAGTTGAGGAAATGAAGAATGAATTTATTAGTATTGTCAGTCACGAACTCCTTACCCCATTAACTGCTATTCAAGCAGCACTGGACTTATTAAATAGTGGTATATACGATCAAAAACCGGACAGGCTTAAACGGATGATTGAGATTGCCAGCATAGATATAATTATTAAGCCATTTAAACCTCTCACTATTTGTCAAGACATTGCGAAAATCCTGGGGTGGGAATTTTATAAAACTTTGTCAAGAAATTTTCTTTTTTATTGCGAATTTCGCCTATCAATTCAGGTTTGAAGCACAAATTTTCGATGAAAAATAAACGCATATTGATTGTAGATGACGAAGAAAGAATCCGTGAATTGGTACAAATTTGTTTACAAGACTTAGGCGGTTGGGATACACTAACAAAGGTAAAAATTTTACACATCCCCTAAAGGACATATTTATAGATTTATACGCAAATGTTTTTAGATTTGATATAACGCTAAAAAAATTATGGTCATTAAAAATTATGGTCATTAATGAAACATTTGATTTAACAAACTGCGATCGCGAGCCAATACACATTCCAGCATTGATTCAGCCCCACGGGGCTTTACTGGTTTTGGAAGCCTCCACTTTCAACATCATTCAGGTGAGCAGCAACACATTAGAAATACTATATCTACCACCTGAGCAGTTACTAGGTAAATCACTAGGAGATTTACTCGATAGCCGTGAAGAAGCTACAAACTCTGGTGCGTTTGACTCAACGCATGGAAGATTTGATTAATTCACTCCTGTATTTTGAGGAGAAATGATTACAGCAGAATTAAGGAGTATGGCTAACGCCACGCTTCGCTATCAGGAGTTCAGGAGGCAGGATTCAGGAGACAGGAGGTAAAGATTTTTCCCAATCATCAATCACCAATTACCAATTATTTGGAGTTTTATGACACAAAAACAATGTACCGTTCTCATTATTGAAGATTCTCCTGAAGACCAGGAACTTTACAAACGGTATTTACGGAGTGATAGTGAATATTCATACACTATTCTGGAAGCAAAGCAGGGAAAGCAAGGTCTGGAACTATTACAGCAGCAACAGCCAGATCTGGTATTACTAGATTACCGCTTGCCAGACATAGATGGACTGAAATTTCTCAAAAAATTGCGATTGCAATTCAAAAATGTGCAGATTCCCATAATTGTGTTAACTGGACAGGGAGATGAAGCGATCGCAGTTGAATCCCTAAAAAATGGCGCTGAAGATTATTTAGTCAAACGCAAACTCACCGCTTCTAAATTTTCCCATGCAATTCATAACGTATTAGAAAAAAAACAATTAATCAAACAACTGCGGGTTCAGCAGCAACAACAAATATTAGCTACTATCGCCCTGCGTATTCGTGAGTTTTTGCGTTTAGATGAAATTCTCCAAAAAACTGTACAAGAAGTGCAGCAATTTCTGACAGCAGACCGGGTGATTGTGTACCAGTTTCACCCTGATATGAGTGGTGAGATTGTTGCTGAGTCGGTACTACCTGAATGGACACCTGCTCTCAACTGTCAAATTGAGGATACCTGCTTTCGAGAAAATCAAGGTATAGCCTATAGTAACGGTAAAATTCTTGCTATTCCTAATATTTATCATGCAGGATTAACAGACTGCCATATTCAGTTATTAGAAAAATTTCAAGTTAAAGCTAATCTGGTTGTGCCGATTTTGTTGAACCAAAAAATAAATGATCAGCAAAATTCTAGCCAACAACTTTGGGGGTTACTTATTTCTCATCAGTGCAACAGAACCCGTGAGTGGCAAGAAACTGAAATAGATTTACTCCAACAACTGTCTGTACAGATTGCTGTAGCTATCAAAACAGCAGAACTATACGAAAATCTCCAAAGTTTAAATGCTTCTCTAGAAGCAAAAGTAGAAGAGCGAACTCAACAACTAGAGGCTAGTGATCGAAGATCCAGGGCTATATTCAATAAGAGTTTTCAGTTAACAGCACTGCTAAACACTGAGGGAATTTTACTCGAAATTAACCAGCCAGCCTTAAATTTTGGCGACTTAAAACTAGAAGATGTAATCAATAAACCATTCTGGGAAATTTACTGTTGGAAAATTTCCAGCGCCACTCAAGAGCAATTAAAACAAGCGATCGCCCGTGCAGCCCAAGGGGAATTTATTCGCTATGAGGTAGATGTATTAAGTGTTGAAAATAAGATCGCCACCATAGACTTTTCTATTCGTCCCCTCAAAGATCAATTTGGAAAAGTAATATTACTCATCTCAGAAGGAAGAGATATTACAGAGTGTAAACAAGCCGAAACCACCTTGCAACTGCAAGCCCAGATTCTGAATGACATTCACGATGCCGTAATTTCCACAGATATCAATGGCTTGATTCAAACGTGGAATTACACCGCCCAAAGAATATACGGCTATACTGCAACTGAAGTGATCGGAAAAAACATTAGTTTACTTTACTTCCCAGAAGAATTAGCACAAATACAACAACTGGTGTTCCAGCCTCTATTAAAACATGGAAGTTCTGAAATTGAATTACCCAATCGCACAAAGTCAGGAAAAAAGATATATATCAGCTTGCGGCTTTCTGTTATGCGAGATGAGGAAGGAAACATTATTCGTCTTATTGGTTGTTCCAATGACATCAGCAAACGCAAGCAAGCAGAACTAAACCTGAGAAAACTCAATGGAGAATTAGAAAGTCGTGTAGATCGACGTACCGCAGAATTAGAGCAAATTAATCATGAATTAGTAATAGAAATTAAAGCCCGCATCCAAGCAGAAATAACACTGCGAGAAAGTGAGCAAAAGTTCCGTCAAATAGCAGAAAATATCGATCAAGCTTTCTGGATATCTGACGCAGAAATATCACAAACTATCTATATTAGTCCTGCTTACGAAAAAATTTGGGGTGTTTCCTGTGAAAGTCTTTATGAAAATCCCAAATCTTTTATAGATGCTATACATCCTGATGATCTTGAGCAATTTATCATGGCATTACAGAATAATAAAAATGGCTTTGATATTGAATGTCGCATTATGCGACCTGATGGATCAATCCGTTGGATTAATGATCGAGCTTTTCCTCTTAAAGATGAAACTGGGGAAGTTTATCGAGTAGTTGGTATTGCCGAAGATATTACACAAAGAAAGCAATTTGAAGAAGAAATTTCTAAAGCATTAGAACGAGAAAAAGAACTTAGTGAACTAAAATCCTGTTTTGTGTCTATGACTTCCCATGAATTTCGCACTCCTTTAACTGTAATTTCTTCCTCAGCCGAAATTTTAAAAAATTTTGGTCATAAACTTGATGAAGAAAGCAAGAAAAAACATTTAGAATGTATTCAAACCTATGTCAAACATACCACACAACTACTAGATGACATTTTATTAATTAACAAAGCAGAAACAGGTAATTTAGCTTTTGAATCTGCTCCTTTAGATTTAGTATCTTTCTGTCAAAAACTGACAGCAGAAATACAACTAAGCACCTCAAATCATATAATTGTTTTTGCTAGTAATTCTCAAAATAATGTAATTGGGAATTTTGATAAAAAAATATTGCGACAAATCTTGATCAATTTGCTTTCTAATGCAATTAAATATTCACCCAATAGTGCTATAGTTAACTTCAACCTAGATACTACAGAATCAAATGTGATTTTTAGTATTCAAGACCAAGGTATTGGTATTCCCGAAGCAGATCAAGTTAAACTATTTGAATCCTTTCATCGCGCTAAAAATGTAGGTAATATTCCTGGTACTGGCTTAGGTTTATCAATCGTTGCTAAATGTGTAGATTTACATAAAGGTGCGATCGCCGTAAATAGTCAAATCGGCATGGGAACAACGTTTATTGTCACAATCCCCTTAAATATTGAATAAGTAGTCGTGCAAAATAAATTGCACATTTTGGGAAGGGAACAGGGAATAGAAGAAGATTCTAGGGTTTTAGGCATTTTCCCTATAATGGAAATTGCATATCTGTGGAGATATGGAAGAAAATGACTAAGTTAAGGGTGGGTTTGCTGTTTGGTGGACGTTCTGGAGAACATGAAGTTTCAATAATTTCGGCGCGGGCGATCGCTCTGATTTCTTCTATGTTTTGTGTCCACTTCCCGAATGGCACATCTAGTTTTTCTAATACCGATAGTACATCTAGCATTTTCTGTGCGACAAATATTTTCCGCTTTGACTATCGCTTAGGTTATCTAATTTTCTTACTTATCTCCTCTATCAGGGGAAACGCATCTAAATTATCTTGACAAAATACAATTTTAATGTATTAACGAATAAATCTTAATTTATCG
>JAKOGY010000106.1 GCA_028658405.1 Dolichospermum sp. ST_sed8 | reverse complement strand
AATCACAAAAATCAAATTAATCATAGTTCAGAAATTATTCGTCGGAACTGTGATTCTTGTGATTAGTTTGATTAAGATGATTTGATTTGTTAATCATCTCAATCACAAAAATCAAATTAATCATAGTTCAGAAATTATTCGTCGGAACTGTGATTCTTGTGATTAGTTTGATTAAGATGATTTGATTTGTTAATCATCTTAATCACAAAAATCAAATTAATCATAGTTCAGAAATTATTCGGCTTTGGCTACTAGGGTTACTCGTCCTTGAGAACTATAACCAACTTCACCAATATATCTATTGGAATCATGCAATTCAGCAACAATATATTCGGCAGATTCGTGAGGATCTAAAGTAGGATTGAGGTCAATTGCTCGGAAAAATACCTGTGGCCATTCCCATCGCAAACTCTTAGTTAAACCAAACAAACCAGCAGCAATTGCACTAAAATTACCTTGATGTCCTAATCCAAATTCACCGTCAAGATGGGCAACTGTGCAGAAACTTGTTCTTCCTTCTAAAGCTGCGGCATTATTCAAAGTTGCTTTCAGGTGTTTAGCCATTAAAAACACTTGTTTAATAATTGCTTTTTCGGCTTCTGGATAGAAAATATGTCCAGGTTTTTCAGGAGTAAATTGAGGATGTAGGTGAATAAATGCCCCAATCGGTCCGTGTTTAGTAATCACACTTTGCAATAATAATTGCAGATGTTGTTCACTCATGTTTGCCAAAGTTACGCGGGTAACACCTACGGGTAATGGCAATTGCTCGGAAACTAACGATTGGGGGAAACTCAAAACTACTATTTGCCAACCTTGTTCAATCAGTGCGTGGGCTAGTTTGGTGGTAGTTAAAGAACCATCATCAGTGATTAAAGCAATGTGTCCTTCTGGTAATTTTGCTTCCCAAAAATCTGGGCGTGGTAAGGTTTTGAGTTTAGCAGGACGACGGGGAAGACTGGTTTTGATGATAGGAGGAGGGGTGGGGAGGGTGGGGGGAATAGGAGGGCGCAGGCCCTGCGCCCCTACGGTTGTTACCGAGTTAACATCAAACTGCGGCTTTTTTTTTTCACCTCCCTCCAGTGATTGGAGGTAGTTAACGATTTGCCCGATTGTCCGTAGGTCGCCTAATTCTTCTATATTTGGTTTGGGTAAGTCGGGATATGCTTCCTGCATTGCTCCCAGTATTTCTACCCGTTTGATGGAATCTATGCCTAAGTCGGCTTCCATGTCCATGTCCAGTTCTAGCATTTCCACTGGATAACCTGTTTTTTCACTGGTGATGTTTAACAGGGTTTGTCCTAAATTAGCATATTCGTTGCTGTCTTCTGGACTGGCTTCTGGAGGTGTAAAGACCGGAATAAACTCGGAACTAGGAACTAATGGTAACTCAGGTGTACTGATGATTGCTTCGGGTGCAATTTCCTCTTTTACCTCTTCTTTGCTATCTGTTACCTGCTGTTGTCCTTGCAGATATTCGACAACTTGACCAATGGTGCGTTTTTCTGCCAGTTCTTCAAGATTAGGTTTGGGTAAGTTAGGGTATAACTCTTGCAATCCTCCCAGAATTTCTACTCGTTTAATAGAGTCAATTCCTAAGTCTGCTTCCATATCCATATCGAGTTCTAGCATTTCGATGGGATAACCAGTTTTTTCGCTAGTAATACTTAATAGGTTGTTAGCTAGATCATCCAGATTCAGATTGCTGGTTACAGATTCTGGTTCTGGAATAAATGCAACTACAGGAGCAATTGGTTCTGGAATAAATGCAACTACAGGAGCAATTGGTTCTGGAATAAATGCAACTACAGGAGCAACTGGTGCAGCAATTACAGGTTCTGCAACTTTCACAACAGGGAGAATATTTGCTTCTACAAGTTGAACTTTTGGCTCAATTACTGGTAGTGGCTGAGGAGGAATAATGTTAACGTTAGCAGCGCTGGTATTTACAGATGTCTCTTCTTGGGTATCAGAAATTAGTTGAGAATATTCTTCTTGAATGAGTTGGAAAAAGTGTTTGGTATATTCCACCTGTTCCCGCAGATATTGTTCATGAATGCGGAGGGTTTCACCTTGTTGGGAATGAAACTGCATCATGCTGCGCTCTAAGCTTTCCATGATTACTTGCTTAATTTGAGCAGCATCTACGGAAGATTTAACATTAGCAAATAAGGTGTTTTGCTGTTGCATTAATTGGAAGAAGGTTTTGGCATATTCCATTTGATGATTGAGATATGTGCCGTGAACTTCTAAATTCTCGCTTTGATTGTCTTGAAACTGGCTCAAAAGTGTTTCTAAGCTAGTGAGAATTTGTTGGCAATTTACAAGCTTATTTGGTGTTTGCATTTTCTCTCTGGATTGCTGCGCGAAAATTGCTGGAACTGGTTCTTTTATAATAGTTGTAGTGGTCATTTGAGGCTGTAACAGGGTTTCAATGACAGGTTGTTTTTTATGTCCATTACCGTTGCCGTTATGTCCATTGGTTGTGGCAATTTTGGTAATTACAGAAGTTTCAATTTCTGTAATTTTTGGCGCGGTTTCTGGTTCTGGATTTTTGGGTGCAGACCCTGCGCTCCTACTTCCCACTTGATGCCCGTCTGCTAATGCTTCTTGAAAGGCATTTCTGGTTTTGTCGGAAACGTAGTTAATGCCGGTTAATTTGACGCTGAGGGTCTTTTTGGTGGAAATGGGAGGCAATACGGCAGGGAGTTGGTAAGGGTCGAGATTGCTAAGATTCATCCCGATAACGCGCAACTGAACTGCGGCTTCTCGCAAAGAGCGATCGCTGTTTTTCGAGCTACTAGGGTTCAGAGATATGGTAAGATGTGGGCGATCGCCTAAAGTATCTTTTACCAAGTTACTCAAAACCCGTTTGGGACCAAATTCTACAAAGCAATAACCACCGGACCCATAGATATTTTCAATCTCTTGCTTAAACAAAACTGAACTAGCCAAATGGCTTTCTAAGTTCTTTTGAATTGCGGCTGCGTCCTGGGGATAATGTTTACCAGTGACGTTACTAAAAACGGGAATTTGCGGATTTTGAAAAGTTACAGATTTGGTCGCAATAGCAAAGGATTTTTGCGCGAATGCAATCAACGGAGTATGGAAAGCCGCAGATACAGGTAATAAAACCGCACTATATCCCAACTTTTCGCAAGCATCCTGGATTTTCTGAATTTCTAACTTTGGCCCAGCCAAAACAATCTGTGTGGGAGAATTAAAGTTAGCAATACTTACTTTAGGAAATTGCTTCAGCACAGGTTCAATTTTGCTGATATCTTCCTTCACTGCTAACATACTTCCAGCATCATGATCTGGGTCTTTGGGTGCAGCCATTGCCTGTCCTCTAGCCTTCACCAGAAACAAGTAATCAGCCTCACTCAATACTCCAGCCGCCCACAAAGCCGTTAATTCACCAAAACTATGTCCAGCGGTGAAATCTGCTTTAAACCCAGCTTGTTGCAAAATCCCATACAACCCAGCACTAAATACCCCAATTGCCGGCTGTGCATATTCGGTTCTTTGTAAAGCCGCAATTTGCGCTTTTTTCTCAACTTCATCAAAGGAAGAATGGGGGAAAACAATTTCAGAAACTGGTTGCAAATTACTTTGCTTGAACAGATGATCCATCTTGCCATATAACTGTCGCAAGCTGGGAAAATTCATCACCGCTTCTCTTCCCATTTCCAGATATTGAGAACCTTGTCCAGAGAATAAAGCGACAACTTTTCCAGCTAATTCTATGCCATTAGAACGGTAATAAATTCCTTGAGGATGTTCCCAAGATGTTACGTCAGGCTTATTTTTGAGTAAATCAATCCCAGTTTTCAGTAACTTACAAGCCTCTGGCAAATTCTCAGCTACAAACCCAATTCTTGCTGCTGTTTTGGGAATAATTAGAGATTGACAATCTAAGACTAATTGAGAATAGTATCTATCCCCATCATTAGCTTGTAAATTATTGAAAGTTGCTTCTAACTTAGTAATTAATTCGGCGTGAGTTGCACCAAATAACAACACTTCACTATTCCCACCATGTAAACGATAGGGATTTTTTTGTTCTGGTTCGTATTCTTCTAAAACAACGTGGTAATTTGTGCCACCAAAACCAAAGGCACTCACACCCGCACGTCGGGGACTTTCACCTTCTGCTTTTATCCAAGGTCTAGTTTGAGTATTGAGATAAAAGGAGGAATTTTCAATATCTAATTTGGGATTTGGTTCGGTAATATTGATGGTTGCTGGTAAGATTTTGTGATGTAATGCTAGGACAGTTTTAATTAAACTAGCTGTACCAGCAGCGGCTTTTGTATGTCCAATTTGGGATTTTACACTTCCCAAAGCAATATGTTGTTTTTGGGTATCATGTTTACCGAAGAAATCTCTTAAAGAACTAAATTCTATAGGATCTCCTGCCATTGTCCCTGTACCATGTGCTTCCATTAAACCTACAGTAGCAGGAGAAAAACCAGCATCATCATAAGCCCGTTCTAAAGCTTTAACTTGTCCTTCTTTTCTAGGGGCATAAATACTCTTATAGCGACCATCGCTAGAAGTACCAATTCCCTTAATTACCGCATAGATTTTATCCCCATCTCTTTGGGCATCTTCTAAGCGTTTGAGGAGAATCATCCCAATACCTTCTCCTAACATCATCCCATCAGATTTAGCATCAAATGGTTTGACATTTTCGCCAGAAGTAACTGCTGGAGTTTTGCTAAAAGAGATGTAAGCCACGATAGTATTATCGGTGTCTACTCCACCGGTTAACATCATATCGCTACGATGTTCAACTAATTCACTAATGGCCATTTTTAATGCCCCAAAGGAACTAGCACAAGCTGCATCAACTACACAGTTTGTTCCACCAAAATTGAAACGATTAGCAATTCTGCCAGCGACCACATTTGCTAACATTCCAGGAAAAGCATTTTCATCCCATTTTACATAAGCAGATTTGATTTTATCAACGATTTTCTTAGTATCTTCGTCAGACAAACCACTGCTTTTAAGAACTTTTTCCCAAACCGGATATTCTAATCTGGCAGCTAATGGCATTCCCAATTGTTTGCCCATTGCTACACCCAAAATTACGCCGATATTCTCGCGGCTAAATTCACGGGAGTCACCATAACCAGCATCTTCCATTGTTTCTTTAGCAACTACTAAACTTAATAGTTGAGAAACATCTGTAACTTCTAAAATGCTGGGAGGAATGCCAAATTCCATGGGGTTAAAATCAACTTCAGGAATAAAACCACCACGTTTACAATAGGTTTTATCTTCTGGTGTTCTCGGGTTAGGATCATAGTAGTCTTCTACGCTCCAATGACTAGAAGGAACATCAGTAATACAATCAATTTTATTAACAATATTTCGCCAATACTCTCTTAATGTTCTGGACTGAGGCATTAAAGATCCCATACCAACAATAGCTATGGGAGTTGTATGTAGTTTTCTATTAATTTCGTTAGTTGGCATGGAATTTTCTGATTGCGTAGCATTAGTCATGTTCATTTTTTCTTCCTTGATAAACCTAAACAAAGCCTGTTCACAACTATTAATTTCGGCTTCTAATTCCGCTAAGGCATTATTAATTGTGTCTATCTTTTTGGGGGGATAAGACATAGGACATAGACTAATTTTGAGTACCGTGAATGATGCAGCGCACTACGCTATTAGCAGGTAGCTATACTATCTGTATTCGCGCAACTACCGCAGGTAATACTAAATGCTTGACTCTAAATCAACACCACAGAATATATACTGTCTTGTTTGTTAAGACTGTTGAATTTCTGGGTGTTTCTTGGATATTTTGAAGCAATTTTAGAGTCTGTGTTCATGAATAAATACTAGACAATACTCGACTTGTGAATATTGGAAAAGTGTCAATCACTTTGTGGTAATAACTGGCAAAAGGACATACTTAAACGGAGGAATATGTATGAAGACAGAGGCATTTTTATCTCTTAATCATTGAATGTTTTACCTAGTGGAGAATAATGTTCTGTATGTTGATATAGCAGTTGCCAGTTTTTAAAGTCCAGGATAACCTATTTTAGATGATTAGACTGATAAAAGCTGCCAAAATCGTTACAAAAATAATAAGCACTCTGTGACAAATTCTCTGAATAGTGAAAAAATACTTAAACAGCTTTTCAAAAGTCTAGCAGTTTGTAACTTAATCAGATACAAAACCAAATTTATCAAGGGATAGGTTTTGTTTCTTTAGGTAATTCTGCTGTAAAAGACTGAATAGATTTTAGTATTTCTTCTGTTTATGGAAATCAAATCAACAATTTATTTTTCATCTGTAAATGTTGAATTAATAAAAAGACTAGCACGGCTTATGAAAACTGAATAGTTCATTTTTGCTAATTTTTGGATGAAAATATTTGTTGATTTACCTCCTTTTAAATAAAACATAATTAGCCGAGTATAATTTAAAACTGTATTTGTCAATAACATATCTTGGGTAATTACGGAGTTAACAGCCATCTTTTCTTGATAATTCGAGGATCTTATCTAAATTGTCTCATAAGTAACTAATCAATAAATATACAAAGGAAACATTTGAACATAATTGGGTCTTTTTTGAGCAAACTATCATCATCAAGTCTTGGTTTTTGATGAATTTATAAGATAACTCACCTTTTCTAGACAATTGGTTATTTATAAACCAAACATTAATTTTCGGGATGTTGAACACTAACCTATAGATAGATCAATTGTGATGAAATGTGGACAGTTGCCATTTATTTACGATAATTTGCTAAAAAAAATACAGATTTTTATATTAGTTTATGAGTAATTAAATATAGTATGTAGTCAAGGATTTTATTAATTAAAACAACTAATTTTAGTTGACAATATCAAAGTTATTTGGGATAATTGCAGTTCAGAGGGAACAGGGAATAGGCACACCGGAACAGGAAAAACTCATGTTTAAAAACATGAGATTGAAATAATGACACTGTTTTTTTCGGGCTACGCATCTTGTAAAAACATCTTTTTTTTGACTGAAGCTCTAAACTGGTGCAAATGAGTGTTTCTTATTTCCAGTTAAGAGTTCCCTTCTTTTGTAAGTTTATTCATTCCCCCTAAGTTATTAGCATCATCACTACTGGGGAATTGAAGATTTTTATTTCTCCTTAGAGTTATGGTATTTTAGGCCACTTAATTAAATGCCAATTCAAGATAAAACTGATAGCATAGCGTGGACTTAGTTATGGATAATTGGAAGTAAAAAACCCGTTAATTCTACCGCTAATTTTGGTATTTATAACAGCTAGAACTGCTGGCAACAATTCATACATAAATAATTAGACGTATCCCTTCTATGCAAGCAACAGAGGATAAGTCTGTAAACATGACAAGTATTTTCCGAAATAATACCATTGGAATAAAAACATGGCAGTAAATAAAGAACGCCAATTATTCAACCTAGCTGCGTTAAAGTGGAGAATAATTTTGGCAACTTCTCTAACTTTAGCTACGGGATTAGTATCTTTATACATTTTTCAGCAGTCGAAAGTAAATTCTCAAACTCAAGCTCCTGCTATTACTTCCGTAATTAAATCTCAACCCACTCCTGTTAAAGTTGCTGTTACGGCTTTAGGAAGATTACAACCACAGGACAAAATTACATATTTATCTGCTCCTAATTCTATCAACGGTGTCCGAGTAGAAAAACTGTTAGTAAAGGAAGGAGATAATGTTAAAAAAGGACAAGTATTAGCTTATCTAGAAAACTATACTCGTTCTCAAGTAGCTATCCAACAAGCATTTGATAAATTGTTAATTGCCAGAAATAAACTCGCACAGGTAAAAGCTGGAGCAAAAACTGGAGATATTAATGCTCAAAAAGCTACAATTACTCGATTAAATTCCCAATCAAAAGGAGATATTGCGGCTCAAGCAGCCACAATTAACCGCATTCGGGCTGAAGTTGAAAATGCTCAAAAAGAGAGTAATCGCTATCAGCAATTATCGAAAGATGGTGCTGTTTCGGTTTCTGTTTTTGATAGTAAAAATTTAGTTCTAAAAACTACACAACAGCAGTTAAAAGAAGCTGAAGCTACTCTCAAACGCACAAAAGACACCCTGCAAGATCAACTCAAAGAAGGACAATCCAAACTTAATAGTATTAAAGAAGTCCGGGTTGTAGATGTAGAATTGGCAAAAAGTGAAGTTAAAAGTGCAGAAACGGCAATTCAACAAGCCAAAGCCGACCATAATTTAACTTACATTACTTCTACTTTAGATGGTACAGTTTTACGAATTCATGCCAGAAATGGCGAAGTAATTGGTACTTCTGGCTTTGCCGAAATTGGCAATACATCAAAAATGCAAATTTTAGCAGAAGTCTATCAAACTGATATTCAAAATGTCCGACTTGGACAAAAAGCCACCATTACCAGTGCTACATTTCCTGGCAAATTACAAGGAACTGTCCGAGAAATTGGGTGGCAAGTTGATAAACAAGGCATCTTTAGTATTAATCCCAATTCTGACGCAGACCGCAGAGTAATTGAAGTCAAAATATCTATTGATAATCCCACCGATAGTCAAAAAATATCTCGGTTAACTAACTTACAAGTTGATGTAGCAATTCAAATTTAGTCATGGGTCATTAGTTATTAGTCATTTTCAACAACTGACAACTGACAACTGACAACTGACAACTAACAACTGACAAATATATGAATATCAAAATTCCTTTAGGTTGGCTACAGCTTGTCCAGCAGAAACTTCGTTTTGTGATAGCTGTAGCCGGAATTGGCTTTATTGTGCTGTTAATGTTTATTCAACTTGGTTTCCAAGATGCACTATTTTCTAGTGCCACGGCACTACATCAAAAATTACACGGTGATTTATTTTTAGTTAGTTCTCAATACAAATCTTTGACAGCAATTCAAAGTTTTTCTCGCACTCGGTTATACCAAACTTTAGGATTTGATGGTGTTGATTCAGTTAGTTCAATTTATTTGCAATTTGCAAAATTAAAAAATCCCGTCAGCGGAGAGAAATATTCAATTTACGTCATTGGTTTTGATCCAGGAAAATCCGTGCTAGACATTCCAGAAGTGCAACAAAATTTAGATAAACTCAAAATTTCTGATGTCATGCTATTTGATAGAGATGCCCGTCCAGAATTTGGACCAATAGCAGAATTATTTAAACAGGGAAATATTGAACAGCCAATTGAAATCTTTCCCTTTGATGCTGTCAAAGGTTATCGAGTCAGAGTTGGTGGTTTATTTAGTTTAGGACCTTCCTTTGGTGTTGATGGTAATTTAATAGTTAGTGACTCAACATTCCTAAGAATAAATCCTAACAGCCGTCCAGTTGAAAAAATAGATATGGGAGTAATTAAACTCAAAGACGGTGCTGATATAAAACAGGTTTTAGTAAATTTAAAAGCCAATCTACCAAAGGATGTAAAAATATTTACTCGTCAAGAATTTATTGATTTTGAAAAACAATATTGGTCAGTCAGAACCCCCATTGGTTTTATTCTTAACTTGATGTTAATTATGGCTTCGGTTGTGGGTGTAGTAATTGTTTATCAAATTCTCTATAGCAATATTGCTACTCAATTTATTGCCTATGCAACTTTAAAAGCCATTGGTTATGCTAATGGATATTTATTAAATGTTGTTTTTCAACAAGCATTAATCTTAGCATTATTAGGTTATATTCCTGGCTTTATTGTTTCCATCGGGTTATATGATTTTGCCATGAAAGCAACTAAATTACCGATCATGATGACAAATAATAATGCCTTACTTGTTTTAATCTCTACAGTTTTAATTTGCATTACTTCTGGAGCATTAGCTATCAATAAACTCCGTTCTGCTGATCCTGCTGATAGTTTTTAGGAATTTGTTGCATTACAAATTAATCAACTTCTAGCAAATATTTTCTAAATTAACACCCACTAAAGATAGAAGTTGAATGTTATTAACAACAGTAAAATTTTCTTGCGATTACAACAGTTCATAGTTGCATTTCATCGCAATTATTCAATTTAGATTGTATGACTTCGTCAACTGTATGGCCAACGCCATGCGATACCTTCACTAACACAAAACACCTATCTAAAACCCCATGAACTTCCAAAACAAAACTCTGCTGATTACTGGAATTGATGAATTTATTGGTTTACGTGCAGCCGAATTAGCTATAGCGCAAGGGATGAAAGTCCGAGGGATACAAAGTTCCCAAGTTAAGGAACAAACAGCGCAAAAATTAGGCGTAGAAATTTTAGTTGGTAATATCACTGATTCTGTATTTTGTGTGAAAGCTTGTCAGGGAGTAGATATAGTTTTACACAATGCTCAACTTGCCGAAGAAGCGGGAGATATTAAGCATTTTCGAGAAATAAATGTTTCTGGCACCGTTAATATTGCCAAAGCTGCTAAACAAGCTTGTGTAAAAACATTTGTCCATCTTTCTACTGCGTTAGTATATGGATTTGACTACCCAGAAAAAGTTACAGAATCAGGTGCGCTTTCTGGCGAAAATAATGCTTATTGTCAAACAAAAATTGAAGCAGAAATCGAAGTTTTAAAACTTAATAATGCCCCAGAATTTGGAGTAATTGTGATTCGGGCTGGAGATGTTTATGGTCCAGGAAGTCTTCCTTGGATTGTGCGGCCAATTCACATGATGCGACAAAAATTATTTGCCTATGCTAATGAAGGCCAAGGTGTGATGAATCATCTATATGTTGATAACTTAATTGATGCCATCTTTTTAGCAATAGAAAAATCAGCTTATGGTGAGGTTTTCAATATTACCGATGGTCAAGAAACTTCGTGGAAAGATTATTTTATTCATCTCGCTTCACTAGAAAATTTACCAGCACCAATGTCTTTACCTAAAGAGGAAATGAAATTATTTCTTCGAGTGCGTCTTCAAGGACAAAAACTATTTCGTAAAAAAGCTGATATTCTCCCCGAATCAGTTGATTTTATGAGTCGTCCTTATGCTTATTCTATTGCTAAAGCAGAAAGTGTTTTAAATTATCAAGCCAAAGTTGATTTAGCCGAAGGAATGCGCCGTACTCATGAATGGTTGCAAAAAACTGACATTCAAAACCTGATGAAATAGATCAAAGTCCACAAAAATAAATTTTGATGAAAGGCAAGTATCAACTCATGTTAAAAATTGCAAACCTGGTCATGACCACTTTGCTAACTCTTAGCTTTACTAAAGTAGCCTATGCTGAACCAACAACATCTTTAACTGTAGTGGTTAATGGCATTCGTAACCCAACAGGGGAAATTTGTATGCGAGTTTATAACTCTGAAAAAGGATTTCCCAGCAGTGATAAAAATGGCATTAAAAGTGGCTGTACTAAAATTACAGGAAATTCTATTAAACAGGTATTTTCTGGCTTAAAACCTGGTAATTATGCTGTAGCTGTAGTTGATGATCAAAATGGTGATCACAAACTGAATAAAGACTTTTTCGGAATTCCTCAAGAGGGTTTTGGAATTTCTAAAAATCCTCCTGTTTCTATCAGCACTGGCGCACCTAAATTCAATAATGCCAGTTTTAAAGTTGACAAGAATACTAGCATTAATATCTTTTTAAAGTATTCTCTTGATCCCTAATTGAGAATCAGGAATTGGGTATAAATCCTAATTCCTTCTTTTCATATTTCTTCTTCTTCTTATTTCTTCTTCTTCTTTCTTCTTTCTTCGTGTACTTCGCTCCTTCGTGGTTCAGTACGGGCGTATTGCTATACGCCCCTACTGACTCGGTGACTCCTTCCTAAGACTATAGAGATAATGCCAGATTTCATAATATTTCTATCTAAGTCTTTGTTCGGTTGGCTGATAATTCAAACTTGTTTAACGTTAGTATTTTTATGGTATTTACGTTCATACAAACCAAAGTTATTACCAGATGAACAGTTACCAAAAACGGCTGTAATACTTTGTTTACGAGGTGCAGATCCATTTTTGCCTAATTGTTTGCGATCGCTCTTCCAACAAAATTACCCAGAATACGATTTAAAGCTAATCATTGATAGTCAAGAAGATCCAGCTTTTAAAATTGCCACAGAAGCAATCAATCAACTCGGTGCAACCAACGTCCAAATTAGCACATTAAGAGCAGTTCGTCATAATTGTAGTCTTAAATGCAGTTCCTTAGTACAAGCTGTTTCTGATTTGGATAATACTTATCCAGTTATAGCTTTTATAGATGGTGATACCGTAGCCCATCCTAACTGGTTACGAGAATTAGTTACCCCTCTTCTTGATGATCAAGTTGGAATCACAACCGGAAACCGCTGGTATGTTCCCACAGGTAATTATTGGGGTTCATTAGTTCGCTACTCCGGTAACGTTGCCACTGTTGTACAAATGTTTCTCTTTCAAATTCCCTGGGGTGGAACTTTAGCAATCAAAACAGAAGTGTTAAACCGGATCAAACTTTTAGATAAATGGGGAGAAGTATTAACAGATGATATGCTCCTCCATAAACTTATCAAGCGAGAAAAGTTACAAATAAAATTTATTCCTTCTTTATTGATGCTAAATCGGGAAGAAAGTAGTCTACGTAACTTATTAGAATCATTAAAAAGGTTAATAATTGGTTCTAAACTTTATCATCCCCGGTGGTTAGCAATAGTCAGTGAAGCATATTCTAGTATTCTCGTCCCCAATGTAGTCATTATCATTATTTTCCACCTATTGATTCAGTCTCAATGGGACACAGCAGCTTTATTATTTTCCGTCTATATTTCCTATATCATTGGCTTAGTCTTGCTAATGCTATTAATGGAATTAGGAATACATCAAGTGCTGCACAAGCAAGGTGAAAAAATACCTAAATTATCGCCTTTAATCATTCTCAAAATGTTGATAGTTATTCCCTTAACACAGTGGGTTTATGGCTTAACAATCCTATCTTCCTTGTGGACATCAAGCATTACATGGCGTGGACTTACTTATCGAATTAAAGGGCGTGAAAATATTCGCTTAATTGAATACCGTCCTTACCAATGGTTAGATCAACCAATTGATCCAAAAGCTTCACTTTAAAGGAATAGAGGGATTTTAGATTTATTATTTGCACTTCAATACCTAAAGTCCCCAATCCAATAATTATTATAAACCAGCGCATCAGTAATCTATTTTTGCAGAAAAAATTACCTCAAAATCATGAAAAATAAACCTCTTCGTATTGCCTTATTTACAGGATTATATGCTCCATTCTTAACAGGAGTTTCTGTTGCAGTTCATCAACGAGTTCACTGGCTATTAAAACAAGGACATGAAGTTTTTTTAGTCCACCCAGAAATCAATGATAAATATCCTCCACAAGTTGGGAATCGTCCCATGTCGGGCATAGAAGAACTAGAACCTTTTCTCAACTTTTCTTCTTATTCATTTCCTACAGAACCACTGAGATTTTATAAATCTTTACCCCAACCATTAAACCATCGTCATTGGAGTGATACAAAATTACTGACTCACTTTCAACCTGATATTATTGTTGTGGAAGAAGCCCCACAAATGAGAGGTTTATATTCTGGATTTTTACAAGGTTATGGGCGTTCTGTGGGAGTAGAATATGCAAAAAAAACCAACACACCCATTATTTCAATTTTCCATACAGATATTATTGCCTATATCCAATATTATTTCGGGAATAAGTTTTTTAATTTAGTCCGTCCTCTTTTGCCAATTTTAGTGAAACAATTTAGCGAAACTTACGATTTAAGTTTATTCTCTTCTCGTGAACAATTAACCAAATACCAAAAACTAAAAGCTCAACGCAGCGAATATCTCCCCTATCAAGGAATTGATTGCGAAAAATTTCATCCTCGCAATATTTCTCATGATCCAATTCCTAATGATAAACGCCCAACTATTTTATTTGTGGGACGCATTACCCCAGAAAAAAATGTTAATCAACTTTTAGATATTTATCCTCTCATTGCTGCTAAAATTCCTGATGTGCATTTAGTAATTGTTGGTAGCGGTCCATTAGATGCAGAAATTCGCCGTCGCGCTGAAAAATTCCCCAATGGTGTCACAATTTGGGGTGAATCTCATGGTAAAGAACTTTTAGGTTGGTTTGCGAAAGCAGATATATTTGTCAACCCTTCAGTGACAGAAAATTTCTGTACCACAACCAACGAAGCCTTAGCTTCTGGAACTCCCGTAGTCGCTGTTGTTGCCCCTTCAACCGCTGAACAGGTTATTTCAGGAGTTAATGGTTTTCTAGCTGCACCTAATAACCCGGAAGACTTTGCCCAAAAGGTAATTACAATTCTCGAAAATCCTGATCTCAAAAACCAATTAACAGCACAAGCCCGTCCCTCGATCTTAGAATTTGATTGGTCAGCTTGTACCCAAAAATTTGAAAACAAGCTTTATGAATTAGTTAACAAAAATCAAGCAGTTCAAGAGTTCAGAAGTTCAGGATTTTTCGGATAATTTTGTAGGGTGGGCAATGCCCACCAGCATTAAATAATATCTCTCCAAAGATAGATGTTATTTAATTAGGGCTTGCTAAAAAAGTCTTTTCGTGAAGGTTAGTAGGGGCGTATTGCAATACGCCACTACAGGAATTAGTATGGATATATAGCAATACGCCCCTACTGAACCACGAAAGAGCGAAGGACACTTGTTTGATTTCTCTTGCAAGCTCAGTCCCTTTAGGGCTGGGTTACTGACGCTATAGAATCAAATTCATAATTCATTTTAAAAAAACGCCAACTTGGCTACTGAGATACAAACACCTCTGCTACAGTATTTAAGTAGTTGACCTGTGGGCTTTTAGGTTCTTAGTTTGAGATGCTGACAAAGCTATTTTGTGATCAGTCTAAAGATTGCCTACTCCAACTGATGACAAGATTGCTATTGTTCTCAATCGTTCCTAAAACTCTTTTTACCTCAGAAGTTCTTGCTTCTGGGGTTTTTGTTATTTTAGTCATTAGTCATTAGTCATTAGTCAGTTGTTAGTTGTCAGTTATTAGGTAAGAAAATCCTAGACAAAACAATCTTAATTATGTCCGCAATTTCTCAGATTTCCCAGCTTTTTTAGTCACGGGAGATATTCATCTGTATCAATCATCATCAATAAAGCTCCATTTTTTCAGACATAAATATAGTAATTATGTCCTAACTCTTAGAGCAAACCACTTGATTTTCTAAAATTAATTCGTAAAAATATAAATAAGTCTAACATCTTGTAGGCTCTCTTGGTGACAACTTAACCTTATCCAATGTACAAAGTCCGCTTGCGCGGACTTTTTTATTTATCTTGATATCTTTTACATTTTTATCTCAGTTTTTAACTTTTCAATCTGTTTAGTAAAGTATGACTCTTGATACTTAAGTTGTTGTGCTATTTCTAATCCCTTCTGAAATGCTGTTAATGCTTGTGCATATTCTCGGCGTTCTAAATATATGTTACCAATTTGGTCATAAGCTAACATTAAACCATAAAAGTTGTTAGCTAATGTTTGTGTTTCAATGAGAATTTTACTAGTTTGTAAAGCTGAATCTACTTGTTTTTGTGAACGGTAAAAAGCAATTAATTTCTCTAATGCTTCTGATGCCCTAGCGTACTGATTTAATTGCCATGCAGTAGTATAAGCTGCTTGATAATTATCAAAAGCCTGTTGTTTTAAATTGGGATTTTCTTGAGATAGAGATTCATAATTTGCAGCTATCGCTAACTTCAAAGCTGGAATCTCATTCAGATTTTGTTCACGAGTATAAACCTGGGCTAATTTATTCAATATATCTATTGCTGCTTGGGGTTGTTTTTCTCGCGTATAAATATAAGCTAACTGTTGTAAATATCCTAATTCATTAGTTTTATCACCCTGATTCATCGCCAAAGCTAACAATTTTTGGTAAGTATTAGCAGCTTGGGGATAATCAAACCAACTTAAATGTAATTCTCCAATATTCTTTAAAGTTTCTATTTCCCCAGATGAATCTTTTTGTTGTTTTACTAAGATTAAAACTTGTTCATAAGCCAATATTCCCAATTTAGGAAGACGGATTTTTCCATAGGCATTACCAAGAGATTTCCATAATTGCAAATCGGTACTTTTTTGTTTTACTATCTCGCTTTGAATTACTTGTAATCGCTGACTAATATATTGCACCTCTTCCCGTTCATTTTGATTCCCAGCGATTTCTCCCACCCGTGACAACGCTGCCAATTCGGATAACGTACCCACATAGCGTCTTAATCGGAGTTCACGATTCCAAACTTCAAAGGCTTTCTTTTTATCTCCTCCTTGTAATGTAATTTGTGCTTCTTGATTTAACCCATCTAAATCCGTCTTTAATTTTTGCAATTCTGTTAATGTTAATTGGCGTTTATCTGGTAAATTTGGTAACAGTAGATCAGTTATAGTTATTTCTAAGGGGTTAGGGGGAAACTTATCCAAATCTTCAATTCTTTTTTCCTTGGCGAGTGTACCAGGAATACACAAATACCAGACAATAATAGTAGTAATGATTAAAATAAAACGCTGTAGCATGGTGAATTTACCTTTCTTACATGAATTAAACGCAGCATGACAGATCCATAAAGGATCTAATTTAGGTTATAAGCAAATATCAAGTTTTACAACTATTCTGACTCACTTAATCTTTATTTATTCTTCTTTCTTCTTCTTCCTCCTCCTTATTCCTTATTCTTCCTCCTGACTCGGTGACTCGGTGACTCCTCTCTTATAAATATGAGTAAAATAATTCCGGCCATTAGTGTAAAAAACTTTAGTTTTTACTATAACAAGCAAAAAATTCTGGAAAATCTGTCAATGGATATTCCCCAAAATAAAATCATTGCCATTCTGGGACCGAGTGGTTGTGGGAAATCTACTTTTTTAAAGTCTCTGAATCGCATGAGTGACTTAGAGGGTGAAGTTCAAACCGAAGGAAAAATAGAATTTTTTGGTCAAAATATTTATGAACGACGAATTAATCTCAATCGTCTTCGTCGTCAAATTAGTACAATTTACTCTAAGCCTAATCTTTTCCCCATGAGCATTTATGATAACGTTGCTTATGGTGTAAAACTAATTGGCTGGCGACCAAAACCAGAATTAGATGAAATTGTGGAATTAGCTCTTAAATCTGCCGATATTTGGGAAGAAGTCAAAAATAAGCTTTATAAACCTGCTTTAGAACTCTCTTGTGGACAACAACAACGGCTGTGCATTGCTCGCGCTTTAGCTGTTAAACCCCAAGTTATTCTCGTGGATGAACTTTGCTCTGGACTTGATCCTATTACTACCACAAAAATTGAAGAACTAATTGAGTGTTTGCGTTCTGAACTAACAATTATATTTATCTCTCAAAATATCCAACAAGTTTCTCGGCTCTCAGATTTTACAGCTTTATTTCAATATAACGAAAATCATGTTGGACAATTAAGAGAGTTTGCCTCAACTAAAAAAGTCTTAGCTCAAGCTACAGATTATCGTATCCGCGATTATGCTACTAGTTATTGCAGATAATTGTAGGAGGAGTCACCGAGTCAGGAGTCACCGAGTCAGGAGGAAGAAAATTATTTACCTATTACCTATTACCTATTACCTATTACCTATTACCTATTACCTATTACCTATTACCTATTACCTATTACCTA
>JAKOGY010000105.1 GCA_028658405.1 Dolichospermum sp. ST_sed8 | reverse complement strand
CAAACGATAAATTAAGATTTATTCGTTAATACATTAAAATTGTATTTTGTCAAGATAATTTAGATGCGTTTCCCCTGATTCCCAGGCGGGCTATGGATTTTACGTTAAGTCGACACCAATGGGCAATACCCAACCCACTAACTGTCAAGATTTCAAAATCCAGAGTCTTCGTTCCTAGATTTAGTTTTGGCTTTGTTGGCACTACGTTTAAGAGCAGAAAGTCTAGCTTCATATCGAGAACGCTGACCTTTGCTAGGAGTGTTTTCAACTAAGGTTTTTAAGGCACTACCAAGACTTTTATAGGCATTGGGTAAACTATATCCGAAACGGGTTGCTAGAGCGATCGCTTTTTCGTCAGCATCCAGCAATTCTTTAACTTGTTTGCCCCCATTATTTTTTTGATATAATCGCCAACCGGATACGCCACAGAGTGCCATAGCTAATACTAGCAATAATCCATCTTGTACCCATAATTCACCCACTGCACCACCTAAACCAATAGCCAGTGCTGCCATTTCCCAACCATCTTTAGGAATAGTGTCATTTTGAACGCGAGCAACTTCGTGCCAAAACAGCAAATTCCGCTGGTCCATTGCTAGAGCATCCCATTTTATCAAGTCAATTTGAATTTCTACTTGGTCTTTACCAATTTCTTCGCAACGAATCAAAGATGGATTGACCTCCGTTGTGCCTTCAACTGTTACCCAACTTTGTAATTCTGGGGGTAATAAGCTTTTTAACCGTCGGAGTTCACTCATTTCTGCTTTAGCAGAGGAGGTTGCATAGGATGTCATAAAAATCCAGCCCTAAAAAATTTCTGTATATGATCAGGTTATCACTTTGCAGTGTAGCGATTTCAGTAGTGATCCGCTTTATTCATCCGCAAAACTACCCCGCTTTTTCCGCGCTTCCATGGCTTTTTCTAGGAGTTCTAATAATCCAGGAGCTTGTTCTTGAATACTCAACAATAATCTTTCTCCTAAGTCTAGATTTCCCGGATCTTCTCCTGTTTCCATTACCTCTTGTAACCGTGGCAGCGCAATGGTATCCACAATTTGGATTAATCCGCTCAGACAACGGTTAAATTGTCTTTCGGTGAGCATGGAGTCTTCCAGGGGAAATTCGATGATAGCGCGGATTTCACCATCGGATGGATCATATTCCCATTGCAGCATTTTGGTTTCCCAAGAAATGGCCAGCATAGTTTGGAGGATAGCGTCTTTGTGGGGATGGTCTTTTACTTGTGCCAAAACTTGGGGTGCAAATAGCCGAAAAAATTTCCCTTCTTCATCCAGTTGGACAACTATCAGGAAATCCTCGATATTTTCAGCTTCGACACCTGTAATAATCCGGTCTTCTTCTTCATCACAACGGTAGTCCCAACCAAGATTATCTAGATACTTGGCTATTTGTGTAATATTTGCTGCCATAAAAGCCTCATAAGGAACAGTTGAGAGGCTGTCACCATAATTATTTTAACTTGCTAGGCGCATTTACTCAATTACTGCCTTAATTTCTGCCTTAACTTAACTAATACAAAGGTATTACAAAAACTGCGATGCTGCCTTAGTTGCAAAACTTAATAAAGTCGCTAGTAAAGGCGTAAGTTAATAAACCATTCCGAATCTGTGAAAAGCTTATACTGTATTCATTCTAAATTCTAAATTCTAAATTCTAAATTCCGCCCTGCGGTACTATTCAAGACTTTTTGCGAATATGTATCCGCACTTTGGTAAACTTGAAAACTGAAATAGCTAAGAAAACGACGCTAAGACAAGTAATTTAGAGGGCAGTCTCCATGGAAAATACACTTGGGTTAGAAATCATAGAAGTAGTTGAGCAAGCGGCGATCGCCTCTGCAAAGTGGATGGGTAAGGGCGAAAAGGACATTGCTGACCAAGTAGCAGTGGAAGCTATGCGCGAACGGATGAACAAAATCCATATGCGTGGACGCATCGTTATCGGTGAAGGTGAACGTGATAACGCTCCCATGCTCTACATTGGTGAAGAAGTTGGTATCTGTACCCAGCCAGATGCTAAAGATTTCTGTAATGTTAATGAACTTATCGAAATTGACATTGCTGTTGACCCTTGCGAAGGGACAAACTTAGTAGCTTACGGACAACCCGGTTCAATGGCTGTTTTGGCAATTTCCGAAAAAGGTGGTCTATTTGCTGCTCCTGACTTCTACATGAAGAAACTCGCAGCACCTCCAGCAGCTAAAGGTTTGGTTGACATCAACAAATCAGCTACAGAAAACCTGAAGATCCTCGCTGAGTGTCTAGATCGTGCCATTGATGAACTTGTGATAGTAGTGATGAAGCGCGAGCGCCACAGCGATTTAATCAAGGAAATCCGTGAAGCTGGGGCTAGAGTATCACTAATTTCTGATGGTGACGTAGGTGCTGCTATATCCTGCGGTTTTTCTGGGACTAATATTCATGCTCTCATGGGTATCGGTGCTGCACCCGAAGGTGTAATTTCTGCTGCTGCAATGCGGGCTTTAGGTGGACACTTCCAAGGACAACTTATCTACGATCCAGCAGTAGTGAAAACAGGTTTGATTGGTGAAAGCAAAGAAGCTAACATTGAGCGTCTCACCTCTATGAATATCACTGACCCTGATAAGGTCTATGATGCTCATGAACTCGCATCTGGTCAAAACGTTCTGTTTGCAGGCTGTGGTATTACCAGTGGTAATCTAATGCAAGGTGCACGCTTCTTCAAAGGCGGTGTGAGAACTCAAAGTTTGGTTATTTCTAGCCAATCTAAAACTGCTCGGTTTGTGGATACCATTCACATGAATGAACAACCCAAGGTTGTGCAATTGCACTAAAAACTAGGTACTGGTGATTGGTGATTGGGAACAAAAAAGATGATTACCAATTACCAGTTACCAATTACCCATTACCATTACCTATTACCTATTTAAGAAATGAATATTGCAGTGGTGGGGTTAAGCCATAAAACAGCCCCAGTAGAAGTTAGAGAAAAATTAAGTATTCCTGAACCGCAAATTGAAGGGGTAATTGCTCAACTTCTGGGTTATCCTCATATTGATGAAGTCGCTATTCTCAGCACTTGTAATCGTTTAGAAATTTACATCGTCAGTAACGAAACTACTCAGGGTATTCATGAAGTTACTCAGTTTCTTTCTGAACATAGCAAACTGCCAATTGTGTCTTTAAGACATCATTTGTTTATGTTGCTTCATGGTGATGCTGTTACCCATATTTTACGGGTAGCGGCTGGTTTAGATAGTCTTGTTCTCGGTGAAGGTCAAATTCTGGCACAAGTTAAGAATACCCATAAACTCGGACAGCAATTTAATGGGATAAAAACTATTCTCAATCGCTTATTTAAACAAGCTTTAACAGCAGGTAAACGAGTTCGTACAGAAACCAGTATTGGGACTGGTGCAGTTTCCATCAGTTCAGCGGCTGTGGAATTGGCACAGATGAAAGTAGGAAATTTATCTACTTATCGGGTATCTATTCTCGGTGCTGGGAAAATGTCCCGGTTATTGGTACAACACCTAATTTCTAAAGGTGCAACTCAAATTAGTATTGTTAATCGTTCTCGTGGCCGGGCGGAGGAATTAGCTAAACAGTTTTCAGAACAACCTATCCAAATCCATCTCCTGCCAGAAATGATGTCAGTGGTGGCAGCCAGTGATATTGTATTTACTAGCACTTCTTCAACTGAACCCATTCTAGATCGCGCTAAGTTGGAAACGGTGTTAGAACCAAATCAACAGTTGATGTTATTTGATATTTCTGTCCCCCGCAATGTGGATGCAGATGTCAATGAGTTG
Source organism: Dolichospermum sp. ST_sed8 (assembly GCA_028658405.1). Taxonomy (GTDB): domain Bacteria; phylum Cyanobacteriota; class Cyanobacteriia; order Cyanobacteriales; family Nostocaceae; genus Dolichospermum. The sequence continues at coordinate 13,936 of JAKOGY010000105.1, read as the reverse complement.
GCGAATGTCAAAGCTTTTAACGTGGATGATTTGAAGGCGGTTGTCGCCCAAAATTATGAAAGCCGCCGGCAAATGGCGCAAGAAGCTGAGAAAATTCTTGATGAGGAAGTAGCAGCTTTTGATATTTGGTGGCGGAGTTTAGAAACTGTGTCCACAATCAGTTCTCTACGAAATAAAATAGAAACTATCCGCGAACAAGAGTTAGAAAAGGCTTTATCTCGATTGGGTTCAGAATTTGGCGAAAAGCACCAAGAAATAATTGAAGCTTTGACACGAGGAATAGTCAATAAAATTCTTCATGATCCAATGGTGCAATTACGCGCCCAGCAAGATGTTGACGCTAGAAGACGTTGTATGCAAACTCTGCAAATGTTATTTAACTTAGATACAGAAGAGCAATTTAGCTGAAATCAACAAGAGTTGGGTAGGGGTTTAGCTTTTGCTAAACCCTCCCGCGTTTCTACTTGGGGAAAAACTAATGAAGTAAAATAAGTAAAACTTATCACAAATCGAAAAATAGTTTAAAATTTATAACTCTCCAAAATTCCTCTTTATATTTTCTTAACAATTAATTGAGAATTATTTTTATTTATCAACGATCTTGCAATACTTTCAGCGATTTGCTATAATCTTCTCAGAATTCACAATGAGCTTATTTTGTGAATTTTTCGATTTTGGGAAAATAAGAATTAGTAGAAGCCTTTATTCATAGCTATTTCAGAAATAGAAACCGAAAAATTATACAAAACTTAATAAATTAACAATGACTTACTAAACTTATTTTTGACAAATTTAGATGATGTTTTTTGATAGCTAGGAAATTATCTATTGACAATTGAGATAATTTATGGTAAGTAAGTGAGCGTTAAAAATTGTCGTTATGATAAGGGAACAGGGAACAGAAGAGGTTTTGGGACATTTTACTTTTCGTTACATACTTCGGTTTTTTTCTGTTCACCTACTTAATTGCGCTTGAAAAAGTTTTTAGCTCATAGTTTAAATTGTTCTAACTGCTTGCTTTGTTCTTCGAGTCTCACAGCTAGGCGATCGCATACTAAATCGCATAATTGAAATAGAATGGGATCAGCTATTTCATAAATTACACTGACTCCCTCCGGCGTTCTTTTGACAATACCCGCCTGTGCTAGAACTTTAAGATGCTTGGATACATTAGCCTGTCCTAAGCCAGTCTCAGTGATAATCTCGGTTACATTTTTCGCCCCAGTTTTCAAACAACACAATACCTGTAAGCGACTGACTTCTGACAACACTTTGAAATAATCCGCAACTTGGCTAAGAGCGCCTGGAAATATATCTGACATGGAAAATTTAAAATATTTCAGAGGTTTATATTGACTATTTTACTATATGGTTATATATTAAGTCAATAATAAACCTGGCAAAAAAATGTTATTCCGCCAATTGTTTGACAAAGACTCAAGTACATATACATACCTAATTGCTGACGAAAACACAAAAGCAGCGATACTCATAGATCCTGTATATGAACAGGTAGAACGAGATTTGCAACTAATAGAGGAATTGGGACTGGTACTAAATTACTGTTTTGAAACTCACATTCATGCCGATCATATCACTAGTACGGGTAAATTACGTCAATTAACCGGATGTTTGGGGATTGTTCCTGAAAATGCACCTGTTACCTGTGCTGACAAACAGATTAAAGATAACGAAATTATCCAACTAGATGGAATAGTCATACAAGCAATTTCCACACCAGGACATACAGACAGTCATACGGCATATTTAGTCAATCAGGAAAGATTATTTACGGGAGATTCCTTATTAATTCACGGTTGCGGAAGAACTGATTTTCAAAGTGGAAATGCAGGAACATTATTTGATGTCGTTACCCAAAAATTGTTTACTCTTCCTCATGAAACCTTAGTTTATCCAGGACATGATTATCAAGGTTTTACTGTTTCCACAATTGGAGAAGAAAAACAATATAATCCCAGATTTAAAGGACATAACCGGGATAGTTTTATTTTCTTAATGTCTAATTTAAATCTACCAAATCCCCAGAAAATGATGGCAGCAGTTCCAGTAAATGAACGTTGCGGTAATCTAGTTTTAGTTAATAATTGATAATCATAATTAAATCAAAGGCAATAAAATGAACACATCTATAAATACCAAATTACAACTAGTTGATGCTGCTACTGTTCAACAATTAATTCAAAAACAGAAAATTCAACTAATAGATGTTCGAGAACCTGCCGAATATATAGGAGAACATATTCCCCAAGCGCAACTTTTACCCCTTTCTAAATTTCAGCCAGAACAAATATCTTTAATTCCGGGTAAAGAAATTATCATTTACTGTCAATCAGGAAATCGTTCTAATCAAGTAGCGCAAAAACTTGTTAATTCTGGATTTACAGAATTTAGACAATTAACAGGAGGAATTATAGCTTGGAAACAGTCAGGATATCCAACTCAAATCAACAAAAATGCCCCGATTAGTTTAATGCGTCAAGTGCAAATTGTCGCTGGTTCATTAGTATTTATGGGAACTATCTTAGGTGCTTTTGTTTCTCCTTGGTTTTTAATTTTGAGTGGTTTTGTAGGTGCAGGTTTAGTATTTGCAGGGTTAACAAATACCTGTGCAATGGGAATGTTATTAGCCAAATTACCCTACAACCAAAACACTTGAATCATGTAGGTTGGGTTAAGCGACAGCGCAACCCAACAAGATTCTTTAAATTAGAGTTAAAAAATTGAATTATGTAGTTTGAATTAAGCGAAATAACAAACCAACAAAATCTCCTAAATGTTAAATGTTGGGTAACATGAGCGTCAACCCAACCTACAATTGCTTGAAAATAAAATTAATTAATGAAGAATTACAAATTATGTTCACATGGATATTAGGACATTTTTTAGCAACAGGTATTGGTATTAGTTTAGGATTAATAGGTGGTGGTGGTTCTGTTTTAGCATTACCTATTTTAGTTTATGTCATGGGAGTACCAACTAAACCAGCGATTGCCATGACTTTAGTAATTGTTGGTACAGTCAGTTTAATTGGTTTAGTTCCTCACTGGAAAAAAGGAAATATCAATTTTAAAAAAGCAGCTATTTTCGGTTCTGCAACCATGTTAGGTGCTTTTTTTGGGGCAAAAATTGCCGGACTACCATTTATTACTGACAGTTTACAAATGTTGCTTTTTGCAATTATGATGTTGGTAGCAGCAGGTTTAATGATTCAGCGAAGTAGTAAAAAATCCTCAAAAAAATCTTCAGAAAATCCTCATTTAGTTTATACAGAACCAGTTTGTAAATATTGCTGGTTATGGTTACTGACTGAAGGATTAGGGGTAGGAATATTAACGGGATTAATAGGAGTGGGTGGAGGATTTGCGATTGTTCCAGCATTAGTTATTTTAGGGAAAACTCCCATGAAAGAAGCAATTGGGACTTCTTTATTAATTCTCGTTGTTAATGCTGTAGCTGGATTTGTAGGTTATTTAGGACAAGTTGCCTTAGATTGGCAATTAATCGGAACATTTATTGTTGCTGCTAGTTTAGGAAGTTTTTTTGGTGCTTATTTATCTCAATTTATTGATGGTAAAAAATTGCAAAAGTATTTTGGATATTTCTTATTAGTTGTAGCAGCTTTTGTTCTGTTTCAAAATCAAAATGGACTCCAGAAGAAGAAAGCAGCATTTAACTGGCAAAATGGCAGTTATATTACCATTCAAAAGTCATAAATTTTAATTTTGTTTACTATTATATTGATACATAACTCCAGACAATGCAGCCACAAAAACCCAAGAGAGAGTATTCAAACGAATATCAAAAGTGGTGACATCAACAGTATTAAATAATATCCAGCCTATAAAAGTGATCAGATAACTAAAGAAGATGAGGCGATTTTCTGGTTCTATAGATGGAGATTTCCAGAGAATTTGACTAGCGGCAATTAATATCCAAGTTAGTAATCCACAAAATAGCAAAGTAGTAATTAAACCAGTTTCCGCAGACAGCATTAAAAATAGGTTATGGGGATGGTTGACATCAATTTGCATCTGGGTTTTATAAAGTCCCCCAAAACTGCGTAAACCTGAACCAGTCAAAGGATGTTGTTGTGTTAAATTCCAGGCAAATTCCCATTGAGTTTTCCTCATTAATCCTATTGGTCTATCAGGAAACATATCATCATTTAACCGCGCCCAAATCCCGTAAGGAACAAAAAGACGGAAAAATTTGGCAATAGGTACAGGTGCAAAAGCAGCTACAAAACAACAACTGGTAATACTAACAACCGTAGCAACAATTAATCGCCAACCTTGATATAAAGCATAAGCTAAACAGGCAAAAATAGTTATTCCCCAACCATTACGAGAATTGGTTAAAATCAAGGCAATAAAGTTAGCAAATACCGTAATTGTTAAAAAGATAATGAGGCGATTTTTTTGCTTGAGTTTGTGATAGTTTTCCAGCCATAAACCTAAACCCAAAATAAAAATAGTTACTAAATAAGCTGCTAAAGTATTAGGGTGCATGAAATTAGCAGTCATGCGTCCTGATAATGATTTTTCTGGTGCAACTACCCAATCAAAAACAATCCATAAAAACTGAAATTGGAAATTCCAACCCAGAAATAATTGCCCAAAACCTATAATTAAAATAGGTACAGAACCAAACACCATGATCCAAGAAATTTGTCGTAATTGGTTGGGTGTTCGGATCAGGGGAGTTAGTCCAGTAAAAAAGCCAAAGAAGGGGATGAAGTTGAATAAACCTAAAAAAGCATCTAGTTTGTGAGGGGCAAATCCGGTGGTAATGAGGAGTAAAATACTCAAAATAGCAAATCCCTTGTGAATTGGGCGATCGCTAATGATATGGTATTGTTTACGCCAAGTTATTAACGATGCCACAACTATCGAAATACCGCCCAAAAATGGACTCATGGGGAAAGATATGAGTCCAAATTGTAGCCAATTCCAAGGGGTTTGTAAACGGGGATTTGGATGATAAAAACTTTTATTTAAGCTATTTCCCAACATTCTGTACGGGTAAGACGAATTTGCGCGAGAGTGAAGACAGTAGGAATAATTCTGCCATAGTTTGTGGCGATCGCTCTCCAACCCAAATCAGCAAAAAACCAAGCCCACATCACAGGACCCACCAAAGCAAACGCACTCCGAACAGCACCATAACGGGCTGCACTCATGGTCATACCTCGACGGGACATTTGCAAAGCTACATAGTTTTGAAACTGTTTGGTAGCTAATCCTGTACCTGTAATTGCTGCTTCTTTAGCTACTTGATAGGTAGCAAAATGGATAGCAAATTGACGGGCGATTTGTTGAAGAACAAAAGGTTGGATTACAGAAGTTACAGCCAAGGCACTACCACCTTTAAATATTAATCCTAAAGGATCACGTTGCAATGATAATGGTAATGGTTGTTTAAGTTTTGATTGTGATAATTGACTTTGGACATTAATAGTTAGTTGTTGCTGTTCCTGTTTTGGGAGCTTTTTCCAAACCTTCCCTAGCAGATGCAAAAATACTTCTGCTTCTAAATCAATTGTTGTTAAGTCTTGATAATATTGAATTTTCAAATATTTACATACTTGAATTAGTGCCTGTCGGTAAGTGATTTTATCAGTGCGTCCTCGTAATACAGTGATACCATCAGCCGCCAAAAAACGAAAGCGGTCTTCTATTGCCTCTAACCAAGCTTGACGATCTTGGCTTTGCACTGTAATGGGTTCGGGTGTGCGAACATAATCTAAGGGGTTAAACTTCCGACTAAACAGAATAGCTGTCAAGTCCTGTAGTTCCTCTTCGGTGGCTAATTCCAATACGTCCCTGAGTTCTTCCAATTTCCCTTCCTCTCTTGGGTGCCGGGTAGTCTGTACCTTATTCTACTATCTTTTGACATCCTCACCGGGCTTCTAGCCCATTAGACATCTCCCGTAAAGGATGTAGAACCGACCTCAATGATATTATTTTTCTGCTATTTGCAAATATTTTAGTTATGGCTGTAATATTCAATTATATCCCTCTTTGGTAAGTTTCGGATAAATATACTAATTTTCAAGGTTACAGGCTACTTTAAGATAAGAGAGGACGATAAGTTTTTATTAGGTAATGCAGATGAGCGTATTTTTATTTGGAGGTTAAAGTGATCAAGAACATTGAAATTAAAAATTTTAGATGTTTCGATAATTTAAAAGTATCTGGTTTTGAGAAAATTAATTTAATTAGTGGAAAAAATAATGTGGGTAAAACTGCTTTGCTGGAGGCATTATTCCTAAATAGTGTCCCCAGACCAGATACTATTTCTTTGTTAAGACAAGTAAGAAGAGAACAATCTAGTTTTAGTAAAGCTTTACCTGAAAGAACCTGGAATAACTTCTTTTTTAAACAAAATAAGAATAGCGAACTCGTAATTGATGCTATTCTTGAAAATGGTTCTTCTAAAAGAATTGAGATATTTGTTGATGAATCCGTAAAAGATTTAGAAAATACCTATCCACAGGATCATGATGATGATAATGAAAAAATTATAAGTCTTTTTTCAGGAAGTCAGTCTGTATTATCTGTAATGCACCTTAAAACAAGGATTAATGATCAAGAAGCTTTTGAAACCTTAATCATTTCTAGCGCTAAGGGTGTGATAGCTAGAGACATTAAAGTTCCTGACATAAAAAATGCTTTCTTCATCCCCTCTTTCTTAAGAGTTTCTAATAGAGAATTGACAGATGAGTTTGACAAAGCTCGTTTGAATGAGAGAGAAAATGAGCTACTAAAAGCCTTTCAAGCTATTGACTCTTCCATTATTGGTGTAGAAAGCTTTAGCATTGGTGAACCAAATCTTTATGTGACAAGAGAAGGAGAAAGTAGGTTGTCTTTGTCCTTGTTTGGTGATGCAATTAATCGCATAGCTGATATCATTTTAAGAATCGTTAATAATGAAAATAGTATTTTGCTGATTGATGAAATAGAAAATGGTATTCATCACTCTAATCAATCTGCTTTTTGGAATATTCTGTACAGGTTAGCTAGTGAGTTAAATGTGCAAATCTTTGCCACAACACACAGCTTGGAAATGATTGAAGCTTTCATAAAAGCTGGTTCTGAACATGAAAATATAGCTGCTCATTTTGAACTAACAAAACATCTAAAAACAGGAAGAATAGTCGCCATTAAGCGAGATTTGGATACTTTAGAGTACGGGATAAGTCATAATAAGGGGGTGAGAGGTGAGTAATAACATTTTAATTGTAGAAAGTAAAAATGATCAATTTTTTCTACAAGCAATTATTCGTTACCTCAATTTCAAGATAGAAGTTGCACCTCCGATTATTATTTCAGAGGATGATTATAGAGCTATGAATGGATTAAATCCAACAAAGCTAAAGAATGCTCTCAAAGATTTAAAAGCAGATATACAAAAGGGTGAGATTGAAAGGGTAGGTATTATTATTGATATTGATGATCAACTAGAAATTGATAGAATTAATTTTGTTAATGAATGTATTCAAGAAGTTTTTCCTGAATCACAATCACTCGAAGAAGTTAAGCAATTCATAAATATAAATTTTGATGGTTTCAATATCCAACTAGCTTGTTACTTTACGAATTTTAATGGACAAGGAGAACTAGAAACAGTCTTAAAAATGATTAAGAGCCAAAATTCTGATTATGCTGATTGCTTAGAGACTTGGAAAGATTGCTTGAGCAATCATGATAAATCTATAACTGTTAAGGAATTTAATAAATTTTGGGTTTCTATATACCTACGATATGATACTTGCTCAAAAAAAGAAAAAAAGCAAGCCGAGCGTAAATGTAGTTTTGAATCTGTAATGAGTGAAAAAGCTTGGATTTGGGACTTTGAACATCCTACTTTAAATGATTTGAAAGAATTTTTGCAGATGTTTTGTTAATTCATCTGCGGAATATGGGATTAAAATTTGGCTTATGAGTAACTATTTCAAATATCCAACCCCACCACAGTTACCTCTGGTGGATGTTCCACAGTAAACTGATAATATATCTCCTGTTGTTCCTGGGGTGCAATAGTTAACAACCAAGATAAAATCCCTGTTTTAGTCTGTTGAATTTCCGGTTTACTTTCAACAAGATACACCTGAATATGTTCACTACGACTAATTGGTAATTGTTCCGTTAATTGTAAATTTGCTGATTGATTCAACAAGTTGGTAATGATTAACCGATAAGCATAAGTAACTCGTCTTTGGTTACTCATTAATTTTTTATCTACCTGAAGTTCTACTAAATCCCGCTCAATTTTTAAACCTTTATCAATGCCTAAGTTCAGTTTAAATTCTTCTCCAGGTAGAATATTTTCTAACTTAGTTGTTCCCACAAAATTATGATTGCGAAAAATATTAGCTGTCCCTGGTAATAAAGTTACATCATTGATATTATTTTTGACATGAACTTGTAAATAAGCAAAACTAGCTAACTTAGGAATAGCTACATATTCAAAGCAACAAGGATAATCTTCTTGACAAATCGTGATTTTATGAGGCGTACCATCGCTAGGAATCTTCCCTTCACCAGGAAACTTTAATGTAACTACGCTTTTCTGATGAGAATTAGCAGTAACAACGGTTTCATTAGCATTTAAAAAATCTTCGTCAATTTCTGGTTTGACTGGCTTTGCAGGAGTCCTAAAAGGCATTGGTAAAGCCATTGCTGCTGGATAAGGCATAGATCGCTGTGCTATCTCTTCCATCCGTGCCATCGGTACATCAATATACCAAGATTTTAATTGTGGTGGTAATGTGCTATGTCCTGGTTTGGCTGTAGATAGAGTTAATTCCACTCCTAACCAATTTTCTCCTGTGCTTTGAGTAATTTCTGCCAAATAGCTTAAATGTAGCCCATCACTGGGATTATTCACCCGTAAATCATAAAGAGAATACCAACTAGCATTAGGAATCATATAAGCTATTTCTAACTCAAATTCTCCTGCTTGTTGAACTTCTACTCCCACAATCACATTCAAACTTTCTTGTATCTGGGGTGTCTGGACTTTCTGTAAAACAGCGCGGAGTGTTTGTAATTGCTTCTCTAATTCTGGAAGTTGGGCTTTACATTCCCCAACAGCGATCGCATATTTGCAATATTGACTACCTAGAAAGTTGATAAAATCTAGAGTTTCACTCAAGCTGATATTTTTTCTCGCTAAACTTTGGGAAAATGGGTCTTCAGTTTTTTCCCGTAACCCCACAATAAAACTAGTTTGTAGGGATAAGGCATCTATTTGAGCTTGTAAATGCCGTTTTTGAGTTTCAATTTGTTGAATTTGTCCGGTTAATTGGGTGACTTTTTCCCCGATGGGTTCAGTAGTTTGCAGGCGATCGCTACTAACTCCCAATAACTTTACCACCGCTGTACCAACACCACTCACCCTAATAGAATCAACTTCTAGAGTTACTGGCAATGGGGTAATAACTAATTCCCGTTCTCCTCCTGATAAGGATACCAATGCTCGTCTTGTCACCAAAGCCTGATCACTATAGACTGTGACTGCGACAATTTGGCTGTCTATCGGTTTTTGCCAAAATGGTGTTTCTGGGTTTACCATTGCCAGTTTACTCCCATACTTAATGATTCTATTGATTAATTTTGAATTGTTTGCTGTATTCACGTCAAGCTATTGGTAACATATTAGATATAGGACTAATATTTGATTTTGGAAATATACGTAGGGTGGGCAATGCCCACCACCGGATAAAGGTTTTGGTGGGCATTGCCCACCCTACACTACTTAAAATTTTTCAAATATCATTTATGATTCCTATACATAGCCCGTGTGATTATGTATCTGTAGCAGCTTGATCTAAAGATTGGGTTCAACCGAACTATGATCTAAGATTAAACCACCTTGCTCCGTAATATTTTTTGCTGCCTCTAAAAGATACTCATAATAAGTATGAGCAATAATAGATAACTGCTTACCCGCAGGGTGAACCATATACCAAGTGCGTTTAATGGGAAAGTGTTGGACATCCAAAATACTAAATTCCCCAATATCTGTGAGTAAAGTATGACGGGATAATACAGAAATACCTAAGCCACCAGCGATCGCTTGCTTAATTGCTTCATTACTCCCCAATTCCAATTTCACCTTCACCTTGATATCATGTTCCTCCAACAGACTTTGGACAGCACTGCGAGTCCCTGAACCCGGTTCACGCATAATAAACGGTTCCTCACCCAAACGTTCAATTGGAATATTTTTTTCCTGTGCTAAAGGATGATTAGCCGGTGCAATAACCACCAAAGGGTTTTCTAAAAATGGCTGGGCATTGACATCAAAGTGATCAGGAATTTGACTCATAATATACAAGTCATCTAAGTTACCCATCATCCGGTCCAAAATCAATTCATGATTTGTGACTTGGAGAGAAATATCAATCCCAGGGTAAAGTTGACAAAAAGGACCCAATAATCTAGGAACAATATACTTAGCAGTGGTAATTACTGCCAATTTTAATTGGCCTTGCTTTAATCCTTTTAAATCCGCAATAGTCATTTGAAACTTATCTATAGTCTCAAAAATTTGCCGACAAGTAGCAAATAATTCCCGTCCCGCTTCTGTCAAATATAAACGCTTTCCTACCTGCTCAAATAATGGCAAACCTACCGATTTCGTAAGTTGTTTAATTTGCATGGATATAGTAGGTTGAGTCAAAAACAACTCTTCCGCAGCGCGTGTAAAACTACCATGCCGGGCCGCAGCCTCGAACACCTTTAACTGGTGCAACGTCGCTTGGTTCAAGGTAATTCTCCTCTGATAACAATTTATAGATATACCTTAGTATCGCGTAACACCAAGAAATTCTTGAGTGTTATTTATACAAAGCTATGAAATTTAGTATACATAAAAATGTATCTTCAGAGTTTACGGAAAAAGCCAGTAGGGTGTGTTAGCGACAGCGTAACGCACCATTTTAATTAATCTATAAAGGTGTGTTATCAAAGCACCCTACAAAATCTGTTGAAGTTGAGAATTTATCTATTATTTAATTCTCCTGATTAAGTAATCTCCTTTTCTGCAACAGTAGTATTTTCTGAAACTGATTAAATCATTATTATTTGTCCTTTGTGTTGATATTCTGTTGTTGGCTAATCTGGCTAATTTCCTCCAGACTTAAATTTAAAACTTGGGCAATTTGTTCTCTAGTTAAACCCAATGCTATCAAACCAGGAAGTGCGTCTAATTTAGCTTTGCGTTCACCTTCTTCCTTTCCCTCTTCTTTTGCTTGTTGATAAAATCGGGTTTGTTTCAACTCACTTAATCCAAACATGGCTTCTATTTCCTCTCTATTCATTCTGGGAAACTTGTAAATTAAAATCGTCTCGATGATTTGTAATACTTGTTGCTGTTGAACTTCAGAATCTATCTCTTGTTTAGTTCTTGTGATTAATTCTCTGGCATTGATTTTTAATTTTTATTTGTCCTTTGTATTTATATTCTGTTGTTGGATAATCTGGCTAATCTCTTCCAGACTTAAATTTAAAACTTGGGCAATTTGTTCTCTAGTTAAACCCAATGCTATCAAACCAGGAACTGCGGCTAATTTAGCTTTGCGTTCACCTAATTCTAGTCCTTGTTCTCTTCCTTGTTCTCTTCCTTGTTCTATTCCTTCTTCCTTTCCCTCTTCTTTTGCTTCTTGATAAAATCGGGTTTGTTTCAACTCACTTAATCCAAACATGGCTTCTATTTCCTCTCTATTCATTCTGGGGAACTTGTAAATTAAAATCGTCTCGATGATTTGTAATACTTGTTGCTGTTGAACTTCAGAATCTATCTCTTGCTTAGTTCTTGTGATTAATTCTCTGGCTTGGATAATAGAACTATCTTTCTTAGCGATGATTAGTTTTATTGTAGCAACACCAATTGGTAAAGATGCTATATCTTCTAATTCATCAAGATAAATAACTCTGACTCGTTGGCTGGTGAAGAATTCTTGATAATGCTGAATATCTCTTGTATCTATGTTGCGGGTTGGATAGATAACTACAGCATTCCAATGATTTTTAGGGTTGTTTTGGCGAATGTAAAGAAATATTTCACTAAAAACTCTATGGTAGAGATCCTTATCTAATTGAAATTGTACTTCTAAAAAGTAGATCGGGTTATCTGTATTGTGGTTAGGTAAGAAAACTCCATCTATTCTAAAAGCTGTTTGTTTGACTTCAACTGATGAAAATTGATAAAGTTCTGCTAGTTGGGGAGAATTACCAATGAGTTCAAAAAATATGCTCGGTATTTCTTGAAATAAACGGTAAAATATACTATCTGTTTTCATTTTAAAAAGTTGTTCAAGGGAGTAAGATTTTGAGCCTTTTTAATAAATTTTTCATTTCTAAACATAATGTTAGTATCAATAGCAATCATTGATTCTATAGTTCTTCTATTCCCTGTGCTATCGCTTGTTCCATTTCTTCAATTGTTTTGGCTTTTCCTTGATAATTCAAACAACCAGCAGCATCATCTAATTTTGTTTCTGGAAAAGTTTTTTGAGGCTTTAATAAAATTCCATCACCCAAATTAATTATGATTAATTCTTGACCATCTTGCCAATGATACTGATCTCTTAAAACTTGGGGAATGGTAATTTGACCTTGAGTTGATAGTTTAGTAATTTCCATTGAAATAATTTTCCACTATTTATGGTAATCCAATTTTAACATATATTCATATTTATTTGAAGTTGTAATTCTAAAAAGTAGATGGGGTTATCTGTATTTTGGTTAGGTAAGAAAACATTTCTCCAGCATCTTTTTTGTCTTTTACCTTGATTTTATATGGATCTGAAGTTGAATCATCTTGAACCAATGAAGTAACTTTATTCCAAATGAACGAGACAAGATTTTGGTTTTCTTTACTAGATACAGAATCCGAATTTTTAGCTTGTTTTTCTGCTACTTTATCAATTTCTATATCTATACGACTTTTAGCTGTTTCAGCAAACTTATCAATTTCTTGACTAAAAGTTTTGACTAATATTTGCTTTTGTGACTCTACAGACTTTTTTACATTTTCTACCTTATTGTTAGTTGAATTAGACCGTTGTTTATATTCATCTATTTTTTGTTGTATCTCCTCAAATTCTAATCCCCACCCACGAATTTCTGTACTAAAAGTATCAGTTACAAATTGAGCTTCTTTGTTAAGAATAGCCAAAACATCATTCAATAAATTCCATCCAGATGTTTGAACAATATTCTGAATTACTATATCTTGAATTGCGGGAATACCACTATCTTTTAAAGCTTGTGGTGCAATTTCTTCTGGTAAAGGTATAAATTTTCTTCCTTTCTCATCTCTTGCAGCATATTTAGGAGCATAAAAATCTTCAAAATCACTAATATCATTATTGGTTGCTTTGTTTTGGATAATTAACTTAGATAATAGACCTTGCCTAGCAATGATTGGGTATATTTGAGGTTCAGGAATACCAAATCTAATTAAACTTGCTCTTAAAAATTCTATAACATCAGGTATAGGTCTATTGCTTGCCTCTTTCCTATCTATTTTGTTAAGCAAAAAGTAAATTTTTCCCGTATTTTCAGTTAAAAACTGCTGACGGTTTTCAATTAAATCTTGCAGGAACTCTAAATTTGTATCACATTGAAAAGATGTATAATCCAGAACAAATAAAATAGCATCACAAGTACGGAGTGATTCTAATGCAATCTGTTTTAAATTTACTGTTTGAAAGTTTGCGGAATCCCAATCATTTGGACCTGGAGTATCAACTAGAGTAAATCCTGCTAAAGAAGGTAATTCGGTAATAGCTTCAATGGGATGATGTAGTTCAAATTTGATAGTATTATCCCACATTCCGCACTTCAATTTGTAGTACATATACAAGTATCATAAGCAGCATAGAGGGCTAAACACAAATACGCAA
>JAKOGY010000104.1 GCA_028658405.1 Dolichospermum sp. ST_sed8 | reverse complement strand
TGGGTAATGGGTAATGGGTAATGGGTAATGGGTAATGGGTAATGGGTAATGGGTAATGGGTAATGGGTAATGGGTAATGGGTAAGAGTTTTTCCAATTACCAATTACCAATTACCAATTACCAATTACCAATTCTAACTATTCAAGTAAGTATACCGTTGTAAACTTTGCTCGTAGGTTTGTAGTAGTCGTTGAGATTCTGCTATGGTAATTTGCTTTTCTTCTAAAGCTCGTTCACAACGTTGGCGAATGTTTTCTATCATGTCCTCGGCATCATATTGAACGTAGCTAAGAACTTCACTCATGGTATCGCCCTTGACAACGTGTTCAATTTGGTAGCCCTTGGGCGTTAAATTAATGTGAACGGCGTTAGTGTCACCGAAGAGGTTATGTAAATTCCCCATAATTTCTTGGTACGCTCCATTCAGGAACATTCCTAAATAGTAAGGTTTTCCTGGCTCAAATTTGTGAAGTTCTAACACTGATTTGACATCCCGCAAGTCTATAAAACGGTCTATTTTTCCATCACTGTCACAGGTTAAGTCCGCTAAAATGCCTCTGCGGGTTGGTTCTTCATCAAGGCGATGTATAGGCATAATGGGAAATAGTTGATCTATAGCCCAACAATCCGGCGCTGATTGAAACACGGAAAGATTGATATAGTAAATGGAAGCCATAATTTTCTCTAGGTCTTCCAACTCATCAGGTACGTATTCTTCCTGACGGATCAAAGTTAAAACTTTTTGACAACAAGCCCAGTAAAGACGCTCGGCTTTAGCGCGTTCATTGAGGCGCAAAATTCCTAAGTTGAAACGACTGATGGCTTCTTCTTTGAATTGAGCAGCATCGTGATAGAACTCTTGGTAATTTTCTTTGTTGATGGATTGGTAGGTTTCCCAGAGATATTTAATGATTGGGGATTCTCCCTCTTGGTGAGGGGAAGGGGGATCAAGGGGGACATCACTAGTGCTGAGAACGTCAAAGATTAAAACCGATTGGTGGGAAGAAATCGCTCGGCCACTTTCACTAACTAATGTAGGTACGGGAATATGCTTTTCATCACAGGTGTCTTTTAACTCTGCCACGATGTCGTTAGCATAGTTTTGCATATTGTAGTTTTTTGAAGTGTAGAAGTTGGTTTGAGAGCCGTCGTAATCTACACCCAATCCGCCACCAACGTCTAAATATTTCATATCTGCCCCTAACATTGCCAACTCCACATAAATGCGACTGGCTTCTTGGATGGCATCTTTAATGACATTGATAGCAGAGATTTGAGAGCCGATATGAAAGTGTAATAATTGCAAAGAACCGAGTAAGTCGGCTGCACCTAGTTTTTCAACAGCTTCCATAATTTCGGGAATTGTCAAGCCAAATTTAGCGCGATCGCCTGTGGAAGTTCCCCACCGTCCCATCCCTTGGGTGCTTAATTTCGCTCTGATTCCCAAGATTGGCTTAATTCCTAATTGACGACTGACCGCAATGGCTAAATCTACCTCTTCAATTTGCTCTAGGACGATGACTGGTGTTTGTCCTAGTTTCTGGGCTAACATCGCTGTTTCGATGTATTCCTGGTCTTTGTAGCCGTTGCAAATTAACAATGCTCCTGCTGTATCCAATAACGCTAGAGCAATCATTAATTCTGGCTTAGAACCTGCTTCTAAACCAAATTGATGGGGTTTACCAAATCGAACTAAATCTTCGATCAGGTGGCGTTGTTGATTGCACTTAACAGGAAATACCCCCCGATATACACCAGGATAGTTATAGCGAGCGATCGCTTTGGCAAAACAAGCGTTTAATCGCTCAATTCGATCTTCCAAAATATCGGAAAAGCGAATTAACATAGGTAGCCCCAAATTACGCTGCTTTAAAGCATTTACCAACTCGAACAAGTCTAATGACCCACCACGTTCGCCCCTGGGAGAGACAGTGACATGACCAGCAGCATTAATCGAAAAATAAGGCTGTCCCCAACCTTCAATGCGGTAAAGGTCTTCACTGTTCTCAATTTTCCAAGGAAGAGATAAATCTCCCGCACTTGTACTAGGTACTAGCTGTTGCTTCTGCTTTTTGCTTTTTAATTCGGCTTTATGCCCATTAGACGGCATTTTCACAATCTCATCAGCGGTTGATTCGACACCCATTTCTTCCTGACCTCTCTGTTTCACCCACGAAGTAACAATCTAACAAAATAGTCTGGTAAAGGATATACGACTAGAAATAATTTCTGATTAAGAATTAGGTACATGACTTAGAACACTGTCCGTTCTTTTAGCTGATATCTCCAATTTTCAGGGAAAATTCTCAGACTACTAGACAAAAGACATCAAAACAACTGACAATTAACCCATCAAAATTTGATTATGTTTTTGGAGACAGATTTGGAACGCACATTTTTAGCAATTAAGCCTGACGGCGTACAGCGCGGGCTTGTGGGTGAAATTATCCGCCGATTTGAAACCAAGGGTTTTACCTTAGTCGGCTTGAAGTTTATGAAAGTCAGTAAGGAATTAGCGGAAAAACATTATGATGTTCACCGTGAAAGACCTTTTTTCCCTGGTTTAGTCGAATTTATCATTTCTAGTCCAGTGGTAGCAATGGTTTGGGAAGGTGAGGGTGTTGTTGCAGCAGCCAGAAAGATTATTGGTGCAACCAACCCCCTAACATCAGAACCAGGCACAATTCGCGGCGATTTTGGTATCAATGTTGGACGTAACCTCATTCACGGTTCTGATGCCCAAGAAACCGCCAAGAACGAAATTGCCCTCTGGTTCAAAGAAGAGGAATTAGTTGCTTGGCAACCTCATTCTCAAGCTTGGTTGACTGAGTAAAACTGTTGACGGTTGACGGTTAACAGTTAACAGTCAACAGTCAACAGTCAACAGTTAATCACTTCGATACTTCGGTCTTTTCCCGTTCTTCTTCTGGAACTAATTTAACAACTGTGCGTTTAGAAAAGCCCCAAGCTAAGATCACACCAATGGCGGCCACCATCAGCCATTGTGGTGGCACTAAGTCATCGTTGATGACTTTCAACAACAGGCGTAAACCCACAAATGATACAGTGATATAGCCTGCATCTTCTAAATTTTCATATTCATTTAACCAGCGGATAAATAATCCAGCCATGAACCGGAGGGTTATAATACCAATGGTTGTACCGGTGATTACCAACCATGTTTCTTGAGAAACGGCGATCGCTGTGGTGACACTATCCAAGGAAAAGGCTAAGTCCGTAAAAGCCAGCACGGGTATAGCTTGCCATAGAGACTTAAAACGTGGCCCGTGATGGTGATTGTCTTCGTCTTCTTGGGAACTAAAGTGTTGGAATACTAGCCATAAAAGATAACCAGCGCCCAGTAGTTCAAATTGCCAGAATTTCTGTACCCAAGTAGCTGTTAACAATAGGGTAATTCGTAAAACATAAGCGAAGACTAAACCAATGTTTAGTGCCTGACCTTCTAGTTTTTTGTCTTCTAGTCCTTGAGCGATCGCAGCGAGAGCGATCGCATTATCAGCCGATAGCACCGCCTCTAAAAACACTAATATTAAGAGGACTATAGATGCTTCAACGCTAAAATGAAAATTTAGGTAATTAAATATTTGGTCTAACATTCCAATTTCTCAGCCAAAAATGCAGAATTTACAAAGATTAGGGATTAGAGATTTTTATTGTCGAAACTACAATAAATTCACACTTCCATCTATTTTAACGTGCATTTACCCCAATCTTAACGCCATATTCCCCTATCAAGATTTTCCTGTATTTTTATTGGTCAAAATCTCCATAACCAAAAGTTTGTATAAAATAAATTATATTTATAAATTTATATCCCACATTCCGCACCCCCCGGTGTCACAATCGGTAATTTCGGATTTTTGAATACATTAAAGGATAATTTTTATACAAAAATGTCGAAATTTTAGGTAGCGATCGCTAATCCCAAATCCCCAAACGACCATTTTTCGTTGTGTGACAGTTTAGGGTGCGGAAGATGGGTTATATTACCACCTTACTAGCCTGATATGTCATATCTTCCTGACATTATAGTAATTCTTATTATTAACTATTGTTTTCCTCATTCATTCCACAGGATTTCCACAGGTAATTCGGCACTTTTCCACAGATGTGCGACGAATTAATCAGCTATTGATAACTTATTGGGGATTGTTATTTTTTTACTACTAACAGGCCTTATAACTGAGTTTTTATGAAGTTATGTAACAAAAATATAGTTGTAAGCCTGATTAATTCGTCAAGATTTATTTTTGACTGCTAATTATTAACATTTCGCATCATTGACAAATCCACCCCTAATGAGCGCACAATGATGAGTCTTATGTTTGATTCCCTTGGGCATCTGCATCTTGTGTTTTGGTTTATTTTAATTTCCCATCCCCACTTTCCCAACAGGGTGTCAGGAACCTCAGCCCTCAGTAAAACAGAACACAAATAACTTCTCTTGATTGATATACAGGAAAATTTTATGAACACAACAGTCCCTATCTTTACCGAAATTCCCGAAACATTACAAGAATCTATGAACAACTACTTAGAAAGTCATCCAGATTGGGATCAAACCCGTGTATTAACAGCGGCTTTATCACTATTTTTACTCCAAAATGGCGAGAGCGATCGCCGGGCTGCTCGTGTTTACTTAGAAACTTTATTTCATCAATAAGCAATATAAATACTGAATTAAATTAATAAACCAACTCTGTTTCTTTTCCACATACTTAGCACTGATATCATGAATCTTGAATCACTCAATTCAGGCTATAAACTGTAGTAGGGGAATAATTTATTCAGTCATCCCACGCTGTGAAGGCGTGGGAGTATGTCAAAAATATTTTAACTATGTTTTAGGAAGAAATAGCGCATTCAAACTTATAGCCGACACCACGGATAGTATGAATTAATGTTGATTGAGTCGGATCGATTTCAATTTTCTTCCGAATTTGACCGATATGAACATCCACAACCCGTTGATCTCCAACATATTCATAGTCCCAAACTTCTTGGATAAGTTCGGAGCGCCGCCAAACCCTAGCTGGATGACTAGCTAAAAAATACAATAAGTCAAATTCCAGAGCCGTTAAGGGAACAGGTTCGTTACTAATTATTACTTCGCGTCGCATAGAATCAATCGTTAACTTGTCAAAAACTAGGCGTTGCTGTTCTGCATTAGTCACAACTCGCTGCCGCCTCAAAATTGCTGCTACTCTCACCTCTAACTCTCCTAAACCGAATGGCTTAGTGAGATAGTCATCAGCACCTTTAGAAAACCCGCGAATTTTATCAACTTCGTCGGTTCTGCTAGTCAAAAGGAGCACAAATACACCGCTACGACTCTGCATTTCTTGACAGAGATTAAAACCAATTACATCCGGTAAATTAACATCTAAAATTACCAAATCGGGGTTAAATTGCTCAAACATACTCACACCAGTCTTACCGTCTTCGGCAGACTCAACTTGATAATTTTGTTTCAGCAAAAAGCGTTGGATTAAATTCCGAACCGCAGGATCGTCATCAACTACAAGAATCTTGGCAGCAGCCATAGTTATTATTTTTTACAAAGGTGTATAGAATTAACAAACCTAAGAAGGTAGGTTCTACTTTGGTAGTAAGTTAAAATTTACAAGGGATAGAGATGATTATCCTGATTATTTCCATAACCTGTAATTTTTATGCTGGATATTGAAAAAGTAAATATGCTGGTATAGCAGAAGTTAGAGAACAAGTTTCCGCTGTGAGTTTCAACAAGTATTGGACGGATGAAGTGAACCTTCCTGGAATGAAAATAGGAAGATAGTGTGTAAATTACCATCAATCTCAAAATTACAATTTTCTTATGTGCGGTTGCCCTGACTCATGTTATTATTTTGTTAGACGGATAAAATCGCCTAAGACAAATAATATAGGTAGTTACTTATCTAAATTGTTGTCTTTATTTCTATAAAATCTAAAGTTGTTTTTCTGTAAAATAAAAAGTGCCGCTGATTAAGGCTAAAGTAATAACCTCCCATGAGTAATCAAAGTCCCTACGAAAAACTTGGGGTATCGGAAAATGCAAGCTTCGATGAAATTCAGGATGTTAGAAATCGCCTGTTAGAACAACATGGTGGTGATGGCAATATCCGAGAAGTTATTGAAGCTGCTTATGATGCAATTCTGATGGAACGCTTACGGATGCGCCAAGAAGGCAAAATCAAAGTGCCTGAGCGAATCCGGTTTCCAGAAATGCGAGTTCCATCTTCTCCCCAAGCCAGTCAACCCCTGGGTCGGCAGTCTCCTGCATGGCTACAGCAGAGTTTGGATCAGCCCACATTAACTGATGTACTACTACCAGGCGCTTGGTATCTAGGTTTAAGTGCAACTAGTTTGTTGTATCCTGGTGTTAGCGGGCAGGTTTTGCAACTGTCATTGGTCCTTGGTGTGGGTATTGGTATTTACTTCCTTAATCGCAAGGAAGGAAAATTTGGTCGAGCAGTTTTATTCACGCTGGTTAGTTTAATTGTTGGCTTAATTGCTGGTGGTTTGATTGCTGGCTTGATATTACCATTACCAGGGATAAACTTAACAGTGAATCAGTTTTCTACGCTGTTAACTTTTATATTGATGTGGTTAGTAAGCAGCTTTTTGCGTTAGGACTATGGGTAATTGGTTGATGGCCGATTACCCATAATTTTTGTAGCTACTGGTTGAGGATAAAATCTACAGCGGTTTTTAAATCGGTAACAATCATATCCGGTTGATAAGATGCTAGTTGTGAGCGATCGCGGATACCAGACTCAACAGCAATAATTTTAACATCGTGTTTTTTGGCAGCAGTAATATCTGCTTCTGTGTCTCCCACCATCCAAGTATCAGTCGCTGGGGGGAGTTCTGCTAATGCTCTAGCCATTAATAAAGGTTTATCTTCGACATCACGGGTTTTTACATAGTCGTTACTTAGACAATAACGGCGATTTTCTGGAAAAAACTGGCTCAAATTATATTGATTAAAAGCATATTCTAGTTCTCTCACTCTCCGCATTGTCATCACGGCTAAATCAATACCGGCTGCTTGAACTTTAGTGAGTGTCTCTAATACAGTCGGGATAATTACATCATACTGAAAATAAGGCAAGGTATGGACTGTTTGTTTGCGGATTTGGGAAAATTGTTGCCCTTGTTGTGCATCTAAACCTGATTTTAAGGCAATTTGGATTTCGGGAGTGTGCGATCGCTTGAGTTGCCAAAATTCGGACTTAGAAAGTTCTATAATTGTTTGACCAGGATATCGGGTTTTTTCTATGCACAACTGATAAACACGGTAGTATCGTTCCGAAACATCCATAATTGGCCCGTCAAAGTCAGTAATTAATCTCAGCATCAGCAGATAATATTAATTTTTTTTACATTATCCCAGTCAATTGGTATTTAGGATATATGGGATATTTGATTTTTGAAAAACTTTAGGTTTTGTAGGGTGGGCATTGCCCACCGTGAGAAGATTGTGGTGGGCAATGCCCACCCTACTTACATTAATAATTGTATTTGTGAACCTTGTTGGTTTTTACTAACTTCAATTCTCGCTTGGAAGGCTTCTTTGAGGTGGGGCATATGAGTTACAGTGAGGATACAGGCAAAGTCCGAGGATATGGCGTTAATTGCGGCAATTAAGCGATCGCATCCTTCCACATCTTGTGTACCAAATCCTTCATCTACTACTAGTAATTGTAATGATGCTCCTGCTCTTTGTGCCAATAATTTGGCTAATGCTAAACGAATGGCAAAGTTAATTCTAAAGGCTTCTCCACCAGAATACGTTTCATAGGAACGTGTGCCTCTAGCATCTGCAATTAAAATATCTAATGTATCTATTAATTTAGCATTTTTCTTGCTGGATTTGCCACTGCGTCCCGCTTTTTGGGTGATAAACTGGACGTGAAACTGATTTGCACTCAATCGAGAAAGTAATTGATTAGCTTCTGCTTCTAGTTGAGGTAAAATATTTTCAATCATTAAAGCTTGAATCCCATTTTTGCCGAAAGCTTGGGCTAATTCTTGATAAACGCGTTGTTGTTGTTTACAAGTTTGCAACTGTTGGATATCTTGTTCATACTGATTTTGCAAAGTTGCTAATTGCAAAGACATTTGTTTTAATTGCCCTAACTGAGATATTTTATTATCCAGTTCTCTTCTGCGATTTGCTAATTGCTGTTCTAAAGTATTAATTTGGGTTGTTGGGTTAGCACTGTCAGATAATTGTTTAATAATATCATTAATTTGTTGAGTTAATATTTCTCGTTCTTTACCTATTTTTTGGCATGAATCTCCTAAATCTTGCCATTTATTATTTAATTGGGGATATTGTTCTTGTGCTGACAATAATTGCTGATGACGTAATTGCCAACCTTTTCCTTGTCGGATCCCTTGACGCAGGTAATTATGCTGTTCTGAACTATAGGCAATTTCCGCAATTTGCTGTTCTAAATTAGCGATTTCTTTGGCACAATCAGAATCAGTTTGTCCCTGTTGAAGTTGCAATTGCAATTGAGAAATATTCGCTATTAATTCTGGTTTTCTGGCTATTAATTGTTTTTGGCGTTTTAAGGCATCCTTAATTTGTCCTTGTTTAATTTCTACCCACCGCCATCTTTCCACATCATTACGGGCAAGAGCGTGGTCTTGTTCGCTATAATTAAGTTGGTGGAGATATTTATCTAATTCCTGAATTTCCGCTTGTTTTTCGGGTGTATAATCACCAGTTTCTAAAGAATTTTCTAAATGTTGTTTTTCGGCAATAATCTGCAATAACTGTTGTTGAACATCGCTTGTAGCTTGTAATTGTGCCGCTAATTGTCCCCGTTGTTCACGTAATGAATCATAACCGGATAACTTTTGGGATATTTCCCGATATTCCTGTCTGAGTACCTGAATTTCTCGATCTGAAACTGCAATTTGTTCTCGTACTACCCAAAATTGTCCTTGGGTATCCTGATATTCTAATTGCGTTTTTTCAATAACTTTACCCCAATGATGTTCATCTAAAGGCCGTTCACATAAGGGACAATTAGCATCGGGATTTTGTAACATCTGCAATTTTTGTTCTAGTTCTCCTAACAACCTTTCATAATCTCCTTGGTGCGCTTGCAAACGTTCCAGAAAATGTCGTCTTTCCTGTCCTTTGTCCTTTACCCTTTGGAGATAAACTCGCTTTTTTTCTAATTCTTCAATTTGTGTTCCTATCTCTATTAATGCTTGTTGTAATTGGGGTTGACGATGATGTTGATTTTGCAGTTGCTTTTGGGTGGCTTGCATTTGCTCTAATCGGGCTACTAAACTAGCATGAGTGCGATCTAATTGAGTTTGCAAACTTGCCCTTTGTTGTAATAATGGCGTTACCTGCATTTGCAATTGATCTAAATTAGCTAAATGCTGACGGGCATTATTTAATTGTGATAAAGCTGTTTCAATATCCCCAGATTTACTCAGAGTTTGGGCAATTTCTTGTTCTTGCTGTTCCAATGCTGCTAATTGAGCTTCGGCTTGTTGAAATTGCCGTTCTAAATCTTGAGTTTGTTTATATAGCTGTTGTTGTTTTTGTTGTTTTAAATTAGTAGCGCGGGTATGTTGTTCAAATTTAGCAGCAAAAATTTCTTCTTGGGATTGTAGATGTTGATATTGAGTATAACCAGTTTGAATATCAGCTTGTTGATTGATAATCTTGTCTAAATCTGTTAATTGCGATTTTACAGATAATTGTTCTTGTTGCAAGCGATCGCTATCTTGACTAAGATGATCATATCGTTGCCGGACAAAATTTAATTGTTGTTCCCAATTTTGCCGTTGATTTTGGATAACTTGCAAACTTTGTAATTGACTATTTTCAAAAGCTTGTATTTCTTGTAAATCACTCAGTTGGGTTTCTAACTCGGCTTGTTGGCTTTCTGTTGTTTCCCGTTGTTGAAGTTGAACTTTGATGTTTTCTAAGGAACGTTCTAACTCCTCTGCACGTCCTTTATAAACTTTAAAGCTATCTTTGGCACGTTCTTCCAACTCATCATACTGATTTAGTTTCAATAACTCCGCCAAAATTTCCTTCCGTTCAGCGGGACGTTTGAGCATAAATTCATCCGCTTTCCCTTGACGTAAGTAAGCAGAATTAATAAAAGTCTCATAATCGAGCTTAATATGTTCTAGAATTACATCCTGAGTGGCTTTTAAGCCCTTACCAGTTAAAGGACGAAACCCAGAAGGAGTTTCAATTTGAAATTCCAAAATGCTAGTTCCACCCCGCACTCGGTCACGAATTACCCGATAAGTTTGCTGACCACTTTGGAAAGTGAAATCCACTCGGACTTCTTTAGATCCAGAATGAATCACATCATCTTCAACAGTCGCACGGCTTTCACCCCAAATTGCCCAAGTGATAGCTTCTAAAAGGGAAGATTTTCCCGCACCATTAGAACCACAAATACACGCCGTATGCAAGCCGCTAAAATCTAAAGCTGCATCACGGTAACTGAGAAAGTTTTTGATAATAAGTTGAACTGGGATCATTCAGGCTATAGTGCCACATTTACAATTTTGATCATTAACAGTACAGATGCACTTAATGTTTAGTTTAGCCATCTAATTAGCCAGTTTCTAGTCTTGAAGACATCAACTTTACAAAAATTTACAATAGAAATAGGATTTTTTTGATATTTCCGGAAACAACAAGGAAAAAATATTTAATTTTTTAAATACACGTAACCTACCAAAATCCTCTCACGGTGGGCATTGCCCACCCTACAAGACCTAAAATTCTGCAAATATCATTGATGATTCCTCCAATAACTGCGACAGTTGGCAAAACTATCAGCATAATGATGGTGAAAACAGCAAATATTTTTCCAGAAACTATCCTAATTAATCCACGTCATCTCACATATAACAATATTTATTGGCAACCCCATGATGAGTCGTTCTATCCGTTGGCAATCTAGTACCGCTGCACTCATGGCCATAGCCATTACAACTGGTGCAGCTACCCCCTTATTATCCTTTGCTCCGGCTCTTGCCCAAGGATACAATCTCAATCAATCGCGGACAATTAGTATTCCCGCTAATGTAACTTTACCTATCACCTACGAAAAAGAGAAAGTTATTGTCAAACCAGGCGAAACATTAGCCCTAACTCTGAAAATAGCTGACAATATTACTGATAGTAACAGAAATATTTTAATTCCTGCCAATACTGAAGTTATTGGTGAGTTACAACCAGTAAGATTAAATACTCAATCTTCCCGTAATAACCAGCAAGGTGTCCAGTTTGTAGCTAGAGAATTAGTATTTCCTTCTGGACAAAGACAACAGATTTTTGCTAGTTCTAAAACCATTACTAAAACAGAAACCATCTCTAAGGGATCAAGCACTGGACAAATATTAACTGATGCTGCTATTGGTGCCGGTGCAGCCAGTCTGATTTCATTGGTAACAGGTAACAAGAAAATTGAAGTTTTAGAACCTGTGGGTGGTGCAGCAGCGGGAGCTTTAGCTAGTGTATTATTGCGGAAACCAAAAGCTGATGTTTTTGTCCTCAGACCAGAACAAGATTTAGCTATTACCCTGACTTCAAATTTAGTGCTAACTCGTCAATAGATTTAATAGCAGTGATTAAGTTGTGAATTTGATGATACAAATAAAGCGGTTGTTTCCTAAATCATGGTGAGCGATCGCTTTATTTCATGTATCAATGTCTGGATGTATATGCCACTCAATAAGAAGTATTTTTATATATGACTAATATTTTATTTTGCAATATTACACAGGTGGGCATTGCCCACCCTACTTAAAATTTTTGACTTTTATTTATGATTTCTATATTAAGTTGTTCATTAATTTATGGTGACATCGAAAAAGCAGAGGAACTATTTATTTTTATAAACGTCTCTTCTTTTAAGAACAAAACATAAATCTAGGGGCATAAAGTCAATGTTTAACTTAACCAACTGGCAATCAAAAACAGCATTGTTCATGGCTTTGAGTATCACACCTACTGCTATTTCACCTCTAATTATAGCGAATCCAGCTTTTGCTCAAACTTCTTTTAATGATGTTCAATCTAACTATTGGGCATCACAATTTATTCAAGAATTATCAAAACGAAATATTATTGCTGGTTTTCCTGATGGTGGTTTCCGTCCCGAAGAAGCTGTAACCCGCGCCCAATTTGCGGCCATGCTCAATAAAGCCTTTAATAAATCTCCACAACGGCAAGCAATTAAATTTAATGATGTAGCTACCAACTATTGGGCATATAATGCTATTCAACAATCTTATGCTACAGGTTTTTTATCTGGATATCCGGGGAATCGTTTTGAACCGAATCAAGCCATTCCCCGGCAACAAGTTTTAGTTTCTCTGGCTAATGGTTTAAACTATTCAGCTAGTACAAATATTAATTCCAATCTCCAATATTTTAATGATGCTACTAATATTTCCGATTATGCCCGTAGTCCTATAGCAGCCGCTGTGGAAAAACGTCTAGTTGTTAATTATCCTAATGTCAAATTCCTCAACCCAACTACTAACGCCACAAGAGCGCAAGTAGCAGCTTTTATTTATCAAGCATTAGTTAGTTCTAACCAAGCGACAGCCATTAATTCAGCTTACATTGTTGGTTTGCAAACTACTCCCACTCAACCAACATCTGTCACCATACCCCAGGGAACTATCATTCCTGTGAAGTATGAAAAAGCCGGGAAAATTCTGGTAACAAAAGATGAAACAGCACCTTTAACGTTAATGACATCCCAAAGTATCATTACCCAAAATGGCACAGTTTTGATTCCTGCTGGTAGTCAGATTATCGGCCAACTCAAACCGGCTCAAGGTGGTTCTCAATTTGTTGCCCAAAAATTGATTTTAACATCAGGTCAAGAATATCAATTGAGTGCTACTTCTAATATCATTACTAAAACCGAAACCATTAAAAAAGGCATTAGCACAACTGGAATTATCAAAAATACCGTTCTCGGTGCAGCAGCAGCGGCAGCTATAGCTTCGGTAACAGGAGATAAAGCTATTGCTACAGAGGAAGTTTTAGGAGGTGCAGGTATTGGGGGTTTAATTGGTTTATTCTTTGGCAAAAAGAGCGTTGATTTAATTGTTGTTGAACCTAATACCAATTTAAAATTAACTATAAATCAAGACTTACCAGTTCTTTCAAAATAATTACAGAAGAAGGGAACTCTTAACTGGGAACAGGGAACAGATAAGAAACACTCATTTGCACCAGTTTAGAGCTTCAGTCAAAAAGAAGATGTTTTTTAAGATGCGTAGCCCGAAAAAAAACAGTGTCATTATTTCAATCTCATGTTTTTAAACATGAGTTTTTCCTGTTCCCTGTTCCCTGTTCCCTCTGAAAATTGGTTTTAAATCAATTCAAAACATCACTCTCAGAAAATAAATGAGTTTTAAGTCTGTTCTCTATTATAACCAACAGATTGCAACCAAATTATAAACGTTGTCCCTGGGATATGCGGTAATTTGATCATTGAGTGAATTGCTGGACTGTGAACTTCTATATTTCCCTGCATTTCTGCTATCAACTGTTTAGCAATAGCAATTCCTAAACCAGTTCCAGGAATTTCTGTTTTTGCCTGTACACCCCGGTAATGTCTTTCTCCTAGATGTTCTAAGTCTTCTGGGGGAATACCGGGACCTGTATCACTAATGCCAATCCCTTGTAAATTTCCTTTTTGTGGCACACATTGGACTAATATTTTACCACCAGCGGGAGTATATTTCAAAGCATTATCAAGGATATTACTCAAGACTTCTCGCAAAGCTTTTTCATTCACTTTGACTAAAGGTAAATAGCTGGGAATTTCCGTAATTAATTGTAAATTTCGTTCTTGGGCAATAGCTTGACCAGATATTAATAAAGGTGCTAATAAATTTGCTAGGGAACAATCTGTTAAATCTTCTCCTGTTCCAGGCAATAATAATACAGGTTTAGCTTGATTTTGGACATTTTCATTAATCCTTACCTTTGTCTCTGGTAGAAGTGGAGGTGCTAAATCTGCTGTATTTAAATCAATGACTTGATCAAACTGTTTCAATAATTCTTGTAGGCGATCGCTCTCTCGGACTATACTAGTTGCTACCTCACGATTAGGATCAACCGGCCGCATTCGCTTAAATAGTAATTTACCAAAGGTGCGGATAGCAGTTAAGGGGTTACGAAACTGATGCAAGAGATTATCCAATAAATCCCGTTGTCCCTCTTGCAGAATTTGTTCTTGTTGAAGTTGGTGTTGTAACCAAGCCCTCCGTTGGTCTAAAATGCAAGCGATCGCTAAAGTTTTGGCAATTCGTTCAATTTCTCTCTCCTCCCGTTCATTCCATTCCCTATCATCTCTGGCCGTTACCAATAACCCCACCATTACACCTTCATAAATCAGGGGTAAAACAATTTGGTTATGACTGAATAAATATTCATCTTGTCCATCTTGTCCATTATGTAAATTTTGTTTTCCTGTTGCTGCCGATTCCGCCGATGGATGAGAAGATACTGAAGTTGGTTTTAACAACCTCGTTTGTTGATTTGGTAATGCTAAAACATTAGCCAGCCTTACAGGATAACTATCCTCTGGTTCACCGTATTCATCACTCGGATTTAATGCTATAGTTTCTGGATACACCATTACCGGAATTAGTTGCGCCTCACCTGTAGGCTTTTCTAGCAGTTCCTGTGTTAAATAAACCACTGTAAAAGACGCTCCCATCCCTTGGGTTAGCAGGGCTATTTGCTCTCGACATAGAGCAAGGAAATCAGAACTGGCAGAAATTAGCATGAGTTCAGGAATCTAGGAGGTCAATAGCAGGAGTTAGGAGTCACCGAGTCAAGAGGTAGAAAGAAGAAGTCAGTATGGGTTTAGCTTTTGCTTTACCCCTATAGCTATAAACGCTTCTATCTAGTGCAGTCCGGCGTAAGTTAATGAACCATTCCGAATCTGACAAAAAGCTTGTACTGTATTCATTCTAAATTCTAAATTCTAAATTCTAAATTCCGAGAAAGCGGTACTAGCTATCTAGTTTAGTCTGGTAATGGTTGATTGGTAACAAGTAATGGCTGAAAAGGCAGCAGTTTTTTTAATTTTTAATTCTTAATTTTTAATTGTTTTCCTAAAGTTGTATCAAAACATTAAAAACCATTGATTTTTTGAGATAGAACCTATATAATGACGACGGATTTTGTAGTCATAACTACAATCTATAGCTTGAAACAGGAGGACAATAGGTTGGCAAGGAGACGCAAGCGGAAGAGTCGTCGTAGGCAGGAAGGACGGCGCATACTTGAACATATTCCTCAGTACAGCATCGAAAGTGGTGAAGATAAACCTGTGACAGCAGCAAGAAAGTTTATTCAAGCTGAAGGTATTTTACCACCCGCGCTGCTACTCGTAAAACGTAATGAACATACAACAGACCGTTATTTCTGGGCGGAAAAAGGTCTGTTTGGCGCTCAATACGTAGAAGAGAATCATTTTTTGTTCCCTAGTCTCAGGGTTCTAGAATCACCAACAGCACAAGAAGCTGTTGCTGTGGCTAGTAACTAAACAACAAATGACTATCATATCTTGTAAGTGTGACTTCTGACTCTGTGAATAATTAATTGGTAATTTTAACCAGATTATTCAAAAATTCCTTTTTTAAATTTTTTAGTTGAATTTGCCAGTAGGGTTTAAACGAATTCTCTCAAGTCATAGCATAATTAATTTCTCATCAATCTGCTTTGGTTAGATGAATCAGTTTTTTATCAGCTTATACAAAAGAGGATAGCGACAGAGCTAATGTCATCCAAAAAATGAGACATGAATTTATGTTCTCATTAATTTGGACTACTATCAAGCTCTGTCCATCAATTTAGATTTTTCCTCATGACATCCCAGGCATCAGGAAGATTAACAGCACCAGCAAAATTTCCCTTCCTCCCTACTGCGGATTTACTCAAAAATTTAGTCAGAAGCCTACATAAATATAGCTAGTTTCGGTTTTCATCCCCAACAATCAATCAAGTGTCAAGCGTCTTTAGCTGTAATGCCCTTTGTAACTCAGCAAGTTCATCTCTATGGGCAGTCACAGTAATTGTACTTGAGAAGTTTTGTTCACTTGGGATATTTTCCATCTTGAGTGACACCTTCTCAAGTCTCCCAGATTTTTTCCAGTAGAGAAAACCGCTTAAAGGCGAAAGCAAGATAAGTAATGGAAAAAATTGCCCCAAATCAGGGAAAAGCATCGCTAATACCAATCCTAAACAACCAAAGCCTACAGCAGCTAATCCAGTCAAAAATACAGCTAAAAACCAGCTAGGACTAACAAATCCTTCAAAGGTGACTTGATTTTTGGCAGCGTCTACCGCTAATACTCGATAAGCACGAGAGCGAAAATACTCCTTTAATGAAGTCATTAAGGTATCTTCATTCTGTTTTGAACCTAAGCGCATCATTTCTATACGATCTTTAGATGAAGCGCGAATAAAGAAAAACAAACCAATAGATAACAGCAAAGTTAACAGGAAAGTAGATTGGGTAACAGTAGAATCCATAACTAATTTTTAAGTCTGAAATTTTCAGTAGACTTAAACCATTATCAATTATTCTGGAAATAGGTAACAGACAATAGACAACAGACGGAAGTTGTTTTTAATTTTTAAGTTTTAATTTTTATATGTCGCAAAACTCCGAAACACCATCATCTAACATCCGGGCTATAGCCCAACAATTTCGCCTAGCAGGTTGGATTAGTTTATGGATTCAGTTAGTATTAGGTGTCATATCTGGGATAATTGTCTTATTATTTGGTATTTTTAGTCAAAAAGCCAACAGCCCCAACAATAATCCAGGTACGGGATTTGGGGTATTTTTAGCAATTTGTGGCATCTTGCTTTTGGGTGGTGGTATTTATTTAGCTTATCGCTACACTAGAATTGGTAAGCAACTGGCATCCCCTAATGCTAGTAACCGTCCCCGTAAGGCGGAAACCGCGCAGGTATTACGTTTAGGACTATGGGTGAATTTAGCAGGCATATTAGTCACTTTGTTAGGAGCGCAAGCGATTGTTGGTACATTAGTAGCTAGGTCAATATCCCCACAAGCCGCAACTACTCAGTTATTTGACCCGACTCGGATTATTAGTGGTTTAGATATGCTCATAGTCCAGGCAAATACTAATACCGTATCAGCACATTTTGCAGGTTTATTAGCATCTTTGTGGTTAATGAATCGGATTAGTAAAGGAAATCGGGAATAGTCAGAGACTTGCAAATAAAAAAATATCCTAGAATTTCTTGTGGTGCAGGCATCTTACCTGCTAATAATATTAGGAGGGACCAGATGCCCATCCCACAATATTGGATAATTAATTTATTTTTTGGAGTTCTTTAAGTGAATCCCAACGTTACGACTAATCACAACTTATCAATAATCGTCAAAGTGGGGGCGAATTTTTTTTTCAAGCTCTTGACATCTCCGAAAAAGTTTGTTATCATGGAGTTGATGAGGAAGAACTATCTTGTATGTATAAGCAAGTCTTGTCAAAACCTTTGTAGTGACTATCTATTCCCTATCCTGAAAAACCACTAATTCTAAAATAAATCCGGGTAAAACATTTTCTCCAGATAAAGTTGTGGGTAATGATAAGTACCCATGCAAAATTAATTATACATTTTAATAATAAATTGATAAAATAAATTATGGTTCTACCCCTCCCCTTCTGATTAAATACAGCGGTTTCCGCTCTTATGAGGTACAAAGTTGAATCATA
>JAKOGY010000103.1 GCA_028658405.1 Dolichospermum sp. ST_sed8 | reverse complement strand
AGCTTAAATAACATGGTTGAAGCAAACTTTACTTAGAAATAAGGACTGGTCAAACCGACCACAAACGTCAATAGTAGAAAATGTTTTCCTACTATTGAATCCAAAATACTACATTATTTTGGGATTAGATAGAATGGCTAAAAATACGGCAATGCAGAAGTAAATGCTGTTAAGCAAATGCTCAACAGGAACTGTATTCTAGTAAATCAACAATAAAAGAGCAAAGAATCGTGTCAGTCGAAACTATTGAGAAGCGTTCTACATCCCGCAAGCTTGCGCCTCGGTATCGCGTCTTGCTCCATAACGATGATTATAACCCGATGGAGTACGTGGTACAAGTGCTAATGACTACGGTTAATAGCATCACCCAACCGCAAGCTGTTAGTATCATGATGGAAGCTCACCAGAATGGGTTAGCTTTAGTTATTACTTGCGCTCAAGAACACGCGGAGTTCTATTCTGAAACCCTCAACAATCATGGTTTAAGCAGTACGATTGAACCTGATGAATAGATATTGGTCATGAGTCATTGGTCATTAGCAGTGTATTGTTGACTGATGATAATTGACTAATTTATGAAAATTAATTTAACTCAACTGACCAAATTTCCTGTCCCGGTGCGGCTGGTTTGTTTTATATTGGCATTATTGTTTTTATGGCTACCTCTAGCTGCACCAATTTATTGGCTGGTCGAAGATACTAATTTAGAAAGTATTTTGACTCTGGTTATATTGTATATAGAGTTTATTTTTTTACTGAATGTTTGGGGTAAAAAGGTTTATCTGCAATCAGGAATATTCAGCCATTATGGGTTGGAATTTACGCGCCTGAATGGTGTAGATTTGTTGCGGGGGTTAGCGATTGGACTAACTACTGTTTTAGTTTTATTTGGTTTAGAAGGTATGTTAGGTTGGTTGGTATGGCAACAACCTCAAGTATTTCTAGTCAAAATAATTTTAGAAGGTTTATTAGTGAGTTTGGGTGTGGGGTTTGCAGAAGAATTACTATTTCGCGGTTGGTTATTGGATGAGTTACAACGAGATTATAAATTAAATACCGCTCTGGGGATAAATGCAATTTTATTTGCTGTATCCCATTTTATTAAGCCCTTGGCGGCAATTATTCATACTTTACCCCAATTTCCAGCTTTAGTGCTGTTGGGGTTAACGCAGGTATGGGGAAAACGTTGGCGACGGGGACGTTTGGGTTTACCTATTGGTTTACATGGTGGGTTAGTTTGGGGTTATTACATTATTAATGTGGGACAATTAACCAAATATTCGGGTCAAGTTCCTGACTGGATAACTGGTGTGAATAATAATCCTTTACAGGGAGTTATGGGGGTATTATTTATGGGTGGGTTGGCTTGGTGGATAGGTAATCAGCAATTAAAAATGAAACATTAATTAACGTTAATTATTTTCTATTTGGGATGTTTATTCATAACTGTAATAATAAGCTGTGATTATGTGTCCTGTGAGATTGTATATTGTATGAGGGCGCAGGCCCTGCGCCCCTACGGTTTTTGCAATTATAAGCTGTGATTACTTTTCCTGTGAGATTGTATATTGTATGAGGGCGCAGGCCCTGCGCCCCTACGGTTTTTGCAATTATAATGAGATTATTTCTGGAGGAATTTTTATGGTTGTATTATTATCTAATCTTTCTTTACAGGAGTTTTTACAATTATCGGAAACTAAACCAGCTAGTGAATATATTAATCAAAACATCTACCAAAAACCCATGCCACAGGGAAAACATAGTAGAGTCCAAACTCGGTTGTCAAGCGGGATTAATCAGATAGGTGAAGTTGAAAAAAAGGCTTTAGCATTAACTGAGTTACGTTGCACATTTGGAGGACGTTCTGTAGTTCCAGATATTGCAGTATTTGAATGGTCACGGATTATTCTTGATGAAGATGGGGAAATTGCGAATAAATTTGAAATTTATCCAGATTGGG
Source organism: Dolichospermum sp. ST_sed8 (assembly GCA_028658405.1). Classification (GTDB taxonomy): domain Bacteria; phylum Cyanobacteriota; class Cyanobacteriia; order Cyanobacteriales; family Nostocaceae; genus Dolichospermum. The sequence goes on along the minus strand of JAKOGY010000103.1, from coordinate 15,961 downwards.
TAATTGAAATTCTATCACCTGACCAATTTCCTAACCGCGTAATTGATAAAATTATTTTTTGTATTAATCAGGGAACAAAATTAGGTTGGTTTATTGACTCTAATGATAAATCTGTGATGATATTTGAACCTAATAAATTGCCGGAAATTAAATACAATGATGATAAGTTGCCCGTTCTCAAGATATTAGCAGATTGGCAAATTACTCCGGCAGATATATTTAGTTGGTTAAAGATAAAATAGTTATTGCTAAGGTAAATATTTTTGTACCACAGTCCAACCACTGAAGGATACCCAACCAAATCCTAATAATAAGCAGAAATTACAACTAAGATGTAATGGTCTAGCCCAAGGCTTTCCGGTACTAATTTGAGTGGCACCAAATGCGGATACTAAAACTAAAATGACGACTATTAACCCAGCGACTAAATGTGGTGAATGTCCTAATGAACCAAAGTGTCCTAATGTACCAACAATGCCCACGGCTAGAAGTAGTAATACAAGACTAACCATAGTTATGCCAATTATATAATGGAGCGATCGCATTTGCGAAGGTTGCCAAGGTAGTACAACCCCCAAAGGTGTTTCTCCAGTGGTTCTGACCCGTAACATCCAAATACCAGTGATTGCTAAAAATACATAAGCTAGTAGAGATAACCCCATTGACCATGCGGCTATTTTCCATAACCATAGGAAAGACGGTAGGTGCATAAAACAGTTCAGTTTAGGAAAGTTACTTATTTAGCTTAACAGGGGTTAAACTTATTTATTTTTGGCTGTCCATATTTTCTGTCAAATTTTAACCTTATACATACCACGATAAAAAGAAGATTAAAATTATGCCTGGTTCTAGAAATGATTGGTTTCCCACGAGCAGTGCTAAACCCCTACACATCTGGGGTTTTCATGATTTTACAAAAGTCCATACCTCAACCGTTTTGAGTATAACTAAATACCTTGGCAGGACTTGATATTTTTCGAGGTTTTGCCAAGGTTTTTTATTATGGCAGGAGTTAGGAATCACGGGGTTAAATGGGAATTATTTGTAGGTTGATTGATTTGACTTGGGGATAGTTTCAAAGCCACAATAGGTATTGCAGTCGCTACAATCAAAATTGCAATAGATAAAATCACGGCAACGGGTTTACCTCCAAATGTCAATAAGTCTTTGAAAATGGTTTTTGTGGTTTCCCCACCAACTTGAACTATTTCTACTAATTCTGATTTTGTGACGTTATCAATGATTTTCTCCGCAGTATCTAAAAGTTTGGTTGTGTTGTTGGACTGGGTAGCAAGATTTTCTTCTGTTGGTTGTTGAGACATGGGTTTACACTCCTGGGATATGTGTCTTTTTTTCATGTCTCTATCATCATCTGTCGTTATACGGAATAACTAGGATCTAGGTAAATATAGGATTATCAGGATAAATCTCAAAAATTTCTAGGTAAATCTAGGATAATGTCGGTTTTGTTGTAAAATAAAAACCTACTCTAGCAATTCACACAGGTGCAAATGGAAGCAGAAAAAGCTTTAGAATCTATTCAACAAAGATTACGAAAACCATTGAATAGCATAGAATCAAAAGTTTTTACCCAAATTTGGAAAGGCAAAACTTATGATGAAATGTTAGGTATTATATATAAATCTAATGATAAACCATATTCAGAAGCGTATTTTGTGGAGGTAGCTAACAAAAAGCTATTTCCGAGAATTAAAACACTTTTAAATAATGACGATATTGATAAATATAATTTTAAGGAAAAAATAGAAATATTTTTGAGCAATGATGATGAAATTATCGAGAGTCCTGAAGATAATCAAAATCCTTTTCTTCCTTTAAATGGAAAAGTAGATACTCCAAAACAGTTTTTTGGTAGAGAAAAAGAAATAGGTGAAATATTAGACTTTCTAAAAAGTAGTTGCAATGTCTCGATAATTGGTGACGACGGAATTGGTAAATCATCTTTATTATGGGCAATTTGTCAACAGAATGAAAATTTAATTAACTTAAAGCGCAAGTTTGTGTTTATGGATTTGAATGAACACATTGATAACCAAGAAACTTTTTATGAAGAATTATTTTATAGAATTGGCATTAGTAGTAATTTGAGTTTTAGAGACTCTAAAAGAGATTTAGAAAATAAAAAAATTTTATTAATTTTGGATAATGTTTCCAAATTATCAGAATTTACTCCAGGAGTGAGAGGACAGCTAAGGAGTTGGTCAGAAGGTATGAATGCGCCTTTAAAATTAGTTGTAGCGGCTAATAAATCTTTACCCGAATTATTCAATGATTACAAAAATGGAATTAATTCACCATTAGAAGCGATTTGTCAACAAGTCAACATTTTTCATTGGAATGAACCAACTATCCGTGAATTTATCACCAAGCGATTACAACCAACCACGATTGATTTTACAGAAGCAGATATCCAAAAACTGATTCAAGCAAGCGGTGGACACCCACAAAAATTAACCCAGCTTTGTTATGATTTGTATAAAAAATATTCTCACAAAAACAATATTTAAAAATATATTATGAGTACAAAATCTCCCGTACCGCGTTTAGATTTAGCCCCTAAATTACGCCGTCCTCTCTCTTTATGGAATCTTTTAGATTACCTAAGATTACTGTATTGGGTGTTTTTCTTTCCCCAGGCTTTGCGGTGGTATATTGATACTTTTTGCGGGGGTTATATTCCTGTTAAAGAAATAGATTGGAATAATTATATTCAGCGTAAGTTGCTATTTCAAGGTGTGGTTTTAACAATAATTACTCCTTTATTGATTTCTTTATTTTTAGAATTATTAGGATTGGATTTTTATTGGTTCTTTGTTTGGTTCTTTGTGGGGGAAGGTGCTGCGATAGGTATGGCGTTCGATGTGGCGATAGGTGTGACGTTTGGTGTGGCGATAGGTGTGGCGTTTGGTGCGCTATCTAGTGTGGTATTTGGTGCGCCATCTAGTGTGGTATTTGGTGTGGCGTTTGGTCTGCCGATTGTGGTGGGAAGTGTGGTGGGAAGTGTGGCGAAAGGTGTGGCGATAGGTGTGGTGAGAGGTGTGGCGAAAGGTGTAGCGGTAGGTCTGCCGCTTAGTGTGGCATTTTGTGTGGCTTGTGTGGCGATAATTGTGGCCTCTGGTGCGCTATTTAGTGTGGTGAGAGATGTGGCGTTTGGTGTAGCGGTAGGTCTGCCGCTTAGTGTGGCATTTTGCGTGGCGATAAGTGTGGCGTTAGCTGTGGCCGTTTTACGTCCAGAAAATTGGTTATTTGGCTGGCTTTTAAACCTAAATTATATCATAAATGGTAGTTTTTTAGTTCCTCATATTACTATTATACCCCTACCTTACCTGAATTCACGTTTAAAAAAATGGTTATTAAACGATTGGAACAATGGCGTACACAATGTTAATCAACTATTAGCATATACCATGCAATTTATTCCTGTAGTCCAAACAGTTAATAATGTACTAGATGCAAAACCATCAGAACAAATAATTTGGTCAATTTCTCAGTTAGCGGAAACTATCTATGATTGGGAATTAATACATTTCACATCTGCTGCTCTCAATGATAAACTGATATTAGAAGCAATAGATAATTTTTTCTTACCTTTTCCTGGGAAACAAAGATTAAAGGCGAATTTGAATACAGATACCCGTCTTGATACTCCTTCTCGTGCTGCTGCGGCTGGTTTTTGGTATCTTCATGAGAAACAACCAACTAAAGCAACAGAAGCATTTGCTGTAGTTCGTTCTCTTCTCTATGGGGAAGAAATGTATATCCTTGCTCTAACTCTAGCAGTCTTGTACTACAGTGAAGATTTAGATTCTATACCTACATTTCCCACAACAGGTTTATTCCGTCCTCACACCTGGCAAACATTAGATAGATTTGTCAAAGTAATTGAAGATGTAAAAGTCATTAACCGTAGTGTCTCCCGTGTGTCTCGTTCTTCCGCTTTAAATCGCGCATTAGGAGAACTGACAACTATTTTAAATACAGCCAATACCCTACCCAAAGCAGAAAAAGAATTAATTATAGATATTGCCCAAAATTGGCAACAGCGACTATTACAAATTGCTGGGGAAGTTGGGGAAATTGTAATTATTAAACCTGTAAATAATCCTTATGTTATAGGCGACCCTGTAATGGGTAATTTATTTATTGGGAGAGAAGATATTATTAAACAATTAGAAGAACTTTGGCTGAGAGGTATTCAACTCCAGTCAGTAGTAATTTATGGTCATAGACGCATGGGTAAAACTTCAATTTTACTCAATGCTGCTAAATCTTTAGATAATCAAGTAGATAATCAAGTAAAAGTTGTCTATGTGAATTTATTAAAATTAGGAGATGTCACCCAAGGAGTAGGTGAAGTATTAATGGCCATTAGTGATGAAATTTCCCAAGTTGTGAATATTGAACCTCCTGATGATGATGATTTATTAAAACTTCCCGAACGGACTTTTAACCGCTATTTTGAAAAAGTAATTAAAAATCTATCTGGTGGTTTAATTATTGCTATAGATGAATTTGAAAAAATTGAAGATTTAATTAAAGCCGGAAAAATTAGCCCAGATTTTATGGGTTTTTTGCGAGGTTTAGTACAAGCAGATTCTCAAGTCGCTTTTGCTTTTGCTGGTTTGCATACCTTAGATGAAATGACAGCAGATTATTTTCAACCTTTTTTTGCTAGTGTTCTGCCTATTCGTGTCGGTTTTTTAAGTCGTGGTGCAACTGGTCAAATTCTTGCTAACCCAGCTATTGAAGATTTTTTATTAGACTACACACCAGAAGCGCTAGATAAAATTTATGATTTAACCTACGGTCAACCTTATTTAGTGCAGTTGGTAGGTTTTCATTTAGTCCGACTATATAATGATTTTGTTTTTGAACAAGGAAAACCCCGCGAATCTGTTTTTACAGTAGAAGATGTGGAAGCAATTGTCACGAAACCGGAGTTTTTCCAAAGAGGTAGTAATTACTTTAATGGTGTTTGGGGTCAAGCTGGGGAAAATAATGATAATACTCAACAAATACTTTTAAGTCATCTAGCAAAACATAGCGGAGGCTTAACTCTAAATAAATTGACTGAGTTTATGGGAATAGATGAAACTAATTTACAAACAGCTTTAGACACTTTAAAACGTCATGATGTGATTGTAGAAAATCAAGGACGCTGGAGAATAATAGTAGAACTATTTCAGCGTTGGGTTGTTAATATGTTTTGTTGATCATGTAAATAGATATAAATTTGATTAAAATATGAATTTGGTAGGAAATATTGCTACTATAGAGCAAAATAGAGGTATGACTTATGCCTAACGTCGAAAAACTTAGCATTGCCCTAACACCAGAAATGGCTACTTTGGTTCGTGATGCAGTAAAATCCGGTGAATATGCCAGCAGTAGTGAAATTATCCGCGAAGCGCTGCGGGACTGGAAATATAAGCGGTTTATTCAATCCCAAAATATTGAGGAAATACATCGTTTGTGGCAGGAAGGTATTGATAGCGGTACTGGAAAGTATGCAGATATAGACGCTATTAAGCTAGAAGCACGAAAGCGTTATGCTCAGATTTCTGAGAGGGATGTGTAATTAGATAGTATAACAATTTCATTTCCCCAGTAGCAAATTAATCAATATCATCCATGAAAATCGAGGCTAATAAACATGACACAGGAATTAATTGACCTCAAAAATAACATTTTACAAGGAAATTATGCAGAGGCTTTAGCAATTATAGATGAGTTAGAAGGAATGAGTAAACAAGCTAATCTTAGACAAATTCAATCATTTTTGAAAATCCTGCTAATTCATTTGATTAAAAACCAAATAGAACAAAGATTAACAAATTCTTGGGCTGCTTCTATTCGTAACTCAATTAGAGAAATTCAAAAAATTAATCTTAAAGAAAATAAAAAATCTTATTACGTCAATCAAGCTGAATGGGAAAATTTAATCGAAGAGGAAGTAATTGAAGATGCGATCGCTGATGCTAGTCTAGAAGTCATGAACAGTAAATATACTCGTTCTCAACTAGGAACAATTTTAGATAGAAACCAGATTATCACCACAGCAATTAGATTTCTATCTTTAAGTTATACTTATTCACCAAAAGAATTACCAGCAATCATGGATGATTATCTTAGTCAGTTAGTTGGTGGTGAAAATTGGGGATAAAAAGGCTAGATCCCCGACTTCTTTAAGAAGTCGGGGATCTTAAATCTGTGAAATTAACCGAAATATTGGATGATTGCGTCAGCAAATTCAGAACACTTAAATGGTTCTACAGGTGGTTCCATTAACCGTGCTAAGTCATAAGTAACTTGACCATTGGCGATCGCATCCCCTAATCCTTTTTTTACCAAATCTGCGGCTTCTTGCCAACCCATAAATTCCAGCATCATGACACCGGAAAGAATCACAGAACCGGGGTTAATTTTGTCTAACCCCGCGTGTTTTGGTGCTGTACCATGGGTAGCTTCAAAAATCGCGCAGGAGTCGCCAATATTTGCCCCTGGCCCCATGCCTAAACCGCCGACGATAGCAGCAGCAGCATCGGATAAATAGTCACCGTTCAGGTTCATTGTTGCCAGGATAGAATACTCATCTGGACGGGTTTGGATTTGTTGAAAGATGCTATCAGCAATGCGATCATTAACCATGATTTTCTCTTTCCATTTACCGTTTCCATGGCTTTCCCAAATTGTATTCAGAACTGTTTCTACTTCTTTGACAATTTGTGCTTTTTTCTCTGGTGTCAGGGAATCAAAACCAGGATCAATTTCATGGGCATTTTGTTCTAGAGTGATCTGGGGATTTTTCTCTTTATTACTCAAAATCCAAGATTCTCTTTCTGTCACAGTTTCTTGACGGAATTCCGTTGTGGCTAGTTCATAACCCCAATCCCGGAAAGCGCCTTCTGTATATTTCATGATATTGCCTTTATGCACCAAGGTGACTTGTTGCTTATCTTTAGGCAATAACAAGGCGTGTTTGATAGCACGACGCACAAGCCGCTGCGAACCGGTTTTGCTGATGGGTTTGATACCAATTCCCGCATCGAGAGGAATTTGCTTTTTACCGTGTTCTGGGGTAGCGGGTATCAATTCCTCATTTATGAATTTTATCAGGCGATCGCCTATTTCACTACCTTGTTTCCACTCAATCCCCAAATAAATATCTTCGGTATTTTCCCGATAAACGATTACATCCAGTTTTTCAGGAGTTTTATGAGGAGAAGGCGTACCAGCGTAATATCGGCAAGGACGCACGCAGGTATAAAGGTCAAATATTTGGCGTAATGCCACATTTAAAGAACGAATCCCTCCACCAACGGGAGTAGTCAAAGGTCCTTTAATCGCTACGCCATATTCTTTAATAGCCGTTAATGTATCTTGAGGCAAATACTGATATGTGCCGTATAACTCACAGGCTTCATCACCAGCATAGACCCTAAACCAGCTAATTTTCCTTTTGCCTTTGTACGCTTTTGCTACTGCCGCATCAAGCACTTTTTCCGTAGCAGGCCAAATATCTATACCGGTACCATCACCGCGAATAAAAGGGATAATGGGATTTTCAGGAACAACCGGTTCACCATTTTTGAAGGTAATTTTTGCGCCGATAGTGGGAGGAGTAATCTTTTCGTACATAATTCACAAATTCCAAATAGAAGAAGTTCACCGAGTATGGAGTTAGGAGTCTTTATTTCTGTAACTCCTGGATTCTGTAACTCCTTACCTGATAAAGTATTGTTGGCTAGGATTGCGCTCAAGCTACCGTGAGTTATTTTTTAGATACATACTCAGGGGCTTTCCAACTTTACCCAAGATTCCGTTAACTATTTTTCGCTATTTGTAATTCATTTTGTAGAATAACCGATAGCAATAGATAGTTTATTTACGCTCACGCTAACACGAGTAATGGCATGACAGACCCAATGATTGTATCAGGCACTACAAATGATCTCGACTCCCTTCGCCAAAAGTTAATCGCTGGGTCCGAAAAAGTCCAACAACAAATCATCCCGCAGTTAGCTGACTTGGGTAATGATGGGTTAGATGTGTTGAAGGAATTTTTGCTGAAACGTCGTGATACCCCAGCAACTTGGATTGATGGCAAAGTCTACCAAGTCATCTACAATACTAATGCACTGACAGATCAAGAATTTCTACAAACTAACTTTCCTGAAGGAATTGTACCTCTAAAATCGGACTGTGGGATCAGTTACAATTCTTTGCAAAAGTTATTGGTAAATCAAGATTTTCAAGCGGCGGATCTCTTGACAATTAAAAAGATGTGTGAAGCGGCTGGTTCTCAAGCAGTAAAAAGAAAATGGCTGTACTTTACAGAAGTAGAAAATTTCCCAATTAAAGACTTACGTACCATTAATCAACTCTGGGTAGTTCACTCAGAAGGTAAATTTGGCTTTTCTGTACAGCGAGAAATTTGGTTAGGTTTAAGTAAAAATTGGGTGAATCTCTGGCCAAAAATTGGCTGGAAGGATGGCAATACTTGGACTAGATACCCAAACAGCTTTACCTGGAATTTAAGCGCTCCTAGAGGTCATCTACCTCTCTCTAATCAACTGCGTGGAGTCCGGGTGATGTCTTCTTTATTGTGTCATCCGGCTTGGAATAAGTAGTTAGATCCCCGATTTCTTAAAGAAGTCGGGGATCTGAAATTGAAATTAACCAATTGCAAAACCTGTATATTGTCTCATCAAAGGCTCATGAAAAGCTAAAACAATATCTTCTTTTGGTACACCTAATTTAACTAATTCATCTGCAATACCAATTTCAGTTCCATCATGTTGTATCCAAATCTTATCGTTTTTGATATCAAGATGTAAAACACAACCATGCTGTCTGCGTCTATTTTTCCAACCAACATACATTAACTGATAATGATTGCCAACAGTATCAAAAATCAGTTGTTGTTCAATCTCGTCCTTAGTTGAACCTATTTGAGCATACTCTATGATAACTTGTTGAACATAATTTTGATATTGCTTTAGTTTTTCCATTCTACAATTGCCTCCTGAATCGGATCATAAACAATGATTTTAAGTTGATAATGTTCGACAACTGTTTTGATAAATTGCAATTGAAAGAAAGCGTAATAAACTCCTAAAGGAACAGCCAAATATAAAACTCTTTCTGGTGATTTCTTTTTTAATGCGAAACGATAATTAAAAAACTGGCCAACTGCTGTATGAAATTGAGAAATATTAGATGTACCAGTGAAACTTTTAATTTCAACTGCTATTTTTTCTCCAGTTCTTTCAGCAGCTAGAATTTCCTCACCCCCAAGATCAATATACATTTCCACATCACCAACTTCAATCCTCAAAGGATCATCTGTGATTACCCAACCCTCTTTTTCTAATCCTTTCCTAACAGCATCATGAAAAATATCTTTAGCAGGCATTAGTTTAAAATTTAGTCTTCTTTACCTATCATAATAATATTCTCTATACTAAACCTCACCCAAATCCCCGGACTAGCTCAAATGGGTATTTTAAGTTGTAAATTTTACAATTCTTTACAAAAATAGGGTTTGACATCTGAGAGTAAGTCGTTTATCCTAAAAAATAGGACTACTTAACAAATGCAATCTTAAGCGATACTCTAACGCATAAGCGTCGGTTATTGTCTCAGCAGCAGAATTCCTTTCTGACAAGTCTTGCTTTATTCTTTCGATTGAATATTTAAAATATAAATATTCAGTCGAAGGAATAAGGCAGGATTTATCAGGAAGAATTATATAAATTAATAAACTTTGTGTATTTTCTGAATTCTGTTGCTCAGACTTAAACTGGTTAACACTGAAATTGGTTAACGTAGAGAAGCTAAATGAGATAAAACTAATTTTGTAGTTTTTATTTCATCTAGTTATATTGCTATAGACGTGTGATTTGTTGAAGTTGTTGACAAAAAATCAACGGAAAATAATTTACATGAATAGTCAACAAAAACACAGCAAGAAGCAAAAACTTTCTAATGTATATGGTTCTTATTGTTGGTGGTGTGGTAAGTCAATGTCAATAAATGAATTGACGATTGAACATCTTCGTCCTAAAAGTTGTGGTGGTTCTAATTCTTTAGAAAACTTAAGACTAGCTTGTTTAACTTGTAACCGTTTTCGTGGAAATAGCCTGTTTCCACCAAATGTAAAGATTAAGTAACACCTAAAAATTTCAGATTGTAGTCTTGTGGAGTGGGCATCTTGCCCGCCCTTCCATATAATTCACAAATAAGAACAAACATCAAAATGCACAAACTTCTCACATTCAATAATGAAAAACTCCTGCGTCAAGCATTAACTCACCGTTCTTATGTTAACGAAAACCCAGAACAAGGGGAACATAATGAGCGCTTAGAATTTTTGGGTGATGCTATTCTCAACTTTCTTAGTGGAGAATACCTTTATCGTCTTCACCCCAAAAAAGGAGAAGATGAATTAACTCGTCGTCGTTCCGCATTAGTAGAAGAAAAACAACTAGCAAAATTTGCCATTGAAGTAGGTTTAGATTTTAGAATGCGATTAGGACAAGGGGCAATTTTAGATGGAGGATATCACAATCCTAATTTACTCAGTAGTACCTTTGAAGCTATAATTGGTGCTTATTATTTAGATAATAATTGTAATGTTGAACCACTGCGTCCCATAGTTAAAGAATTATTTGATTCGGCTTCAGAACATATTGTGGAAATTCGTTCAAATGTAGATTCTAAAAATCGGTTTCAAGAATGGGTACAAGCGCAAGGTAACACAACTCCTCCTAAATATGTTACAGAACAAGTTGACGGACCCTCTCATGCACCAGTATTTGTATCTGAGGTATTTGAAGTAGTTAATGGAATATCCAAATTGCACGGAACAGGTAAAGGACGCAATAAAAAAGAAGCAGAAAAAGCTGCTGCTGAAGATGCCTTAGCTAAATTGGAAAAACAGGGTTTGTTAAAATAAAATCCAGTAACAAAGTAAATAATATTCATTGTCAATACTGAGGTTATTACTGTACATAAATGTTATCATCTTATCAAACCGATATTTAATTTTTGAATTATCGTAGGGTGGGCATTGCCCACGACTTACTATTTTTCAGAAATATTATTTATAATTGAGTAAGTCAGCTTAATCCAGTTTATTTTCTTTGTAGCCAGGTAGAGTCTATTTGGAACCATTACAGTTACTCAAAATATTTATTGACTTTAAATTAACTACAAAACTCTCGCATATTCATAATATTATGAACCTATTGTCAGAAAATGTCAATAAATGCCTGAAGATTTGATGTCCTATTCTTTTGTTGAGGTAAAATAAATGATATTACAACTAAATTTAGCTGCCATTGTTGCAGTCGCGGGAACAGCTATTTGGAGAAAAACCAAACCTGTAATTTTTCAAGATACTTTCTTATATCCAGCATTAGGCTGTTTAGGAATTATTTTATTGTGGTGGTTGGTAGCATTAGCTAATCATGAATTAATACCCACACCGCCAGAAGCTTTAATTGCTAATTGGGACTATATTTTACATCCATTCTATGAAAGAGGTCCAGGTGATTTAGGAATTGGTTGGTTGTTATTAGCAAGTTTACGCCGGGTAATATTAGGATTTGGTTTAGGTGCATTAGTGGCCATTCCCTTGGGTTTTTTGATCGGAATGTCCAGACCGGCAATGCTGGCTTTTAATCCGATTATTCAGATTTTCAAACCTGTATCACCCTTAGCTTGGTTGCCGATTTCTTTATCTTTGTTCAATTTAGCAGATCCTTCGGCAATTTTCGTAATTTTCATTACCTCTCTTTGGCCAACTATTATTAATACAGCTTTAGGAGTTTCTAGTGTTCCCAAAGATTATTTGGATGTAGCACAAGTTTTAGAAATGAACCGTTGGAGACAAATAACTAAAATTATTTTACCTGCTAGTTTGCCCTATATTTTTACGGGTTTAAGAATTAGTTTAGGGATTGCTTGGTTAGTAATTGTAGCGGTGGAAATGCTCACTGGTGGTGTGGGAATAGGATTTTTTGTTTGGGACGAATGGAGTCGTTTAAATCTCAGTTCTGTATTTTTAGCCGTGTTTGTAATTGGCTTAACTGGGTTGATTTTAGATTATGGGGTGGGCAAAATTCAAGAGTTAGTTACTCACCGTCCAGGAATTTGATGATTTAAACGCAGATAGAAGATGATGGACGCGGATAAACGCAGATGAATTTGTACTTTCATAAAATCCCACATAATAAAAATCATGACTGAAAATAATTTAACTCGCAGGGATTTTATTACAGGAATAGGTGCGACTACAGCAGGTTTATTTTTATCATCCTGTGCTGTTTCTGGAGATAGGTCTGCAAAAGGATTAACGGAAGAAGCTTTAGCGGTGACACCAGTAGTTAGATCCCAAGATTTAGAAAAATCGGATATTACTGTTGGTTATGTTCCTGTTAATGATTGTGCGCCATTTGCGATCGCTTGGAAAAAAGGATTCTTCCGCAAATATGGCTTAAATGTCAGTCTTAACCGCGAAGCCAGTTGGGCTACCTCCCGCGACGGCTTGATTTTTGGTCGTCTTGATGCTTCCCCCGTCGTTTCTGGTGCAGTCACCAATGCTAGAATAGGTGCGGAAGGTGCGCGTCATGCTCCCTTGTGTGCAGCAATGACTATCCACCGACATGGTAACGCCATGACCATGAGCAAGGATATGTGGGATTATGGCATCCGTCCTTGGTATGAATATCAGCAAAAATATGGTGATGGGGCGTTAGAAGCCTTTGGGCGAGACTTTCGCGGCTATTTTGACAAACAACCCCCAGAAAAGAAAGTTTGGGCTGTAGTCCTCAGTTCTGCCATTTATGAATACTTTGCCCGTTATTTATCCGCGGCTGCTGGTGTTGACCCGCTCAAAGAGTTTCGGGTAATAATTGTTTCCCCACCGCAAATGGTAACAAACATGAGAATTGGCTCAATGCAAGCTTACATGGTTGCTGAACCTTGGAACACTAGAGCAATTACTGGGAATGAAGGTATTGGTTTTACATTCGCACAGGGTAAAGAAATTTGGCAGGGACACCCAGATAGACTCCTGGGAGTAATGGAATCTTTTATTGTTAATTATCCAAAAACTTACCGTTCTTTGGTCAAGGCCATGATTGAAGCTTGTCAATATTGTAGCAAACCGGAAAATCGTCAAGAAGTAGCCGAATTACTCACCCAAAGATCGTTTACTGGTGCAAAACCTAAAAAGCTAGGTGTTCCCATTACTAAGTTTACTGGACCGGGAATTATTGGCAATTATAATTATGGTGGTTTTGATGGTAAAGACCGCACTATTAAAGCAGATGATACGACAATTTTTTATGATCTTCCTAGTAATATTCCCCACCAAATAGGAGAACATTCGACATTTTTATGGCGTTCTCGCAGTATTTGGTTAATGACTCAAGCAGCCCGTTGGGGACAAATTAAAGAAATTCCTCAAAATGCTGAAGAAGTAGCGGCAAAAGGCTGGAGAACGGATTTATATAGAGAGATAGCCGCAGAAATGGGAATTGAATGTCCCAAGGATGATTACAAGGTTGAACCACCAGAGGTATTTATAGATAAGAAAGGATTTGATCCTAGTGATCCTGTAGGATATCTTCATAGTTTTGATATCCGTGCTAAGGCTCCTACTCAGTTTTTTATGTCTTGAAAAATATGTTAATTCTAAATCTCAATAGTAGGTTGGGTTGACGTAAGGAAACCCAACATTATTAAAATCAGAAAACCCAATATGGTCAAAACTTTGTTGGGTTGCGCTATCGCTTAACCCAACCTACAATTACTACAATTACAATTTTTCTGCCCTGAAATCTATTGAATTAGCAAAGGTAATTAATCATGGAATATACAACCTTATCAGATCATACTTCTACCGCAACCATACCCCGGAACGGATTTTTAGAAGTTGAAAATTTAGTTAAATCTTATCCAACACAGGATAAAGGACAATTCACAGTTTTAGATAATGTTAATCTGACCATTAGTGAAGATGAATATATTTCTGTCATTGGTCATTCCGGCTGTGGTAAATCCACATTATTAAAAATAATTGGTGGTTTTGAAAAAGCTACATCTGGTTCAGTTCGTTTAGACGGAAAAGAGATCCGTAAACCAGGAGCAGATAGAATGATGGTATTTCAAAATTATTCATTATTACCTTGGTTAACTGTCCGGGAAAATATCCGTTTAGCGGTAGATGAAGTATTTAAAAGTGCTAATAGAGCCGAAAAAATTAGCATTGTCAATGAACATTTAGTCATGGTAAACTTAACAGCCGCAGCAGATAAATATCCCGATGAAATTTCTGGAGGAATGAAACAAAGAGTTGGTATTGCTAGGGCTTTAGCAATTCGTCCCAAAATGTTATTAATGGATGAACCTTTTGGGGCTTTAGATGCTTTAACTCGTGGTAAATTACAGCGTCAAGTATTAGATATTTGGGAACATCATCGTCAAGCAGTTATGATGATTACCCATGATGTAGATGAAGCAATTTATATGTCAGATCGAATTATTCTCATGACTAATGGACCATCTGCAAAGATAGGAGAAATTCTAAAAGTTCCTTTTGAACATCCTAGAGATAGAACAGCCATGCGGAACTCCACAGAATATTTTGAACTTCGCAATCATGCTCTTAATTTTCTTGACCAAAATTTTACACCAGAGGAGTAAAATAACAGCAAGATTTAGGTTTAATTACCAGATATAACTTTCAATTCTGTAGCCTTCAAAATTTCATTAGCATCTTTTCTCACGATTAAAGTAGCAGGAGAATTACCATCTTCAGTAATTGGCTGTTCTAAAATGTAGAGATAATCTCCATTTTTCCAACCAGTAACACATTTACCATCTCGACAGGAGACTTTACCACCTCTTAATTTGAGACATTTACCATTAGCATCACATCCTTGATAACTCACATTTCCTGTACCATTAACCCCGTTCCAAGAATCAGTATTACTCAAAGTAATCGTCCATTCACCATTACTTAAAGTTTGTGATTTGCCACTTTTAGAATTACCGCTTGGTGATTTTTCTGTTGAACCTTCATTTACAACTTCCATTTTTGTAATAATTGATTCTTTGCGAGTTTTACCACAAGGTTCTGCACTTTCGCAATCATTAACTGATTGTATTTGATAAACAGCACGGACTTTTTTATTTAAAACCTTTTTTTCATCAGCGCAAATGTCAAAAGATGCACCGACATTATATTCAATGCCTTTTTTATTTACTAAGGTGACGTAACACATTAAATCACCATTAACTAATTTTGTAACTGTTCCTACTTTTGGTTGTTTACTTCCACCTTTTTTAGTATTTTTATCTAGGTGTTTACGAACAAGTTTTTTCTCCTCTTCTGGATTGTTTTCATTTTTCTGAGTTTCTGATTTTGGCAAAGATGCTTCTTTATTCTCTTGTTCTCCTACTGCTACTGAAGAAGTTTCTCTTTGGCTTTGTGTTACAGTATTGCTAGAGTCTTCTTTAACTATATCCTTTGGTGCGCTACCGCAACCTATCAAAGATACACAGCTAAGAATTATAGCAATTGTAGGAATTAAATTTTTCATGATGAAATTACAATAGTTAAGAATATTCCTATATTTTAACATAACCCTAATTAGAGAGATTCTCCAAAGATGTAAGCATCTCTTTCTTGCTATCTCTTCCCTCTTTTATGATTCATTAAGTAGGGTGGGCATTGCCCACCATAATCATGATATTGTAGACAATGCCCACCATAATCATGATATTGTAGACAATGCCCACCATAATCATGATATTGTAGACAATGCCCACCATAATCATGATATTGTAGACAATGCCCACCATAATCATGATATTGTAGACAATGCCCACCATAATCATGATATTGTAGACAATGCCCACCATAATCATG
>JAKOGY010000102.1 GCA_028658405.1 Dolichospermum sp. ST_sed8 | reverse complement strand
TTCAGGAATTTAAAGGGCATCAGAGTGGAGTCATAAGTGTGAGTTTCAGCCCCGACGGTAAAACCATTGCTACGGCATCTGATGACAAGACAGCGCGGTTGTGGCCTGTGCGGGATTTAGATAGGGGAATTAAGGATGGTTGTGCTTGGTTGAAGGATTATTTACACAATCCAAATGTGGGTTTGAGTGAGGAGGATAAGCGGTTGTGTGATGGTGTGTGAAATTGTCTGAATCAGGATATCCAGGATTCAAGGATTTACAGGATGGTTTATTATATAATTCTGTGCATCCTTAAATTTTGCTCATTCTAATTCAGACAATGAAAAATCTGAGAATTAATGAAATTGTTGATTATACAATCCTGGTCATCCTTAAATCCTGAAAATCCTGATTCAGACAATAAAGAATTTAACAATTAAACAAAATGGTTTATTGTTTCATCCTGTTCATCCTTAAATCCTGTAAATCCTGATTCAGACAAATAGATAATCCTGTTCATCCTTAAATCCTGAAAATCCTGATTCAGACAATATTAATAATGTCAATAAACCTACTAATTTCCCATTCCCCTACTGGAGAATATCACTGTCAGATTAACCTAAATATCTATAATTCTCCTGAATGTGTCAGTTTAGCTACCCAAGCCGCAACAGGACGACATTTACGAATAAAATCAAATCATCAAAATACAGCAATTGCAATTTGTTTATGTGAGGATGACTATCCAGGATGGTTATCTGTTCAAGATTGGCAATTTATCCAACCCACAGAAACAATATATCAACCCCAATTCATCTCAACCGCAGAAATTCAACAACACATACCCGCAATTATTGCCTTTACCCAAGCCGCAAAAGCGCAAGATAATCATTATCTTTGGGGTGGCACAGTTGCCCCAAATTATGATTGTTCTGGTTTAATGCAAGCAGCTTTTAAATCTGTAGGTATTTGGCTACCCAGAGACGCTTATCAGCAAGAAGCTTTTGTTCAACCTATTGATATTAATCAAACACAACCAGGGGATTTAATCTTTTTTGGTACTCCCCAAAAAGCCACTCATGTAGGTTTATATTTAGGTGATGGTTTGTATATCCATAGTTCAGGAAAAGATCAAGGACGTAACGGTATTGGTATTGACCAACTTTCCGCACAAGGAGATACAGTAAGTCAGACTTATTATCAACAATTGCGTTGTGCTGGTAGAGTGATCAAAAGTTATGCTGGTAATAGATAATTCAGATCCCTGACGTTGTGATTTTTTACCCCCCTTAATCCCGCCTTATAAAGAGTGGAAACCGGAAAATCAAGTTCCCTCCCCTTTCCAAGGGGAGGGTTAGGGTGGGGTAAAAAGATATTGGATACATCAATCATAACTTTATGGCTACGCCACGCAAGCTATCAAACACGCTCTTAAAGAAGTCGGGGATCTATATCAAATAAAATAAAATTAACTATTCAGTTATCAGCAATGACAAATTACCAATTACCAATTACCAGTCACCAATTACCAGATGTATCCGTAGTTGTCCCAATCAAAGATGAAGTAGAAAGTCTCCCTTTATTACTAGAAGCCATTTCTACCACTCTCACAGCTAGTCAATTGAGTTATGAAATTATTTGTGTAGATGATGGTTCTAGTGATGGTACAGCCGAATTTCTCAAGGAACAGGCACAAACCCGCACTGATTTAAAAGCGGTGATTTTACGCCGTAACTATGGACAAACTGCGGCTATGTCTGCGGGTTTTAATTATGCTACAGCTAAAGTAATTGTAACTTTAGACGCTGATTTGCAAAATGACCCCGCTGATATCCCCATGTTATTAGCAAAGCTAGATGAGGGCTATGATTTAGTCAGTGGTTGGCGGCAAAATCGCCAAGATGGGGCTGTAAATCGCCTTTTACCTTCAAAAATAGCTAATTGGTTAATTCGTGGAGCTACAAGCGTCTAT
Organism: Dolichospermum sp. ST_sed8; assembly: GCA_028658405.1. Taxonomy (GTDB): domain Bacteria; phylum Cyanobacteriota; class Cyanobacteriia; order Cyanobacteriales; family Nostocaceae; genus Dolichospermum. The sequence goes on along the minus strand of JAKOGY010000102.1, from coordinate 16,055 downwards.
ATTCATGATTATGGTTGTTCTCTCAAAGCCTATCGTAGCGAATTAGTGGCAGATATGAACCTTTATGGAGAATTACACCGCTTTTTACCCGCATTGGCATATATCGAAGGGGCGAGAATTACAGAAGTACCTGTGCGTCATCATGCGCGACGTTTTGGACAAAGTAAGTATGGCATCTCGCGGACATTTCGGGTATTGATGGATTTATTAACTATTCTGTTTATGAAAAAGTTCCTTACCCGTCCCATGCACGTTTTTGGGCTGTTAGGCTTAATTTCTATGGTTGCAGGTGGAGGAATAGGTATACATTTAACCTTCATTAAATTGGCTTTTCATGCAGATATTGGCAACCGTCCTCTGTTAATTTTAGCGGTATTGCTGCTAGTAGCAGGAGTCCAGTTATTTTGCTTCGGTCTTTTGGCAGAATTACTGATGCGAACTTATCATGAATCTCAAGGACGACCAATCTATCGAGTGCGAGAAGTTGTGGCAAAAAATGTTAAGTAACGTAACAATAGAGAAATAATACTTTTTGCATTATTGCATCTGCCGTGAAAGCCTTTGATACTTTTGACGCTAATCTCCGAAAAAACCTGCTCATGTTATTTGCAGCGGGTTTGTTTTTCTGGTCAGGTTTGGCCTCATTATTGCCCACCTTACCCTTATATATTGAACATATTGGTGCTAGTAAACAAGAAATTGGCATTGTGATGGGTAGCTTTGCCATTGGGATGTTACTATGTCGCCCGTCAATGGGTGCTTTAGCAGATATACGGGGTCGCAAAATAGTATTATTGATTGGAATGTCTGTGGCTGCGATCGCTCCTTTGGGGTATTTATTTGTCAAATCAATAATTCCCCTCATGGTAATTCGCGCCTTTCATGGCATTAGTATTGCGGCCTTTGCTACAGCTTACATTGCCCTAGTCAGCGATTTAGCACCAGCACACCGTCGCGGTGAAGTGGTTGGTTACATGAGTTTGGTGAGTCCTTTAGGTGTGGGAATAGGTCCAGCCATAGGTGGATTTTTACAAGCAAGCGCTGGTTATACCCCATTATTTATCTCATCTGCGGCTTTATGCTCTCTGGGTTTATTATGTATTATTCCCATTGTTAATCCACCTGTTGCCACCAAACCAAATAACAGCAAAAATGATAACTTTTGGCAAATATTAACCAGTCCTCGTGTGCGGATTCCGGCTATCGTCTTATTATTGAGTGGTTTGACATTAGGTAGTTTGCATACTTTCATCTCCTTATTCATCAAATCCACGGGAGTTGATTTAAATCCAGGTTTCTTTTTCACCGCTGCGGCTGTCTCCAGTTTTGCTTGTAGATTATTTACTGGTAAAGCTTCAGATCAATATGGACGGGGTTTATTTGTCACCATGAGTTTGATGGCTTACACACTCTCTATTATCTGTATTTGGCAAGCAAACAACACATTCATGTTCTTATTAGGAGCATTCATGGAAGGTGCTGCTTCGGGTACACTCATTCCCATGATTTCTGTATTGATGACAGATAGGGCTTTACCCCATGAACGAGGGAGAATATTTGGTGCTTCCTTAATGGGATTTGATATCGGTTTAGCGATCGCAGGTCCAGTTTTTGGTACATTTGCTCAAAGCCTGGGTTATCGGAATATGTTTGGTTTGACGACAGGTTTAACTGTGATAGCCATGATTATCTTCCTTACCCAGTCTAGCCGCAACATCCCGCAATCTGTGCGTTTTGCCTTGGGTCAGACTGAAGATATCTATGCTGTAAAATAATTCATGTCCCAATCCAGTAGGGGTGCAGCGCCTGCGCCCAATTCAAACCGATCAAAAATGCACAAACACCAAAAATGGCACTTGTGCATTTAAAATTATAGAAATGGGCGAGGAGGGATTCGAACCCCCGACACCGTGGTTCGTAGCCACGTGCTCTGGTCCACTGAGCTACACACCCTTGACTCACGAGTTTTATAATAGCACACACTTTCCCAATGACGCAAGCTAATTTTTCAAATTCTTTTTCCTTAACCCATTTGGATGCTCAGGGAGAAGCTCAAATGGTTGATGTATCAGGCAAAGTAGCCACTATTCGCCAAGCAGTGGCCACTGGTAAGGTGCGGATGTTACCGGAGACATTCGCCGCTATTCAAGCCGGTAACACTCCTAAAGGTGATGTTTTGGCAACTGCGAGGTTAGCGGGAATCATGGCCGCTAAACAGACAGCAAATTTAATTCCTCTTTGTCACCCCTTACCTTTGCAGAAAATTACAGTGGAAATTATTCCCGATGCCCAACTACCTGGTTATCAAATTGATGCCACTGTGAAAACCAAAGCAGAAACTGGTGTAGAAATGGAAGCTTTAACAGCGGTATCTATTGCTGCTTTAACTTTATACGATATGGCTAAAGCGTTAGAAAAGTCTATTCAGATTGAGGGGATTCATTTAGTGAGTAAGACGGGTGGAAAGTCGGGGGATTGGGGATAATTAATATACACACCTAAAAGTAAATTGATCGTATTCGATTAATTGCCGAAATTAGTTACATTGAAAAAACAATTATTATTGATTCAATTTTAACTCACGCTGAATATGATAAGGAGACGTGGAAACATGAATCTTGAACAAATCTCTCAAAGTTGGCAAAATATCGCTCCTTTGCTAATTCCTATTGCCAGTGAAGAAGAGTGCGATCTCCGAGAGGAACAACTCAAGAATTTAATTAGCTTAAATCAACAAAAAAAAGACTCTCAAATTACTCATTTAATTAAATCTATTGCTTTAACGATTAAAGAATACGAAAAAAAGGAATTTCCTCTAGAAAAAGCAACAGGAATTGAAATACTTCAATATTTAATGGCTGAACATGGGTTAAGTGAATCAGATTTTACAGAAATAGGAAATCAAGAGTTAATATCAGATTTACTTAATGGTAAACAAGAATTAAATTTAACCATGATTAAAGTTTTAGCTAAACGTTTTGGCGTTACTGAACAAACTTTTTTAGGTTAAGAATTAACGCGATCACTCTTCTCGCATTCCCACATTTATTAAAAGCGAACATTTTACTCAAAAACTACTGTCCTATTTCCATAAACTAAAACACGATTTCGTAAATGCAATCTTACCGCTCTTGCTAACACAATTCTTTCTAAATCTTTCCCTTTTCTGATTAAATCATCTACCTCATCTCGATGACTTACCCGCACCACATCCTGTTCAATAATTGGTCCTGCATCTAAGTCAGCAGTAGCATAATGGGCTGTTGCACCAATAATTTTTACACCTCTTTCAAAGGCGCGATGATAGGGATTAGCACCTATAAACGCTGGTAAAAATGAATGATGAATATTAATGATTTGTGGGAATTTTTTAATAAAATCAGCACTGACTATTTGCATATATTTTGCCAATACTACTAAATCAATTTTGTATTGATGCAGTAATTCTAGTTGTTTAATTTCCTGTTCCTGCTTATTTTCTTTATTTATGGGTAGGTAATGGTAATCAATGCCAAATTGTGCAGCTACTGGTTGTAAATCAGGGTGATTACTCATAATTAAAGGAATTTCTGCATGAAATTCTTTAGCGCGATATCTCCAGATTAAATCAAATAAACAATGATCTTGACGACTTACCCAAATAGCAATACGGGGAAGAGTATCAGAAAAGTGTAATTCCCATTTTGCATTTAAAGGTTGAGCAATTGCATTAAAAGCGGTAGCAATTACATCTTTTGGTAAGTTAAATCCTTTTAACTGCCATTCTATGCGAGTCAGAAATAATCTAGCTTCAAAGTCTGTATGTTGATCTGCATGAGTAATATTACCACCATTAGCATAGATAAAATTGGCAAATTTCGCTACCAAGCCCCGTTGATCTGGGCAAGAAATTAATAAGGTTGCTGTTTGTTTTGTCATTGAAAATAAGAAATACTAATTTTTGCTATTTTATCTCATTCCCAGTATCCCTTTCCCATAGAGATTATGGGAACCAGAAGAAATATCTTTACATTACTTATTTGTAGGAGTTAGTTTCGGAAGACCAGGTAATGGCTGCATATCCATTTTTTCTGGTGTTTGTTTCCATTCAGATATGTCTCGATTAACTGCGTTCACAAAATCCTTAGAAACTAACAACAGGTTCATATTTTTGTTACCATCAGCTTGAGCATATAGAAATTGATTATTAAAATCACCTTTACCTAAAATCAATTGATGGCTTTGTTGATTTTTCAGTTTAACATCAATAGTTGCTACAGGTTTATCTAAACCAAATTCTGATAATTCAGTGGGTGTAACTGATACTGTTCTTTCAGTTTTTCCCTTAACTAACAAATCCATTAAATAAGAAACAATTGCATCATTTGCTGGTGCTGATACGGGAGATTTGATTTCCCATTGGGGTTTTTCTGAGGTATTTCTTTTTTCTATTTGTAATGTCATATCCTTTACTTTAATTGTCAAAGATTGAACATCAGCAGCCGTAAAAGAGAAAATTTTCTGTTTTTGGGTTTTTATTACTGTTTGCTGAGTTTTATTTTTAATTTCATGAAAGTAAACAAAACCACCTAAGCCCAGAGCTAAAAGTATTAAAATTAAAGTCGTTTTTGGTAATTTCATATTAAATATAAATTAATAAATTATCTAATTAAGTAAATAGACCCAAATAAATATTATACTTATTGTGGGGTGGGCATCCTGCCTGCCCATATTGTATTTAATTGTGCCTACCTACTTAGTCAGAAATTAAAACTGCTTCTCGCCATTTTCGGACTGAGTTAATTATATAGATGCGATCGCTATATTTTAACATTTCCACTGTAATAATTTCTGCTTTAATTTTACCTTGCTCAAGTAAATCAGCACGAAAAGTCCCTGCTAACAAACCGCACTCTACAGGAGGTGTCAGCAATTCTCCATTCAAATCTACCACAATATTACCAATACAGGTTTCTGTGATTTCACCTCTTTCATTCCCCAATAAAACATCATCACAATCAGGAAAAGCAGCTTTTGCTATTTCATAAACTTGGCGATTAGTCGTTTTATGATACAAAAATATATTAGTAGAGTCAACAGGTGTGCAAGACATACCTAATTTAACAAATTTCTCATTATTCACAGGAGATAGAGACATAGTTTGATATGTCATCTCACCATGAGAATCTAACAACAACCGCACCTTATAAGCTTGATTTGCAAATAATTTTGTTAATTTATCAAGTTGAGTTTTCAAGCTATTTATATCAATATTAAAATCAAAATAAATTGCTGAAGCTTGTAACCTTTGTAAATGATAATCTAAAACAAAATAACCATCATCAGGTTGCCATAATATTGTTTCTAAAAGCGAAAATTCTGGTTGATTTAGCATCATGAATTACTAATTAATTTTTCATCGGCGTTTCCACCAAATCACAAAACCTGTGACTAAACCAATTAAAGGTAACACAAACACGGCAGCTATTGTTAACCAGTTAGCTTGGGAAGTTGATATGATAATACGGCGATTTTTTGGTTCTTTAGGACGAATTGACAGAAGTTGTTGATTTTGTTGACTTAACCAACTAACTGAGTTGAGAAATACATCTCCATTTAATTGTTGTTCAAATAAACCATCAACGGCAAAATTTGAGTTTCCAAATACTACTAATCTTGATTCTTTAGCAGTTGTTGGTGAATTTGTAGGAATTGCAGTTGGTGAATTTGTGGGAATTGCAGTTGGTGAATTTGTGGGAATTGCAGTTGGTAAAAGTGTAGTTTGATTTGATAACTTTCTAGTTAATGCTACTCCTAAAGTTAAAGGTCCCTTTAAATCTTGACCTTCATTAAACTCTAATTTTTCACTTTTTTGATCACTTTCTGCCCAACTGCTGGGATAGGGTTTGGTTTTCAATAAAACCATAGACTCAATACCAGACACAGGATCAATTTCCAGAGGACGAGTTAAGGGATATACAGAAATATTTTTGCCAAAATCCTTAGTAATAGGATGTTGTCCATATTCCGTTACTAAAATAGCAGCAGGGCCAAGTTGCAAACTTTGTCCAGAAGTATCAATGGCCAAGCGATTATCTAAACGCACACCCCAATCTTTTAAAATAGTGTCTATTTTTGGGTTTGTATTAGGATCAATCATTAACAACAAGTTACCACCACGATTCAGATAATTTTGTAAAGCTGTAACTTCCCCAGTCAATAATTCTTTTTGTGGACCAGCGATAACTATAACAGTAGCATCATCAGGAACTTGCGGCTGTTCTGCTAAATTTAAAGCTGATGTAGTAAAGTTTTTATCAGTTAATCCTTTAATTGCTTGAGAGATTGCCCCTTTATTCGCTGAAAGTGGGTGTTCACCATGACCTTGAAGAAAGTAAACTTTAGCAGTTATAGAACTGGTGATTTGTTGTAAACGATTAGTTAATTTAATTTCTGACAAACGTTCATTTTCATTAATTATCTGGACTAATTGCCGTTTGTTTTGAAATTCTAGATAAACTTCGCCATAATCTTTTACTCCAAATTTTTTGGCTATTCCTGGTTTTAATTGAGGATCAATATACTCAAATTTAAACTGTTGACTTTGACGATGATAGTTATCTAATAATTCCCGATCTTGGATATTTTGTTCTTTACTAAATAACCAAACTTTCATTGTTTCGGGTAAGTTACTCACTAATTCCCTTGATTGAGGTGATAAGGTAAATAGTTGAGTATCTGTTAAGTCTAAGCGCAGGTGGTAGCGAATACCTAAAAAATTAATTAATCCTAAGATTACTAATACCGATAAAGTAGCAACAAAAGCATTAGTTCCAGATTGAGTAGAACGTTTTTGCCACCATTTACTTTGTTGACTTTGTACTACTATCCATAGGCTACAAATTACTAGCCCTATTATTGTTAATAATAAAGGAATTATGCCCCATTTTTCTGATATCAAACCAATGGTTAAGCCAGCAGTTAAAAAAAATGGTCCTAGCCAAAATACAAGTTTCCAAAGTTTATTTTTATTCATTAGGTAACAGGGAACAGGGAACAGGGAATAGGGAATAGGGAATAGGGAATAAGAAATAGTCAGAAAATCATCAATAACTAATAACTAATAACTAATAACTAATAACTAATGACTAATGACTAATGACTAATAACTAATGACTAATGACGTTGAAACCGAAGTGCATCAATTGATTGGGCTGTGAGAAAAATACCTAAGATAATATAACTGGCAAATAAAATTAAGCCGCTAGTATCAAAAATTCCTTGAATCAATGTATTGTAATGTTTGAGAAGAGATAGATGACTTATAGCTTCACCAATTGGACCAGGAATGACTTTAGCGATTAAATCAATGAATAACAGCAAAATAACGACGGCAAAGGTAAGGACAGCCGCTAAAATTGTACTGTCTGTTAATGAGGAAATAAACATTCCTAAAGATAAAATTGCTGCTGCTAGTAAGAGTAATCCTAAATGACCCAGCAAGGGAATTATGGGTAATATGGGAGGATTAGAACTAGATAAAGCGATCGCTTCCAATGCCATTAAAGGTAAAAACATTGTCAAGAAAAATGTTAAGACTCCTAATAATTTACCTACGGCTACAGCCCAATTAGTAATTGGTGATGTGGCTAATAATTCTAAAGTTCCGCGTTTCCGTTCTTCTGCATAAAGTCCCATTGATAGAACAGGTAATATAAATAACATTAACCAGCCCATTCTATCTAAAAATGCCCGCACAAATTCATAAGGAACATCTATTACTGGTGATGGAACTCCAAATTGTTGCCCTTGTAAATCATAGCTAGAAACTGTTACTAAAATTCCTTCTGGTCCCAACAAAATCATCACGAAAAATAAACCGGATAAAAACCAAAATGTACTAGCTATGCCATAAGCTAATGGCGAAACAAAATAACTCTGTAGTTCTCGACGATAAATGGCAATAATATTAGCAATAACTATACCCATTTAGACAATTTCTCCTTCTTCAATTTCGGAAGTTATTTCCATTGGTAAATTCTTTTCTGCTGTAGTTAATTCTAAGAAAACATCTTCTAGTGTGGCATTTATTCGCCGCATTTCATATAAATCAAATTCAGCCCTTATTAAAGCCGCTGTAATTTCCTTTCCTGGATCTATTCCTGGCTGTAATATTACCCGGAGGCAAGTATGATTTTCTAATAATTGCTGATGGTTAGGCATTAATTCTACTAAACTCACACCGGATATATTTTGCAGCATTTGTTTCGCTAAAGCGGCTTCACCACCGATTTCTAATTCATATCCTGCCCCACCTGTTAATTGTGTCATCAAATTTTCTGGAGTATTAGTTGCAACTATTTGCCCCCGATTAATAATGGCAACTCGGCTACAAGTCATGCTCACTTCTGGGAGAATATGAGTAGACAAAATAATGGTGTGTGTTCCTGCTAAACTTTTAATTAAGTTCCGCACTTCGATAATTTGCCGAGGATCAAGACCAACTGTAGGTTCATCGAGAATAATCGCTGGGGGATCATGCACAATCGCTTGGGCAATTCCCACTCTTTGCCGATAACCTTTAGAAAGTTTACGAATAATAACTCGGCGTTTATCTTCTAAGTTGCAGCGGTTGATAGCTGCTGTTACCTTGGTAGAGCGATCGCCTGAAGAAACCCCCTTAACCCGGGCGACAAAGTGTAAAAACCCTTCCACAGTCATCTCTGGATATAACGGTGGCGTTTCCGGTAAATAACCAATCTGCTGCCGCACCAACAGAGAATGATCATGGACATCATAACCTGCAATCTTCGCTGTCCCACTGGTCGCAGGTAAATAACCGGCTAAAATTCGCATGGTTGTAGTTTTACCAGCCCCATTAGGTCCCAAAAAACCCAAAATTTCCCCTGGTTCAACGCTAAAGGTAACATCAGTAATTGCTGTTGTCGAACCATAAATTTTACTCAGATGCTCAACTTCAATCATTTGTCCAATCACCAATCATGAGAATACCCAAACAATCTTAGCTAAAGAATGGGTAATTAGTTTAGGCTTGAGCATCTACTTTCAATTGATTAATCACCCCAAGTCCCTTTCGTTATATACTTTTACTCAGAATTTACTAATAAAGTGTCGTAGCGAATCACTTTTGCATCATGATGCAATTCATATCTTTGTACATATCACCTCTGTGTAAATCAATATATAGTAAAATTTTTACGTAAATTACTAAAATACATAAGATTTTCAGGAAAAGGTATGGAATGGAATGAGAGAGAAAAAATTCGCCATTTATTAGTTATCCAAGATCCAAAAGGGCAGCGCACTCTTCCTTTGTTAGAAGCAACATACTCTCTAGGCAGGGATTTAAGGAACGCTATTGTTCTCTATTCTCGGTCTGTATCTAGGCAACACGCGATTTTATTAAGAGTCACAATTCCTAATACTGATAAATATGGGTTTCGGATTATTGATGGTAACTTCCAAGGAAAAAAAAGCACCAATGGTTTATTTATAAATGGCAATAAATGTCTGAATCATAATCTCCAAAATGGAGATGTTGTTAACTTTGATAATAACACTTTTGCAAAATACTACGTAATTACTAACCTCTCAGAACAGGCATTTTCTGAATCTTGTGAATCTGATGATTTGTCTGATTTCCTTTCCGGTAAGGTAAACGCTGTTTCTCCCTTTAGTACAGCTATTGTAGATAATAATATATTAGAAGCTGCTAGTGATACAGCCTTAGCTCGTCTAGCTTCTTTTCCTGAACTTATCCCTAATGCCATTATTGAAATGGATTTAGAGGGGAGAGTAACATATCTGAATCCGGCAGCTGCCGCCAAATTTCCCAACTTGAGGCAGATAGGTCAGGAACACCCAACTTTGACACAATTGATCAAAGCAGTTCAGAACCAATCGCAAACTTCCTTTGTGCGGGAAGTAACAGTTGGCGATGAAATTTTTGAACAATCTGTTCATTACTTAGCAAAAAGTGATTTAATTAGAACTTTTATTGTCAGAAATATTACGGAACAAAGAAAATCTGAAATAGAACTAAAACAACGAGATCGCTTATTACAAGCAGTAGCAGAAGTAGCAAATTATTTATTAGCAGAAATGAACTATGAGATAGCTATCGAAAAAGCGCTGGCAGCATTAGGAGAAGCTACCAATGTCGAACGAGTCTATCTATTTCAAAATCATTCCCATCCAATTACTGGGGAAATTTCCCTAAGTATGCGGTTTGCATGGATTAAATCTGGTGCGGAAACTTCCCGCTATTATTGGCAAAATCAGTCTTATCAAACCCCTAGACTTTGGAAAGTGCTTTTCATCTCTATGGACATGAACTTTATATTAGTTCTAGTATTGGCATAGCCTTACTTGATGAACACAGTCCTGATGTTGAAACCCTCATTCAGCACGCAGATGCGGCCCTATATTATGCCAAAAATGAAGGCAGAAATAACTACCAATTTTATAACCAGTCTCTTAGTCAAAAAAAACCAGAACTATTGAAGTTAGAAAAAAGTTTACGCCATGCCCTAGAATACGAAGAATTCGTTCTCCACTATCAGCCTCGCGTTAATACCGTCACAGGGAAAATTACAGGCATGGAGGCTTTATTGCGTTGGTATCACCCAGAAATGGGGATAGTTTCTCCCAATGTTTTTATTCCTCTAGCGGAAGAAAGCGGTTTAATTATCTCTATTGGTGAATGGGTGTTACGTCAGGCTTGTAAACAAAATAAAGCTTGGCAAGATGCGGGATATCCACCAATTGTAATTGCCGTTAATCTTTCTCCTAAGCAATTTTCTCAACCTAATTTAGTAGAAATATTAACTGATACTTTAGCAGAAACTCAACTCCAACCAGAATTTTTAGAATTAGAAATTACAGAAAGCACAGCGATCGCGGATCTAGATTTTACTACAACCGCACTACAATGTTTAGCACAAATGGGTTTACTTCTATCCCTTGATGACTTTGGCACCGGTTATTCTTCCCTTTCTCGCCTCCAAGTGTTGCCGTTCCATAATCTCAAAATTGATCGTTCTTTTATTAAAGAAATAACCATAGATCCAAAAGTTGCTCATATTATCCAAGCCATAATTACCTTGGGACAATCTTTAGGATTAAAAGTAATTGCTGAAGGTGTAGAAAAGACAGCAGAATTAGAGTTTTTACGCTCGATTGATTGTGATGAAATTCAAGGATATCTTTTTTATCGTCCATTGTCAATTGACCAAGCTACAGAAGTTTTAAAAAATGAAAAGGCATAGCGGTAAAAGGAGTCACCGAGTCAGTAGGGGCGTATAGCAATACGCCCCTACTGAACCACGAAGGGACGAAGGACACGAAGGAAGAAGGAAGAAGGAAGCTGTATATAGGGTTGATTAAAAATCTAGAACTTACATTTTGTCCCCCAATGGTCAAACATCAACAAAAAAGCGATCGCTTTTCGATAAATCATCAATAGCGATCGCTTAATATAAGTTTAGAAAATCTTGATAAATTAATAATAGACCAATTACCAATTACCCATTACCCATTACCCATTACCCATTACCCATTACCCATTACCCATTACCAAATCAACCTGTATACCATTCTGGAGTCAGCTTATCTGCATCAGCAACAGGAGTCTCTGTAGCTAAAGTTCCATTCATAGTCCAGATTTTATCAGCGGATGTTTGTTGATCACGCCAGTAAATATCAGTCTTACCATCACCATTGAAATCACCTAAAGATGCTGTTAAACCAGGAGTATTGCTAGGTAAGAAGGCTTCAGAACTTATCGCTGTACCATCCATCAACCAAGCAGTATTTGCACCTGTAGTCGCATTGTGCCAGAAGATGTCAGTTTTACCGTCGCCATTGAAATCGCCAATTCTCGCGCTCCAATCTGTACCCAATGTGCTGACAACACCCTCAGTCACAAAAACGCCATTCATTGTCCAAATCTTATTCTCACCTGTTTGTGAGTTGCGCCACAGAACGTCAGTTTTGAAGTCGCCGTTGAAATCACCAAGAGTAGAAGTCCAGGAAGCATCTTGCGCTTGAAGATCATACTTGGTGGCTTGGCTACCATCCATAAACCAAGTGCTATTTTCGCCTGTGGTGCTATTGCGCCAGAAAATATCACTCTTACCATTACCATCAAAATCAACAATGGTTGCAGTCAATCCTGGTGCTGTAGTTTCGAGAACATTTGCACTAACTACTGTTGTTCCATCCATTTGCCAAATAGCATTTTCACCAGTAGTTGCATTATTCCAGAAAATATCAGTTTTGCGATCGCCATTGAAATCGCCAATATTAGCTGTAAACCCGGGATCAACTCGATCTAAAGGCAGATAATTAGCAACTTTTGTGCCATCCATTAACACAATTAAATTTTCGCCTGTTGTCTTATTGCGTAATAAGAAGTCAGTCTTATTATCGCCATTAAAATCAGCAGTTTTATAATCCCAGGTATTTAAGTCATATTTACCTAAAGAAGCCTGTTCTAAAACTTGTGTTCCATTCATCAAGCGAACTAAAATTTCACCAGTTTGAGCATTCACCCAAAGTTTATCTGTTTTCCCATCACCATTGAAGTCGGGAACAATGGCTGCACTGGTTAAATAAGGATTAGGATTAGGGTTAGCACTGCCTCCAATGGGAATTTGAGCTAATGGATTTGTTGGTACTAATGGATCTGCCTGTGATTCAGGAGCAGAACTTATGGGATTGATAGTATCAAGAGATGTTGTCAAAGAGTTTGATTTTTTAAGGGATTCTTGTCCCCAAGCATTTGTATCTAAAGATAAGGGTGATGAATCAACAGCCATGGTGTTTTTTTATTAGTAATTAACATCCATTTTTAATTTGATTTTTATGAAGATTCTGTAAATAACAAACATTTGCTTAACTATTTTTATTCAATGTCATTATTTATAGACATTTCAAAAAAGTTAATCAACACTAATTTTTAAACTTAAAAGTAATATCTGAGCAATTAAAAAATATTTTATTTTCCATTTATAACTGTCATTCTTTAAAGATAAAATCCTGATTTGTTGACAATCTCATTTAGATAAAAGTCCTTACCCAGATCCCCGACTTCTTCAAGAAGTCGGGGATCTTAATCTTAAAAATTGGCTAGAATAAGTGACGTACTCCACAAACTCCCTTTCAGGTGAGTGTGGGCAACGAGCGCGACTCTTCTATAAGGACATTAACGTAGGGGCGTATAGCAATACGCCCCTACACCGTGCGCCCCACGGTTCTTTGGTTTTAAAATTTGTTTTTTGTTTTGTAGGCTGCATTTGGAGCATTTAATTGGACTACACCTACCCCCTAATAATAACATAGAAATCAATATTTTGTTCGTTTCGTCGCTGTAGCCCTCTTTGTTTTCGCTGCGCTCAAATACAATTTGTGGCTACGCAACTCAACTCACGCGCATTCATCCCACCCTCCTAAGAGTGAGACGTGGGGCTTCTGCTGATTAAGCTAAAATTAGCAATTTTTCTGAGAACATTCTCCGTAGTCTATAGGACTAATACTGAATATTTGAAAAATACGTAGGGTGGGCAATGCCCACCAAAACTCGCTTAAAATTTTTCAAATATCATTAGTGATTCTTATATAATTGTTAAAACTAAAAAACAACACCATTAATAAATCAGCTATGCAAACAGAATATCGGCAACGTCGTGAGCAGTTAATGGCGAAAATAGGCAGCGGTACAGCGATTTTCAGAAGTGCGCCAACAGCAGTAATGCACAACGATGTTGAGTATGTTTATCGTCAAGATAGTGATTTCTTTTACTTAACTGGCTTTAATGAAACTCAAGCAGTAGTAGTATTAGCACCCCATCACGCGGAACATCGGTTTGTATTATTTGTTCAACCCAAAGATCAGGAAAAGGAAGTTTGGAGTGGTTATCGTTGTGGAATAGAGAAAGCAAAAGAATTTTATGGTGCAGATATTGCTTACCCCATTGCGGAGTTAGATGAGAAATTACCACAGTATTTAGAGAAAGCCAATTGTATTTATTATCATTTAGGACGCGATCGCAATTTCAACGATAAAATTCTTGAACATTACCAAAGTTTACTGCGAACCTATCCCAAACGCGGAACAGGCCCCACATCCATTACCGACCCTAGTATAGTCCTCAGCACCATGAGGCTACATAAAAGCAAAACAGAATTAGACTTAATGCGTCAAGCCGTAGAAATTGCCGTAGAAGCTCATAATCATGCTTTCAAAACTACCGCACCAGGACGTTATGAATATGAAATCCAAGCCGAAATAGAACATATTTTCCGTCTTCGTGGGGGAATGGGTCCAGCGTATCCTTCTATTGTTGCTTCCGGTAAGAATGCTTGCGTATTGCATTACATTGAAAATAACTGTCAAATGCAAGAAAATGACCTGTTATTGATTGATGCTGGTTGCGCTTATGGTTATTACAACTCTGATATTACCCGCACGTTTCCCGTTAGTGGTAAATTCACACCAGAACAAAAGATATTATATGAACTTGTTTTAGAAGCACAAAAACAAGCAATAGCAGAAGTAAAGCCAGGAAATTCCTTCCATGCACCTCATAATAAAGCCGTGCGGATATTAACAGAAGGATTAGTAGAACTGGGTTTACTCAAAGGAGAAATTGACAAATTAATAGAAGAGGAAAAATATAAGCCCTTTTATATGCACCGCACTAGTCATTGGTTAGGTTTAGATGTCCATGATGTGGGAGTTTATCAACATGGAGAAAACCCCCAAACTTTACAACCGGGACAAGTGCTAACCATAGAACCCGGACTTTATATAGTACCCGACACCAAACCCGCCGAAGACCAACCGGAAATTGACCCCCGTTGGGTAGGAATTGGGATTCGCATTGAAGATGATGTCTTAGTTACTGAAGATGGAAATGAGGTTTTAACAGCGGGAGTTCCCAAGGAAATACAGGATTTAGAAAGATAGTAGGAGACTTACAAATACAAAAATATTCCAACATTTATTGCATTGCAAAACCTGTAGGGGTGAGGTTTCCCCGCCCTCGATTGTATTGTATCCGAACGATAACCCCTAGTAATCACAGTGGTTTTGCTAATGCAGCTTATTACTTATTAGATTTGATGGGATAAAATCGAAGAAAATAGATGAGGAATATTATGACAGCTTCTCTTTATGAGCGTGATTTTTTACTTTGGACAATAGATACTGCTACTAAACTGAAAACACATGATTTTGCACAATTGGATTTAGAAAACTTAATTGAGGAAATTGAAAGTTTGGGAAGAAGCCAAAAAAAAGAACTGAAAAGCCGACTTTTAGTTCTCTGGGAACATTTACTAAAAAGATTGTCCGTTAATTCACCAGATAACTATCGTGGTTGGGAAACTACAATTAATGAACAAAGACGACAGTTAGAATTAGAAATTGAAGATTCTCCTAGTCTAAAAACTATTTGGGATGAGTCTTTTAGTGCTGCTTGGAGAATT
Organism: Dolichospermum sp. ST_sed8; assembly: GCA_028658405.1. GTDB lineage: Bacteria > Cyanobacteriota > Cyanobacteriia > Cyanobacteriales > Nostocaceae > Dolichospermum. The sequence goes on along the minus strand of JAKOGY010000102.1, from coordinate 566 downwards.
GCGCTTAAAGGAGTTCGCAAAGATTATCCACAAGTTACATTTCCTGATACTTGGATATATTCTCATGATATAGATTCCATGTTAGATTGCGATTTTTGGAAAGAATAAAGCACCAAGTGCAAAACTTACAGAAAAATGACTATGAATCGTGAAGAAGTGTTACAAATTCTCAGAACACATCAACAAGAATTAAAAGACTTAGGAGTAAGATCCCTTGAATTATTTGGTTCTGTTGCTCGTAATGAAGCTCGTCCTGATAGTGATGTAGATTGTTTGGCTGAGTTTTCACGTCCTTTTGGATTAATTCAGTTTTCCAAGGTACAAAGATATTTAGAAGAAATTCTTGATTGTTCTGTTGATTTAGGGACAAAAAATATGCCTAAAAAAATCCTTAACTCAAACTAACATCGGTGTAAATCCTAAAATCCTGGATATCCTGATTCAGACAGTCTCTGCATTTAATCTCATAAAATTGTAGTTTTCCGTAGTCAAACGGAGCTATATCCGTCACTACAATGAACCTTAGTAATATCTTTCATTGTTGAAAATTCAACTCTAAAACCATT
>JAKOGY010000101.1 GCA_028658405.1 Dolichospermum sp. ST_sed8 | reverse complement strand
CAATATACTAGCCAGGAATGCTCTAGCTGTGGTGAAATCGTTAAAAAGACTTTATCTACTCGCACTCACAATTGTAGATGTGGTTGCGTCATGGATAGAGATGAGAATGCAGCTAGAAATATACTTAGTCGAGGATTGAGTACCGTAGGGCATACGGAAACTTTTGCGCTAGACGCAAGCAACGCTGTCTTGAGATGAGTCCTCTACTCAGGTTGGCGCAAGCCTGTCTGAGCAAGTCATGTCTTTGATTAAAGAATCTCAGTCACTTTAGTGCTGAGAGTGTCAAATCAGTTAACCAAGTCCCTATATTTCTATTTAAGTTAAATTTTCTCCTGGTTGATCAAGAAAATGGAAATTGAGCGATTCCTAGGTCGCGCTTCGCGATCGCACTAACTCAATATTAGCGAACTGACAAGTCAGCGCTTACGCTATCGCACTAAAAACCTTAAACCAGAACTCCTGCCATCTCTATAATTCGATTTGCCCAGGTTTGAGACAAAGTTGAAATTTCCAGACGACTAGAATCACTTGTCCAAGTTGATAACCAATGAATATGCCATCGAGACAATTGACGTTGCATTTGAGCTAATTCAAAGGCATTATCTACATCTAAATCAATGGCTGTCAGTTCTAAAAATACTTTACTTTCTCTAACAATCCCAAGTACCGCTTCTCCATTAACCCCATCCAAACTGAGAGATGCCATTTGCAGAAAGTTCTGTGACAATCGTTCAAGACGTACAGAAAGGCGCTCACAACGAAAGGCTATTTGTTCTACAGTCCAGTTATTCATAAACCTCCTAATAACTTGTGGATGATTTGTTTGACCTGTTCACGAATCGTCGGATCTAAAATTTCCATCGCTCTATTTTGACGTGGACGGAGATTTACCATTGATTCATAGAAAATTTCTTGAGAAATAGGATTCCAACTCGCACCCCAAACATCCTGCTGTTGACTTCCATTATCAAGTAAAATAGTTTCACAGTCAGAGTGCATTTCACCTCCACCTGCCAAAATTTGATGACGTATATCTACGGCTGTTTTAATATAAAAACGATTGGCTTGAAGCATCTCGTTGATTTGGGTAGGTGTTGCAGGTTCTTGTAAAATATGAATTATCAAGGGTAAAATATGAATAAATTTATTAAATTATTCTCTCATATTACATTAAACAAGTAGTTTTTATAGTTTTTAGAGAGGTCTGTTTCAGCTTCTATGCAACCGATAAAGTCTGACCAGTCTGCCAAGGAATTTTCTGAGGATTCGTGTTGATTCAGAAGGTAGCGTTTTTTCAGGACTTCTACGAGTTCGACTATGATTTGTTGTGCATCGGGAGGAAGAGACGCAATATCTTGTTGAATTGTATCTAAGTTCATAATCTCATTTTTCTGTTTCCCTGATTATAGTTTAGCGAAAAATGTCATTGAGAGATTCCTGCGGAGCGCTTTTCTCAAAGATGTTTAACGGACTCGTTAGACTTTACCTCACAGATGACTTATGATCAATGTATTATTGCCTGTATGGAAGTTTAAACTATGTCACTCACTGAGTTAATTCCTCTGGTCAACAATCTGAGTCAGTCAGACAAATTATCACTCTTCAAACTCCTAGCCACACAAATCCCAGACGCTGAATTACAAGTCATCTTTTCTGCTTCAGAATACCCGATTTGGTCGCAATATCACGCAACGGAAGCTGCAAACATTCTAATGCAGATGATTCAGGATCACCAAGAGGCATCTACTCATGGATCGCACTAACTCGATATTAGCGAACTGACAAGTCAGCGCTTGCGCGATCGCATTTAAGGGCAGTTTATCCAAGACTAAAATAAGATCAACATTTTTTAGGAGGTGCTGTTTCTGTATAATTTACCGGATGATTTAGCCATTATTGAAATTCATCAAGCAATTGGTAATCTTGTCATTCGATTTCCATTACTTCATTGCCAAGAATGTGCCAAAACACTCAAACAGTGGCTAAAACAACGTAAAATTCCTGGTAAACTTTGGCGACTTTCGACCATATACGATAATGAAGACTTTATTTTGAGCAATCGCTTAGAAAAACAAGGTTGCTTTGAAACTATTACGGAAAATGGCGTTCATTACGGTGTTGAAGTTTTTGGCAAAATTTTCGACAACCTTTCCCGACAAGGACTATACCCAGACGACTGGATTCAAGATTTTACCTCTCTATCTAATGAGTTTAAAATAGAAGTAATAGAAGAATTTTGAAAATCTCTAATGGAGTTAAACTCAATGAGTACATTATTTAACTTACTCGAAAAAATTAAAACTAAACCAGGCTTATATTTGGGAACAGCATCTATCAGTAATTTACGGATGTTTATTTTGGGATATCGCTTTTCTCGCTCTGAATTAGGTATTACTAATACTGAAACTGAAAGTGACTTTCATAAAAACTTTCAACCTTGGCTACAAAACCGCTTATCTATCCATACCGTTAACGCTTGGGATAAAATTATTTTACTCACCTGTATTGATGAAGAAGCTGCATTTGATTACTTTTTTCAATTACTAGATGAATTTATCCAAAGAGACAAAAGCCAGGATATTGAACCAATCCTGGCTGAACCATCCTCTGAAAATTCTCAAAAAGCTGCCTGAAGAATAATACTGAATCTTAGTGTGCTGGTTGTTTCTACAGTAATGAGCGACCGCAATTAATCCCAGTGAAGAAGCACAAGACAATGGATTTTGAGCGATCGCACTAGCCCAATATTAGCGATCGCATTAATCGCAGTTAAGGAAGCACAATAAAATGAATTTTGTGCGATCGCACTAACCCAATATTAGCGAACTGACAAGTCAGCGCTTACGCTATCGCAGTTAATCCCAGTTAAGGAAGCACAAAAAAATGGAAATTGAACGATTCCTGCGGAGCGCTTCGCTATCGCCAAGCGCGACCTAGTAATCGCCGATCTTGTTAGGCGATGCACCGTATCTGAATCAGCTATTATAAAATATAAACTTTGATTTTTAAACCCATGCGAGTAATTAGTCGGAGGAGTTTACGAGAATTTTGGGAAAAACACTCAACAGCTAAAAATAGCTTATTATTATGGTATGACAGAATAACTAAATCTTCCATTGAGAACTTTGCCCAATTACGTCAACTATTTCCTTGGTGCTGATTTAGTTGGCAACTTCACAGTTTTTAATATTAGTGGTAATAATTATCGGTTAATTACTTACATTGACTATCAGGCACAAATCATTTTTATTCGTGATGTTTTAATCCACGCAGACTATGATAAGGAGAATTGGAAAAATGATAACTGGTTTAACAATCCCTAGCTCTTATTACCTCAGTTTAATTACAGAATTTGCACCTCGTCCTATTACAAATGATCTTGAATTAAGTATCACTCAACAAAGAATTAATACAATATTAGATCAAAAAAATCTTAGTCAAGATGATCGAGATTATATAAATGTATTAGGAATGTTAGTTTATGACTATGAAGAGAAAAATGAACAATTCCCTAAATTAACTGATGGAGAATTATTACAAACATTAATGGAAGACTATAATTTGGAAATACGAGATTTTTCAGGGATTTTTGAGCAAGAACAAACAATATTAGACATATTAGACGGCAAACGTCAACTCAATTCTCAAGAAACCTTCAAATTGCGATCGCTGATATTGTAATAAAATAGAAATATTGCAATGGATTTTGATCGATAGCGAAGCGCTCCGTAGGAATCGCCTACCCATGAGATCGCAGTTAATCACAGTTAAAGAATCACAAAACAATGGATTTTGTGTGATCGCTTACCCATGAGATCGCAGTTAATCATAGTTAAGGAAGCACAACATAATGGATTTTGAGCGATTCCTTCGGAGCACTTCGCTATCGCTTGTGACAACGCTAATTTAAAAAACTTTCATATTCATCATGATTACCAATCCAAATCCAATAATAATCGTCACCCTTTTTCAAGGCTAACGCTCGATATCCACCACTGACACGGGCAGACCAAAGATTTCTACCGACTTTTTTGAAGTGCAAAGAGGGATGAAGTGAGTTTTCCTGCCAAAGCTGATAAACCTTCCGCGCTTGCTCTTGCATCTCAGGTGACAAATTAGCATACGCTTTCCAAAACTCAGTCGTCGCAAAGGATTTCATCAAGATCCCTCACGTTGTTGGCTGCAATATCTTTTTCTGCCTGAGCAATGAGGCGATCTAATTTCCCTGATGCTAAATCTGCCTCAATTTGCTGATCCCACATCTCATCAAGATATTCTTGAAGCCATTTTGCCAGATCACGAACTTCACTTTCTGGCAATTGCTTGATTACTGATTCAACTTCTAGCCGAGTAGTCATACAGGATTTTACATTTAAAGAGTTTTTCTTTTCTATATTATCACCAACTTTGACATTGAAACGCCAATACATAGTAGCTATTTGACCAATCGTTTTTTTAAATATGAAAAAGTAATAATGTACGTTACATTTCATTAACGCACCCTACAAGATTGGCGATTCCTGCGGAGCGCTTCGCTATCGCATTAACCCAATATTAGCGAACTGACAAGTCAGCGCTTACGCTATCGCAGTTAATCTCCAGTTTTAGCCAACCCGCTTGGGCCAGAAGATTCATCAAAATATTGGCAGCCTCAGAGCAATTGTAGGGCGACCAGACCGGATACTCTTGATTTGCAACAAAGAAGTTTGCATCTTCTTCTTTTACCAGTTCTGTGGCGAGAAACTGCATCAGCCGAAGCTTATCAATTTTGGGCAGTGTCTGGATTTGTGACATGAGTTCAACCAATGGCATTTGAGAATCTCCTCGTCTGAGGTTTGGTGAAAGGATGCGATAGCTCTCTCATTTTAACTTAGCAGCGATCGCTTACCCATGAGATCGCACTTAATCCCAGTTAAGGAAGCACAAGATAATGGATTTTGAGCGATCGCACTACAAGATCAGTGATCACACTGTTAGTATTCTACATCTTGTGATAGTCTAGATTCTGAAAATAACTATTTTTACCTAAATATGGACCCTGTTTCTCTGATTATTACTGCTTTGGTTGCTGGTGCTACTGTTGCTGCTAAGGAAACCGCAGAAAAAGCCATTAAAGATGCTTATCAAGGTTTGAAAACGTTGATTAAGAAGAAGTTTGAAGGTGATTCTTTTGCACAAGGTCTGGTAGATGGGAACCCAGAGGATATCAAGCAAGTTGAAAATTTGTTAGAAGGTAAAATTCGTAAAGCTGCTGTTCATGAAGAACCAAAAATTATTGAAGCGGCTCAAAATTTGCTTGACAAGGTTGAAGAACAGCCTGGTGGACAGCAGATTATTACCAACATTACCCAAAATATCAGTAACGTCAAAATTGCCGCTATCTCTGGTTCTGGTGATGTAAGTATTAGTAACATTACTGAACATGGCACATCAAAGCAGGATTAAGAGTATAAATTAATGAATCAGAGAGGCTGTTATGTCTGAGCAATTTGAAATAAGCCAAACTATTACGGGGACTGAATTCGCTGCTACCTCAGCCTCTGGCAATGCAACTATCACTATTTACAACTACTATTCTAAAGAAGAAGCAAAATTAGTTACTTTTGGCTCTACAAACACTGCTCCTAAAGAGATTCGTTGTCCTTATCGCGGTTTATTGAATTTTAGACCCAATGATGCGGATTTTTTCTTTGGGCGTAAAAATTTTATAGACGAACTTTATGAAGCAACAAAAACTCATAATTTTATTCCAGTGGTAGGTTCATCAGGAAGTGGTAAATCTTCGGTAGTATTCGCTGGATTAGTCCCTAAGTTAAAACAAGAAACAGATGTCTATTGGAAGTTTACTTACTTCCGTCTTGGTTCGTATGAAGATCCATTTTATGCTTTGGCTATGGCACTTGTTCCACTTATTGAAGCAAATATAAATTCTATAAATGACAAAATAGATAAGGCTTCTAAGTTAGCTAAATCTATTCAAAACGGAACAAAGTCACTTAATATCATATTTAGTTCTATTCAACAAAATGACCCCAATCATCGGGTGTTACTGATTGCTGATCAATTTGAAGAAATCTACACTGTTTGTAAAGATGAGGAAATTCGTAACAAATTTATCAACTGTTTATTAGATTATCTAAACAGTTCTACTTCTCATCTTCATCCGTATCCAGCACCTATGGTTTTGGTGATAACGATGCGGATAGATTTTTTGGAGAAAGCTATCTCCTATCAACCCTTTTCTAAATTCTTTGTTTCAGTTCCAGATAACCAACTTCTTAAACTACTATGTCCGATGAGTCCGGAAGAACTAATAGACATTATTAAACTACCTGCCCAAAAATTAGGGGTGACAGTTCAACAAGAATTGATAGTTGAAATTCTTAATGATGTGAACAGTCAACACGAAAATTTACCTTTACTAGAGTTTGCTTTAACAGAGTTGTGGAATAGAAAAACAGACCAAGGATTAACTAAGGATATTTATTTACAAATTGGTTATTTAAAAGGTGCTTTGGTTCACTATGCTGACCAAAAATATTCGATACTAGGACATGAACAGAAGGAAGAAGTTAAGCGCATTTTTACTCAATTAGTGCTTCCAGGAGAGGGAACAAAAGATACAAAACGAATAGCTACGAAAGAAGAGTTAGGGGATAATAACTGGGGATTAGTTACACAATTGGCTAATATTCGATTGTTAGTCACAAGTAAAAACCCGAACAATCAAGTAGTAGTAGAGTTAGTCCATGAAGCTCTGATTGATAATTGGGGGCAACTGCGAAACTGGATTGATGAAAAACGTGATTTTCGCATTTGGCAAGAGCGATTAAGGATATTAATGAAGGAATGGAAAAAGAAACCAGATGACAAAACTACATTGTTGCATGGTTCAATGTTAGTGATAGCGGAAGAAAAACTTAAAGAGAATCCTGAATACCTTGTTGGGGAGCAGGAATTTATCACAGCTAGTATAAACCTGCGAGATGAAGAAAACAAACAACAAAAACGTGCAACACAAAAAACTATTGTGGGGTTGGGATGCTTGTCGTTATTCTTGTTAATTTTTGCTTACTTTAGTTGGACTCAATGGCAGAGAGCGGAAAAAAATTACAAAAACTTAAAAAATGCCAATTCTAACTTAGCAAAAGTGAAGCAAGAGAAGGTAAGCATTGAGAAAGAATTAGACAGAAAGAGATATAATCTAGATAAAGTGAAGAAAGATAAGGAACAAGCTAGTGAAGAAGTATCGAGGCTTAATAGTCAACTAGATAAAGTGAAGAAAGATAAGGAACAAGCTAGTGAAGAAGTATCGAGGCTTAATAGTCAAAAGGACTGCTTACAAAAAAAAGTAGCAGAAATACCAACAATCCTCAAGCAAATCATTACTGTGTATCAGAGTAGTGGGATAACTGAGAACCACTATAAGGTAGAGGACGTAACGAAAATAATAGGTGAAATAAGTCAGGATAGTAGTTGTCAGTAAATCCTTATGACATTCGCACTGTTCAGGAATTACTCACACGCACGGATATCAAAACAGCTATGATTTATACCCATATTCTTAACCCTGATAATAAACCTGTTCCCAATCCTCTACATTTTTACTTCCCAAAAATTTCCAACCTTTCCACCTCCAACCTCAACCTTTCATTCTCCATCCTTAACGCCAATATTTCATTCTTCTGCAACTCAATTAACGACCTTTGACTAATTACCTCACCAAAGGCTTTTTTCCGGTTTTCAATCCCAAACCATCTTTGATAGGTTTTTGTATGTTCATCAACAGTATGACCTAAATTATCTGCTGCGGCTTTAATCGGTATTCCCTGAAGATGCGCTCGAATTGCACAAGCATGGCGTAAATCATAAGGTTGAAACTCAATTCCCACCTTTCTAAACCATCTGGATATATCTCTTCGCATCCAATTAATATTTTGTACAGAGGCAATTTTTGCCACCTTTTGTTCTAAAATTTTTAATGGTTTGGGATTATGTAAATCAAATAATTCTATCCATTCTGGTACAAAAGGAATAACTTCTCTATATCCAGTTTTGGTATTTTTATTCACCTTCCAAGTATGATCTATATTTTGGGGAGACATCCACCAATTAATATCTGGTTGGACAAATAATTCCCTTGGTCTTAACCCAAATGTCGCCAACATTCCATATACCCAACGCCACATTTCCCAGGTGTCTATCTCATCACTAATGTTTGTATTTTTGCGGTTGAGGGCAAATTTTTCAAAGAAGTCAAAAGCCGATATTATTTTTTCATCTTCAGGAATTTCTCGATAAGCAGGAGTGACATGATCTCGTTTGACATCGAGTTGAAATCCTAAATTAAAGGTTTTAATCAAAACCGAACTTACCGCAATCAGTTCATTTTTTTTATTACCCTGAAATGAATTAATAACTTCCTCAAAATTTTCTTTTGTGGCTAAATGGGTGAGAGTCAAGTTTCTTTTAATTACAGATATATAGTTAGCAAAAGTATTTTGACTGGTGATAGTTTTCTGCCGGGTTTGATAATATTTTTCATCAAATGTATCTAGTAATTCTCCAATAGTTTTGATTTCTTGCTTCTCTCTCGATTTAATTCCTAAATACTTCTCATTCCACTCGAAAGTATGACGAGCAATTAATTTACCCAACTCATAACATTCCTCAATCGCAGTTTTTAATCCCTCTAAATTTGCGGGTATTCCTAGAGATAAATCATACTGCTTTTTTGTCTTACCTAAACTGTAATCTCCTGGTTTTAAAGGTAAAGTAGCTCGTAATTGGAGAGAATTGCCAGTTTGTTTAATACTAACTCTTATTCTCTCTCTTTTTAAATTAGTATTAGCTTCGACTAACTTCTGTTCAAAAACTGCTTGATACTGTAATTCCGTTGCCTTTATTTTCGCCATTGTGCCTCTATAGCTGCCATCTGTGGTGTTCTGCGGCTCAAAGTCTGCAAACATATCTGCGAACAAGCGAACAAGGCGGTTATAAACCGCGTCTACACAAACAAAGTCCACCTTCGTGGAGTAAGAAAAACTATTTGTTTCCAACCCACGAAGGTGGGTTTTGCCTGTGTAGCGAACAAGGCGGTTATAAACCGCGTCTACACAAACAAAGTCCACCTTCGTGGACTAAGAAAAACTATTTGTTTCCAACCCACGAAGGTGGGTTTTGCCTGTGTAGCCGCGACTTCTAGTCGCCTTGTGTATATACCGTAGATGTGTAGATGGGGGATATGTCTGCGATATTACATTTTGCTAATTGCAATCATCTTGATTTTGCCCGTCCATTCCCTAAATATTCCCTTATTTATATAAGCTGAAATAGTGAAAATAAAATGTTATTACCGAGCAAAATAACCTTATTTAATAAGTTACTCAGGAACATTTATAGCATATCACCTGTTGCCATAGCAGTTATATGGTGCCTGGTGGTGTGATGTGCGCCCCCACTTTAACGGATATTACCCGCGCCTGGGCAATTTTGGAATATTTCCGCACCAATTGGTTAGAACCAGTTTGGTTAGGTTGTTCTTTAGAAAGATATGAAGAAATTCAATCTTATGAAGACTTTCAAAAGTGGTTAGATGAAGATGTTAAACATCGAGAATCTGACTTAGGTTTATATTGGCGCATGGGGTTAGATATCGGTTTAGATCGATATGGTGCTGGTGTGGGTAAATATGTGACTTGGGGTTATATTCCCCATGAGGATAAATATAATCATCCCACCATTGAAGGACGTAACGCTGCTGTGATTATGAAAAGCGGTGTTTATGATAGCTTCACTGATACTCATGCCTTAATGAATCAAGGTTTTGCCCGTGAGAATTTAACCCATTCTTGGTATGATGAGGGTACAGAAGATTGGCATCCAAGCGATCGCACAACCACACCAATTAATAACAACCAAAAAGACTTTAATGGTGCATATTCGTGGTCAAGTGCAGTCCTCCACCAAGACTTAGGACGTTTAGAAGCCGGACCTCTTGCCCGTCAATTAGTTGCAGGGGGAAATCATGGGGAATCTTGGCAACATCATGACCCCTTTATTCTCGACACTTTCAAGAAAATGGGTGGTGCAAGTGTTCATCTTCGGCAATTAGGAAGAGTCCACGAAATAGTTAAACTATATCGTCAAGCTGAACGTTGTTTAAGAGAGTTCAAATTAAACGATCCTTGGTATATTAAACCAGAAGAAAAAGATGGTAAAGGTTGGGGAGCAACTGAAGCCGCGAGAGGGGCATTATGTCACTGGGTAGAAATCGAAAAAGGCAAAATTAAGAACTATCAAGTTATCGCTCCCGGTACTTGGAATATTGGACCCCGTGACGGAGAAGGACAACTAGGACCCATTGAAAAAGCATTAATAGGAACACCAATTCAAGACTCTAAAGATCCCGTAGAAGTGGGTCATGTAGCCCGTTCTTTTGATTCTTGTTTAGTCTGTACTGTTCACGCCCATGACGCGAAAACTGGGGAAGAATTAGCTCGTTTTAGAACAGCCTAATTATACTCAATACTCAGATCCCCGACTTCTTTAATAAGTGGGGGATCTATGATGTAAGGGGTCTATTGTTATTTCCATCACAAAAGTTCCTAAATCAGTGAGTTAGTCTGAATTTTAAGGAATAATTGGTAATTCGTAATTATTAAATTATGAACTATTAATTATAACTTATAAACTACTAAAATTGGTAAATAATTGTGTCTAATTTAGAACTACATCAATATCTTTCTCAGCTTCCTGAAGCAGCACTGCAAGAATTTATAGAATGGTGTATGTTGGAGCAGTCAACAGCCGCAGGATTAGAATTTAAACCCGATCAAACTAAGTTAAATAATTTATCACCAGTAGATTATTCTAAGCAATTAGTTGACCAATTCATGAAAGTTAGACCTGATCCAATTAGAGCCGGATTAGTAGCTGTAATTGCCGGAAAACAAGCCGATAAACACGAATTAACCGGATTAGCTGCTGTAGTTGATTTTGTTTCTCTTTATGTTAAGTATTTAATTCCTAAAGATGGTAGTAATGCAGAAGAAGCAGATGCTATTTTAACTAAAGCAACACAATATCAATATGAGCAACTTGTAGAAATTGCCAAAAAACATAATGTGACTTTATAGATTTGTAGGGTGGGCATTGCCCACCAAATAATTGATAATTGATAGTTGTATATTAAGTTAAGAAAACTCAATGTAAAATGGATAAATATTGGTTTCGCTTGGGTCAACTCACCCCCAAAATTTAATTTATAAGTTTTAATAAGGTATTGATGATTAAGAAAAATTTTGGAGATTTTGATGATATTATCTATTTAGAGCTTTCTGGAATCTCCGCTTCATTAACTTTATGCGTTTGTAGAAATAATTACTGATTCTTCAAATCATCCCCATGAAACGTATCGCATCTTTTCTTATCGCTACTGTAATAGTGTCTATGTCCGTTTTGGGTATTGCAGAAAATGCTGATTCTGCAACTTATAATCGTCATGAGACAACTACCCATGTTAAACGTAATCGGACTTGTAATGGCAGAAATCGTTATAGATATTATCGAGGCAGGCATTACAGATGTCGTTATAGTAGACGACATCATTAATTCAATTACCGTCATTTAAAGGACTGGGTGGGTACTGCTCACCCAGAAAAATAATAATTATAGGTTAGATAAGCAGAGCATAACCTAACGCAAAATAGGTCAATGCTGGTTTTTCTAAGAAGATGTTTGAAAAGTATGAGCCAGGTAAGTATCCTGGTTCTAACAATAAAAGTATCAGATATGGTATAGAATATATCTATTATATATATATTTAACAAAGGTATGAGCATTTGGACATCAGGGACATCCATTAACAACGGTAGATATACTATTCAACAATATCTCGGTCGTGGTGGTTTTGGTATTGCTCATAGTGCTAAAGACGAGAAAAAAGGAAACATAGTTGTTATCAAAACTTTAAATCCCACACAAATCAGTCCAGAAGAATTTCGTACACAAGAAAGAAAGTTTTATAATGAAGGAATGCGGTTAGCCAAATGCAATCCTCATCCTCACATTGTCGAAGTTTATGAATTTATCGAGATAAATGGAATATCGGGAATGGTGATGGAATTTATTGATGGGGATAACTTGGCATCGTATACTCGTGATCATGAGGGATTATCTCAAACTGAAGCTTTACGTTATATTAACCAAATTGGACAGGCTTTAGAACGTATTCACGCACTGGGATTTTTGCATCGGGATGTTAAACCTCATAATATAATTTTACGGAAAAGTTCCCAAGAAGCAGTTTTAATTGATTTTGGTTTAGCCAGAGAATATACTTTGGGAGCAGAGGTAAATATGACCAATGCCAGAAGTCAAGGTTATGCACCCATAGAACAATATGAGAGATATGGTAAATTTGGTGACTATACAGATGTTTATGCTTTAGCGGCAACTTTGTATAAATTACTAACTAATAATGAACCTTTACCCGCAGAGTTTAGAAAAATAGGCATACCTTTACCACCACCCCAACAGTTTAACCCAAAAATTAGCGATCGCACTAATGCTGCTATTCTCAAAGGTATGGAATTAGAAGCAGTAAACCGTCCGCAAACAGTCAGAAAATTCCGAGAAATATTGGGTTTATTAGTTCAACCTGTTGTAAATATTCCCATAGAAACACCTTTTAATGATAATCCTGTGACCGGACAAAAAAGACCGCAGGAAAATATCACCACACCTCAATCTGGCAACCAAAATGCACAATTAAAATCATCCTCTGGGATGGATTATAAAAAATTGCGTGATTTACTCGCACAGGGGAAATGGAAGGAAGCAGATGAAGAAACTGTGCGGATTATGTTAGCTGTGGGAAAACGAGAAAAAGAAAGTTGGTTAGATACTAAAAGTCTGGATAATTTTCCCTGTGAAGATCTACATATTATTGATAAGTTGTGGGTAAAACATAGCAATGGTAAATTTGGCTTTTCTGTACAGCAAAAAATTTATCAATCTTGTGGAGGAACGCTAGAATATGAACCAGAAATTTGGGAGAAATATGGGGAAAAAGTGGGATGGAAAAAAAAGAAGTTATTAGGAATGGGAGGAGAATGGATAACTGAATACAATATTACTTTTGATATAACTGCACCAGCAGGACATCTACCTTCAGGATTAAGAGGAATATTAGGAAAAGGTGGAGCAGCTTCTCTCGGTTTAAGACTGGTAGATTGTAATTTATAAAGGTTACAGAAAATTATGAAAATCTCCTTTGCCAGTGCAGAAATAGAGTTTGAGTTATAATTAAGATGCAAAAAAATCTAACTTTAAAATTATGAATCTACAAAACAAAACCATTGCTCAAATCCGGCAAATGCCAGATGATTTAATTCAAGAAGTAAGTGATTTTATAGACTTCCTAGTAATGAAGCACGGTGGTAATAATTGGGAATTGTGGCTGCAATTTAGCGAATCTTTAGATATAGTAGAATCTGATTTTTCTGACTATTTATCTAATTTAGAAAATTATGAAGAACGCTTGGCAAATGGAGAAATTAAGTGGTAAATATCAAAAGGGGAGATATAGTTTTATATGATCTTAATCCTGTTACTGGCATATAATAATGAATAATTGTAGGTTGGGTTAAGCAGAGCGCAACCCAACGCAAAACGGGTAAATTGTAGACTTACTCATTGATTAAGTTGTTGGAGAATAGCTGATTGAATCTTATCCTCAAAATCTGGATCATCAACTGTAGTAATAATTGGACGTTTAACTTGATTACGTCTTTCTAAATAAGCTGATAATGCAGCTTGATCATTTCGGTGTTTAAGAAAATACTGCCTTAATTCTTGATCAGACATAAGTAGGTTAGCATTAAAAATTGTCGTTATGGCAAGGCAAGAGGCACTCATGCAAGAGTGAAGAGGGTTTGGGCGATTTTACTTTTCTTTACACAGATTGGTTTTATTGTGTTCACCTACTTAGTAGCATAATTAATTTGATTCATTATCTTACCTTCCCATTAGAAGTTATTTCAAACTCAAGTTCTTCGTTATGTCCTGCTAAAATATATAAATTTTCAGTTTTATCATCCATGCAAATGAGGTGTATTGTTTATAAATATAGAATAGGATAGAATATACATAAAACTATAGACTTATGGTGAGTATTTACAGCATACCGATTGATTCTACATTAGGAATCGCGCGTCATTATTATCTGAGTAAAGATGGTAATTTCAATAATTCTGTTGGTTGGGGTTCGGCTGGGGTTGAACGGAATGGAACGGTAGAACTCACAGAAAAAGAACTACAGCGCGTTCATGAATATGCTGATTTATTTGGTCAATATAATATCCACTCCAATAACTGTGAAATGTTTGCGTGGTATGTCAAAACTGGTCAATCACAATTACAGCAGATGTTTCAATTAAATCACCTTTAGCAAAATCTTGCTGGGCAAATATACCTCTACCTTTAGTCTCTGTATCACGAAGTACCAACATATTGTAATTCTATCTGATGGGTAAGAATGATTTTTGACTAACCACTACAGATAAACGCAGAGAGAATAAAGACAAATTTTTGTCACTGACTTACGGCTGCTATAGCCACTATAAAGTCAATGATTAAAGATGTAGTCAAAATTTCCGTAAATTTTAATTTTTTGTGCAAAGTTGAGAAGATTCATGTTATTATAAATATCCCATGCTAACTATCATTGGCTGTGGCAATCTCAATCGGAATGATGATGCTGTTGGCGTAATCATAGCCCAACGTCTACAGCAATATCTCGCTCAAAATCCTCACCCCAACATCCGCGTTTTTGATTGTGGAACTGCGGGAATGGAAGTCATGTTTCAAGCCAGAGGTAGCGAAAACTTAATTATTCTGGATGCCAGTTGCACAGGTTCAGAACCAGGTGCTATATTTAAAGTCCCAGGGAAAGAACTAGAAGCACTGCCCGAACCTAGTTACAACTTACATGATTTTCGTTGGGATCATGCCTTGGCTGCTGGGAGAAAAATCTTTTTAGATGATTTTCCCCAAGATGTGACAGTCTATTTAATTGAAGCTGCAAATCTGGATTTTGGACTGGAATTAAGTCCCATTGTGCAACATTCTGCTGATTTAGTTTTTGCCGAACTAATCATAATTATCCAACAGAATGTTATGGCTTAATCAACCATCACAAATCCCCAATTGCATCAAATCCAATCACGATAAACTGGCAACTCATCTACTCTCATTTCAAAGGGTACAGTTTGCTTATCGGGAGGACAAACCCGGATTTTAGCACTGCTAACAATCCCATACAAAACATTAGCCATAGGGACGATTTGTTGCAAAATTTGCCAGTTAGTAACTTGGTCAGGACATTCAATTACTAAAGTCAAAATACTAGCGTGAGTTGTCGCATACCAACGACAATGAGATAGCAAACTATGAATAATGCGATCGCATCCTTCATAAAAGTATTTGCTAATTGAATGTTCTAACTGTTGTCTAAGAATAATATCCGCTGATGTTGGCTGTATAGGGTGCTTATCATCAGCATTGAATTGAGATTCTATTCTTGCCATTTCTCGTGATTTTCCTAGTTATTTACCAATTATCATTGCCTACAATCCGTCTTTATTGGTCTATAGAAACTCTTGGGCTTCATCATCATACAAAGCACCATACACTACAATCTATTTACCAATAATTGCTCAATAAATACACTCTTTATCCGACAAATCCGGCTAATTGCATAGGGATTTGATAACTCAGATCATCGGAGATAAAAACAAAGTTACCCGCTTTAATGAGATGTGTATTTTTATATAACCCTGGTGAAATTCCCTCGATATGATGCACCACTGAGTAAATTTCTCTTTCCTCAAAATTCTCACTTGGTATTGGTTTTTGAGAAATAGATTGCTGTTGAAAACGCCTAATAGAACGCCTATTCCCAACGTTCTTTTAAAAACCGTTCTCGGTGAAAATTAAATTGAGGATGTTCTAGTTTTTGCTGGTAACTAGGCTGTAAAGACATTGTTTGATAGATATTTTCAACACATTGATTAACTTGAAAATAGTCAGTACCACAAACAAAAGGAATAGGTAGCGCGTCTGACTGGTTTTTCTTGTCCTTCTTGTCGGTATCATACAACTAGCAATCAACTCCTTATTCTCAAATCTGCACTGAGCGTAAGTTTATCAAAATCAAAGCGTAGTTGTATGTTGTTTTCATGAAGATATGTTAAAGCAGCGATAGCACCTAAGTGGTGTCCGCTATCCAACCAACAATATCTCAAACTCCTGTCTTGATATTTCCAGCTAGACCTATGATATACATTAATGAGTAAAAAAATGAATCCATTGATACGTTTATTTAGTAAAACATAATTATTCTATCCATGATCAATTAATTCACCAACTAAGGTTAGAGGTTGTTTGAAAACTTTTTTCTGTGAGATGGACATTATAGATTTTGTAAAATAGAGTTATAACTTGTTATCAAGTGATACCAATTTTAGTTATTATAGTTGTAGAGGATATATTACTAAAAAGTCATGAAATCACCCTTGTATATCACAGCAACAGTTTTACCAGGGAATAAAATTGAAATTCAAACTCCAAACCTTTCAGTAGGACAGAATGTAGAAATTGTTGTCCTAGTTCCAGAGGTTTCTGTTGCTGACTCTCCTGATAAAAAGCAAAACATTTCCTTAAAACAGCGTCAAGATTTTCTAAAATTATCCATTACTGAACGGAGAAGTATTCTAGAAAGTCAAGCTGAGACAATGCTCACTCATTATCAACAGAATTCTGAATGGCAGGAGTTAATGACAGGTGACATCATTGATTATTAACCCTGACACACCTAAGCGTGGAGAGATTTGGTTAGTTAATTTTGATCCCACCGTTGGTGCTGAAATTCGGAAAATACGTCCTGCTGTTGTCATTAGTTCCGACGCAGCAGGTAGATTACCTATTAAGCTTGTTGCCCCAATTACGGATTGGAAGCCATATTTTGCTCAAAACTTTTGGCACGTTAAAATTGAATCAGACACCACAACCGGTTTAACTAAGGCTTCTCCAATTGACGCTTTACAACTAAGAGGTGTAGATTTACTAAGATTTATTCGTAGATTGGGCAGTGTATCTGAGGTTACAATGTCAGAAGTCACTGTTGCTATTGTTACTGTTGTCGAATACGATGTTTAAGAAATCGTTGCGATCGCCATTTTATAATAGTAGTTTAACATTATCCTGATTAGATCATGTCCGATTCTACTTGTTTAATTATCTCTAAAGGTAACTTTAACAATCGCACATCATAGGAGATTAAGAAATTGCTCAATATCAATTCTGGCTTGTTTCAAAATGTGGGCAAGAGTAGAGCGTTTAACAGGCTTATGAGCCGGAACTGTCAATTTAAGGACTTCATCAGTCAGTTGTTTTTCTAGTCTAATGTGGCTACCACGTTGACGAACCACAATCCATCCATCCCGTTCTAGAGCAGCTATGATTTTATTGTATGGAAGGCTGGGAACTTTACTCATACAACCAACTCTCGAACAATGATACCTTCCTGAGCGGAAAATTCATTTTCTACAGGTTCAAGATATAACTCTATAGCTTCTTGAATATTTGCTAATGCCTCATCAACATTTTCCCCTTCACTGATACAACCAGGTAAGGAGGGAACATAAACAGTGTAGCCACCCTCATCACTAGGTTCTAGAATTACTCTTAGCTTCATATTTTTACATCCATATATCTTTATTACAATTTTAATTTTAGCTTGTTAAATCTGCATCAATGCTTTCATTATCAATATTTGTACTATTATGAATATTGAGAGTGCCAAAATGACGCTCGAATTTTGCCTGTGCTAATTCTTTTTGGACATCTGTAAATACTGGCAAAACTTGACTAAAATGCTGTTCTAGCAATGCCGTTGCTAAAGTTTCTGGAGAAATACCCACCAGGGGATTGCGGGAAGGCTGGGAGCCGCGTCTCTTTAGAGCGCGGGGGAAAGCCTACCCGTGCGGTTTTAAC
>JAKOGY010000100.1 GCA_028658405.1 Dolichospermum sp. ST_sed8 | reverse complement strand
CGAACCAGCCGATGTAAATCCGGTTGTCGGTGCTGGTGATCCATTCACAAAAGTTATCCCATACGTTAGCACTTTCGCGCTGTTGTAATGTTGTGGTCATGTGTTTATAATTGCGTTTGAGTTATGTATGTTTTGGTAGGCGTTTCTACCTTATGAATTTATATTAAGCCTTATGTTTCGATTTGTAAAGGGGTTTTCGTAATATTTTTTAATAAATCTTGCTAACTGGGTAATCCAAATGGCAATAAACTAGACAGAGTAAGGTTTTTCAGGATTATTTTTTTTGTAACAATTTTTGATTTTCTCGTAAACTAACTGATCATTGAATTCCTGGGCGCAAGCCTTGCGCCCCTACTAGTAGTCTGTTAAATAAATTTTGACGGATAAGAAACGAACCACGAAGGAGCGAAGGACACGAAGGAAGAAGGAAGAAGGAAGAAGGAAAATGGTAACGAATGAACCCGTCAATTAGTTCTTGACAGACTACTAGTCAGTATTTCAGTTTTATTTTTAATTTTTAATTGCTCAATATGTCTCTATCTAATCAAAATATTGTCACTTATAGCCCTGCTTATACGGTTGTTCCCACTTATGAATGTTTTAATAGATGTACATATTGCAATTTTCGCACCGAACCGGGTCAAAGTCCTTGGTTGACTCTTGCGGAAGCTGAAAAAACTTTATTACAACTCAAAAATCAAAATGTCTGTGAAATCCTCATGCTTAGTGGTGAAGTTCATCCCCATTCAGCCCAACGGGAAGCTTGGTTTCAACGAATTTATGATTTGTGTGCATTAGCACTAGAAATGGGATTTTTACCTCATACTAATGTTGGTCCACTGAGTTGGGCAGAAATGCGAAAACTTAAAAATGTGAATGCGTCAATGGGGTTAATGTTGGAACAGTTGACACCAAAACTATTAAATACTGTCCATCGTCATGCACCAAGTAAATTGCCCCAAGTGCGATCGCAACAATTACAATGGGCTGGAGAGTTAAAAATCCCCTTTACTACTGGGTTACTTTTAGGAATAGGGGAAACTGAGTCCGATTGCTGGGAAACTTTAGCGGCTATTTCTGAATCTCATGCCCATTACCATCATATTCAAGAGGTAATTCTTCAACCCCATAGCCCCGGAACTCTGCAAAGCTTTGATGCACCAGCATTTAATCCCCATCAATTACCGGAAGTTATTACTAAAGCGCGGGAAATTTTACCAGCAGATATTACAATTCAGATTCCCCCAAATTTAGTTGAAGATGGAAATTGGTTACTTGCTTGTATAGCTGCTGGGGCTAGAGATTTAGGAGGAATAGGTCCCAAGGATGAAGTTAATCCTGATTATCCCCATTTACAGACAGAGGAACTGAAAAGCATTTTAGAGTCTGGTGGCTGGGAATTAGTCCCACGTTTACCACTGTATCCCCAGTTTGATGATTGGTTGGGTGCAGAGTTACGACACAAGGTAAAAGGATGGCGAGAAAGATTTTAACGTTGTTGATGAAAGTGAAAGTTAGATATGCTAATTGATCTAATGTATTCACACTGTGAACAAATATGACTACTCGTACTACATCCTCTAATACATCTAGTTTGCTGAAATTAATCGGTATAATCTGTATATTGTCCTTTTTTCTAGACTTTCTATTTTTATTATTACCTTTGCAACCTACAGATAAACTCTGGCAAATTAACGTATCTAGAAGTCTTGTAGAGCGCGGTATTGTCCCCATACTTGGTTTAGGAGCAATTTTAACGGCATATTGGTTTGATAGAGTTGATGACAGTAGCCGTCGCTCATCTGCGCGTCTAAAGTTGCCAATTTTTATCTTCTCTAGTTTGTTAGGGCTGATATTTTTATTAATTTTTCCTCTACACCTCATTAACGTCAATGAAGTGAAAAGTCAGGCATTAACACGGATTAATCAAGATGCTCAACAGTTAGAAAGCCAAATTAACAATCAAGTAACACAAGAGCAAACAGAAATTAAAAATCAATTAGCACAAATACAAAATCAATTTGGCAATGAACAGATAAAAGCGGCTGTAGAAAAACAACGCCCGGTTTTAAAACAGCAACTAGCTACTCAGTTAAATGAACTGATTAAAGACGAGAAAAAGTATAATGAGGCACTTAATAACAAACAATTACCTGATGCACAAAAGAATTTACTCAAGCAATATAAAGTAAATCCTCAAGCTTTAGATGATTTTATCAGCCAGCAAACAGATCCTCAACAACTAGCAGCCTTGGCAACTCAGAGAAGTAACAAAATTAGTCAGGAAGCAACCCAGAAAATCGTCCAAATTCGCACTCAAAAAGCACAACAGTTGCAAAAAACTCAAGAAGATGCCTGGAAAGAATTACGGACTGCTATTAGTAGTTTATTATTGTCCGTTGGTTACATCGTTATCGGTTGGACTGGTTTAAAAGGTATGCGTGATTCATAAACTAGTTTTCAACAGAACACTACGTTTTTTCCTTGTTCTTCCTTCTTCCTTCTTCCTTCTTCCTTCTTCCTTCGTGTCCTTCGCTCCTTCGTGGTTCATTAACTCGGTGACTCCTTCATAAATATGTAACTCTAGTTAGGTTGCCATCTACACGCTGTTTGGTACAATGTCTAGGTTGTTTAATCTCATGATCTTCAATCTTTGAGTCAGTCAATAGAAACTATTAACCTCGATACATTAGCCCAAGAACTAGCAACTATCCAGCAAACAGGTTCCAAGCGGATTGCCTTGCTAGGTTCTCGTCATGTGCCAATTACCCATCAGAACCTCATTGAAATGATGAGTTATGCCCTGATTCTATCGGGCAACCGCATCATTACATCTGGTGCTACAGGCACAAACTCTGCGGCCATCCGGGGCGCAACAAAAGCTGATCCCAACTTACTCACGGTTATTTTACCCCAAAGCTTGGAACGCCAACCCCACGAATCGCGCCAGCAATTAGAACAAGTCATGCACCTGGTGGAAAATCCCAGCAATGATAACCTGTCCTTAGCTGAAGCGAGTTACTTATGTAACAAAGAAATCGTCTCTCGTTGTCAACAACTCATCTGCTTTGCATTTCACGATAGTCGCACTCTGCTACAAACCTGTAGTGATGCCGAAGAACAGCGAAAAGTGGTAACACTCTTCTACTTTGACTAGAGTGAACTGTAGTTTTTGCAAAGCCAATAATGGCGATGGGAATTTATTGGGTAAAGGGTAATGACTTGACTAAATTACCCCTTATCCATTGATAAAAAATGATCAATACTCAACCAAGTACCCTATTAAATTTAGTTGAATGTCTCTATCTCTATTACCAGTACCTGCTATTTTTTTATACTCTATTGTCGGCGCGGCTATTCTCATTTATCTACCCTATTTATTAGTAGCTTTTGCTAGAGTGCAAGTAGGATATGATCTTTCTGCTCCTCGCGCCATGTTTGACAAGTTACCACCCTATGCCCAACGGGCAACTTGGGCCCATGAAAACTCCTTTGAAGGGTTTATGATTTTTGCAGCAGCAGCCTTAATGGCTTATGTCACTGGGGTGAATTCTCCCCAAGCAGCAAATGCAGCGATCGCTTTTGTCATTGCTCGTTTGCTATACTCTATTTTCTATATTGCAAATATACCCCTGTTAAGATCGCTCATGTTTGGTATTGCTTCTTTTAGTTCTGGAACTCTTTTTTTCCTCAGTCTCATGCAAATTAAATAATCTCACCTCTTGTCAATTACCAATTACCAATTACCAATTACCAATTTTATTTATGGCTTCTTCTTTTTCCTTTGATATTGTCAGCGACTTTGATAGACAAGAATTAGTTAATACTATTGATCAAGTCATCAGAGACGTTAAAAGCCGTTACGATCTTAAAGACACTCAAAGCACAGTTGAATTAAGCGACGAGAAAATTACCATTGGTACTGACAGCGATTTTACCTTAGAATCTATCCATACCATCCTGAGAGAAAAAGCTGCCAAGCGTAACCTTTCCCAAAAAATCTTTGAATTTGGTAAAGTTGAATCTGCCAGCGGTAATCGTGTCCGTCAAGAAATCACCCTCAAAAAAGGCATCAGTCAAGAAATTGCCAAACAAATTTCTAAATTGATTCGGGACGAAATTAAAAAGGTTCAAGCATCAATTCAAGGTGATGCTGTGAGGGTGATAGCCAAATCCAAAGATGATTTACAACTTGTTATCCAACGTCTTAAACAAGAAGACTTTCCTGTCGCTTTGCAATTTACAAATTATCGTTAAAAATTCATTGGTCATTAGTCATTAGTTATTTGAAAGAGAACTCTAGCTGCATTTGGTAACTGTTTGCGCTTCATAAAAAACATGATCCCATAGAGTAGAGGTAATTCATGAATTACCCCTACTTTCGCGGGGACAAGCTTTAGGGGCATGATATTAAAACAGGATCAATCATTCTATGGAGTTCTCTAATGGAAATTCATTTCTAAATTGTGCCGACGCTGGGAAAGCTTCTGGACACAGCATTTTATCACCATCTAATACAGATCCCAAATTCTTTGCATAAGCCAGTTTGTAAGAGGTAGGTATCTGTTTACATATAATTTCTAAAGCTGCTGAAGGAATTGGTTCTATCACTTCAATTTGATGCACTTCCCCATCTTCTTTATAGAATCACGTAGCTAAACCAAGAACAATATAGTCATCAGTATTCAGATTGGTAGCATCATCATAAGCAATTGTTGTTGTCATTATAAATGTCTCTTCTAGAATTGGTAAATAGGGGTTTGTTAGTTGTAAGTTGTTATTGGTAAAAATTCTCTTGCTTCTTCTGAGTCATCCCTAAAATTTACACTTCAATTCTTTAGAATTTCACTGATTCGGGAATTGAACTTGGGTATGAAGTATACATGATTAGGTTTATGGCTCATCTGTTGCTGGATGTAAAATCCACTTCCTTCAATAATCCTAGAGCCATCAGGACAGAAAAACTGTAACTTTATTTGACAAACCAAGTAAACCAAATAGGCAAAGTATGAATAAGCACTCTTTTTTAAATTCTGGTATTCAAAACAATCAAGTATCTCTTTTTGATAAAAACAATCCTTGTCATCAATGTGTGCAGTTACAGGATGGTAATGAATCAATGTTAGAAGAACGTTATCTACGCTCTTGTGCTTTGAAGTTAGCACAACAAGGAGATTATACTAAAGCGATCGCTCTTTTAAGTCACCTGATTGATCATCATCCCGAAAATGCTGCTGATTACAATAACCGGGGGCTAATTTATTTTCAAAGTGGTGACAGCCAAAAAGCCATCTGTGATTATAACAAAGCCTTAGACTTAAATTCTAAATTAGCTAGTGCTTACAATAATCGGGCTAATTATTACGCCGCTTGTGGTGAGTTAACAGCCGCATTAGCTGATTATGAACAAGCATTAGACCTAAATCCCCATCATGTTCGAGCTTGGATTAATCGCAGTATTACTTTACGTGACTTGGGAGAGTATGGGGAAGCCATTGAAAATTTAGAAATTGCGATGCTGTTTGGTCAACTCAAAGGAAATATTTGGGCTGAACGGGGACGGACTTATCATCTCTGGGGTGATTGGAATTGTGCGATCGCGGATTATCGTCGCGCATTGGCAGAACTACCATCTTTAAATCATCAAGATGTTTCCGGTTATCGCTTACGTTTACAACTCGAAAACTGGTTAAATGAGTTGCTATTTTTTGAAGATTAATTTGGTAGATAGCTAAAATGGAAAATTCAGAATTTTAGAAGTCATCAGTAAAACTGACTCGAAAATTTGAATTTCGTTACTGAAATATAAATTGGCATCATCAGTAGTTACCCTGATAACTGTGATGATTAAATACCTTGTCTGCACTTTTATGGTACTGAATTAGATTGTTCCGTTACAGTCTGATCTTGATTCATTAATATAACTGGACGCTGATTAGGGTCAAAGCGGAATGATTTTTGTTGCATAATACTTTTAGCTTCCCCAGGATCAAAGTTGCGGCTAAATTCTGTCTGCAAATTTTGCACACGCCCTTCCATAACTTTTACTTCGGTACGCACTGTTCGTAACTTATCCTGTTGTGACCAATGATAAGGCAATAATTGTACTAAAGCAGATACCGCTGCTGTGCTAATAACTATATTGACTGCTACTTTAGCTGTGGTTTCCAGTGCCATTACCTGATAAGCGCGTTGGCGTAAATGCCGTTTAGGTCTTGGTACAGTTCGGCGTTGTTCTACAGGTTGTATAGGAGGTTTAGAGGGTTGAAACGCATTCATGGTGCTAACAAAAGGCTTGCATAACTTACGGTAATGACCGTCAAAAGCAAACAGGTGCTAATTGCGGCTTAATTTAGCTGCTATATTACTCCATTTTTGGGAAATTTATACAAATATGAAGATGAATAAAATATTACCTAGTACCGTAGGGCGGAATTAAGAATTTAGAATTTAGAATTTAGAATTTAGAATGAATACAGCATAAGCTTTTCACAGATTCGGAATGGTTCATTAACTTACGCCGTATTGTACTGGTAAGGTAAGGTGCAATTTCCAAAATTCCCATAGCTTATAACCACAAGCATTTGGAAATCGCACTTACTCATACTAGGATTGATCACCTGTAACAGAGTTACATCGGTGTTATTTGTATAGTTCTGTAGCTAACCGCCAAGCTAGAATTCCTGGAATTAGAGCCACAACTAAAGCAATGTAAACTTGAGTATCTGAGATAGGCATGATGGAAATCCTCCTAAGGTAAACTTGATTTTCAACACTCTGTCTATTACTTTTCCCTGTTTTAGCAGGATTAGGAAACATCTTGTTACAAGATGCAACAAAAACTGTAAATTTGTCAGTTGTCAGTGGTCATTAGTCATTAGTCATTAGTCAGTGGAAAATATCTTCCTTCCACCAATTCCCAATTCCCAATTCCCAATTCCCTATTCCCAATTCCCAATTCCCTATTCCCTATGAATTTATCCTTTGGTATTGACTTTGGCACTTCTGGCGCAAGGGGTGTGGTAATTGATGAAGAAGGTGCAATTCTGTCCGAAATGCGTCATTGTTGGCAGACTGGGACTATGGATTGGGTTAAATGTTGGCGAGAGGCGCTATGGAGTCTTTTAGGGCAAATTCCGGGGGTGTTAAGGCGAGAAATAGGGGCGATCGCGATTAATGGGACTTCTTCCACTATTTTACTAACTGATGAAGCTGGAGAGCCAGTAGACGCGCCGCTATTGTACAACGATGGTCGGGGTATAACAGCTTTAGGACGCTTAAGCCAGATTGCACCACCTAATCATACCGTGTTAAGTGCTACGTCTAGTCTAGCGAAACTCCTCTGGATGCAGGAATTACCTTCTTTTGCAAAAGCTAGATATTTATTGCATCAAGCCGATTGGCTGGGATTTCTTTTGCATGGAAAGTTAGGTATTAGCGATTACCACAATGCGTTAAAACTAGGTTATGACGTGGAAAAATTGCAATATCCCGAATGGTTGGAACAGTTACAAATTCCCCTCCAGTTACCGCAAGTCTTAGCACCAGGAACGGCTATTGGTGAATTATGTCCCCAGATTGTGGCTGAATTTGGCTTTAAAGGCGATTGTTTGGTGGTTGCAGGCACAACAGACAGTATTGCGGCTTTTCTAGCCAGTGGAGCTAAATTTCCGGGGGAAGCGGTAACTTCTCTGGGTTCGACTTTGGTACTAAAGCTTTTAAGTCGTCGGAGAATCGAAGATGCGCGATATGGAATCTATAGCCATCGTTTAGGAGATTTGTGGTTGACTGGAGGTGCTTCTAATACAGGTGGTGCTGTTTTAAAGCATTTTTTTAGTGATGTCGAGTTGGTGAGGTTAAGTGCGGAAATTGATCCAACTCAAGCCAGTGATTTAGATTATTATCCATTATTAAAACCAGGCGATCGCTTTCCGATCAATGATCCCCAATTATTACCAAGACTAGAACCCCGTCCAGATGACAATAAAGAATTTCTGCATGGTTTATTAGAAAGTATGGCTAGAATAGAAACACGGGGATATGAATTATTGCAAAAATTAGGTGCAGATCCATTGACTCATATTTATACAGCAGGCGGTGGTGCGGCTAATCCTGCTTGGACGGCTATTCGTCAACGTTGTTTAAAATTACCAATTCTTTCATCAATTAATACAGAAGCAGCTTATGGAACAGCACTTTTGGCAATGGGAAGAATATAAGAATTTAGAATTTAGAATTTAGAATTTAGAAGATGTTTAAAAAGTCCTCTTGTATGTATCAAAAGTTTTAGATCCCTCTAAATCTCCCTTAAAAAGGGAGACTTTGATGACCGTTCCCCCCTTTTTAAGGGGGGTTAGGGGGGATCTAAAAGTGCCTACAGTCACAGCAAAACACTTTATGGCTACGCCACGCTTCGCTATCAAATAACCTCTTGGAAAATAAATCATTCAATTGTTAATTTAGATTTCTATGAAATTAATAACTAGGCTATTTTCTCAAATGTACATTAATCGCAGTTTTCCGCAAATCTTTGTTTTGGTTTTCATGATCACAAGCTTATTAGGTTGTAGTTTAGGTGTAACTGAAAATAGTACATCTGCAAATGCTAAAAATCCAGAACAGTCACAGTTAAACCAAAATACTTTACCTAAATCTATTTCTCAAGCGGTGTTAAGAGATGCTTCTGGAGTTTCTGGGGTGAAAATTTCTGATTTGCAAATTACTCAAGTTACATCTGCCAATTTTAGTAATCCCTGTATTTTTAGATTTGGAGAAGTTTGTACAAGGGAATATAATCCTATTCCCGGTTGGATTGTAGTTGTCCAAGTAAAAGAACAATCTTGGACTTATCATGTTAATAAATCTAGTTCACAAATTCTGTTAGATCCGAAAATTAGCAGTAATCAATTACCGAACAAAATCGCTAATCTGGTTTTGAGTGATGCTTCTAGACGCTCTGGTTTAGCGATAAGTTCTTTGAAAATTATACAATCAACTCAGAAAACTTTTAGTAATTCCTGTGTATTTAACTTCGGTGAAGTTTGCGCTCAAATATTTGATCCTGTTAAAGGTTGGGAAGTAATTGTCAAAGTCAAAAGCCAATCATGGAGTTATCATGTAGATATAACTGGGGTACGGATTATTTTAGATCCTCAAGTAACTAAAACGACTGGGGGGAATTAAATCTGTGTGCGGCTCTTCCTAATTTTTCCTATGAGCTAGAATCCACCTGTTAATAGAGTTTGAGATGCGCTTACACTGAATGATTAATTACCTTACAAATAATATCTAACAGTTGTGACAATGCGACTTTTATTGGCTCGTAAAGCATTCTTTAAAAACAAAGTTGTTTGATTATGTAAAATACTATCCCACCAATTTCGAGGCACAAAAACGGGAATAATGATAGTTGTAAATACACCTGGGTGATCTTTTTGGAACTGACCAACAAAATCTACAATTGGGTCAATTACGGAACGATAAGGAGAGTCAATAATTTCCAAAGGAATATCTGATTGGAGATTTTGCCATTTTTCTCGGAGTTTTTCCCTGTCTGTAGAACCAATATCTACGTGAACAGCCACAATTTCACCAGCAATTGTCCGCGCATAGTCCAACGCTTCTACTGTTCCTCTGTTTAAATGTCCTACCACAACTACCGCAGGATGGGTAATTACGGCTGGTTTGGGAAGGGAGATATAACTTCGGGGTGCTAAATCCTGAATACTCAAACGTTGAGCTACATATTGATAATGTTGTTGAATAGCGGAAAATAAAACTACTACTAAGGGAATTGCTACGACTACCAACCAAGCACCTAATAGGAACTTAGTAGAAATGATTACAATCAATACTACAAGGGTAGCAACTGCTCCTAGACCATTCATGATTGCGCTTGCACGCCAATTGCTGGTTTGTCCTTGATACCAATGACGAACCATACCAGCTTGGGAGAGGGTAAAGGAAGTAAATACACCAACCGCGTAAAGAGGGATAATGGCGTTAACTTCACCTTTGAAAATAATGGCTAAAATTCCGGCACAACTACTGAGGAGAATAATACCATTAGAGTAAACTAAGCGATCGCCCAATAGGGATAATTGGCGGGGTAAAAATCCATCTCTTGCTAGAAAATAACAGAGTCGCGGAAAATCCGCATAACTGGTATTAGCAGCTAACATCAAAACTAACAAGGTAACTATTTGCAAGAAATAGTAAACAGGCCCTGTCCCTAAAATTACTCTCCCCAAT
The DNA here is from genome assembly GCA_028658405.1 of Dolichospermum sp. ST_sed8. Taxonomy (GTDB): domain Bacteria; phylum Cyanobacteriota; class Cyanobacteriia; order Cyanobacteriales; family Nostocaceae; genus Dolichospermum. The sequence goes on along the minus strand of JAKOGY010000100.1, from coordinate 7,830 downwards.
AGAGAAACTACTGTTTGTCCAGCTTCGGGAACAATATGATAAATATTTGCTAAGTAAGTAATACCCACAAACATAAATCCCAAAATTACTCCCAAATACAACAAAGTGAGGCGAGCATTTTTCCATTCTGGGGCTTTAAAAGCTAATACCCCATCAGATATTGCTTCAACTCCCGTCAGTGCTGTACATCCGGCGGAAAAAGCCCGTAAGATGAAGAATAAACTGATGCTTTCGGTAGCAGGAAGGGAAGGATAGGCTGTGGGAACTTGCCCAGTGCTATATTTAAACAACCCAATGGCAATTAATAGAAAAATACTCACAATAAAGGCGTAGGTAGGAACCATGAATATCTGGGCTGATTCCTTAACACCTCTAAGATTTGCGAGCATTAATAAGAAAATGAAAATCAAACACAAAATAACTGTGTGAGATTGGAGTGCAGGAATTGCTGATGTTAAAGCTGCTGTACCCGCAGATATACTGACGGTAACAGTTAAAATATAGTCAATCATCAGCGAACCACCAGCCACCAGTCCTGGATACAGACCTAGATTTTCTCTAGCAACAATGTAAGAACCACCGCCTTTGGGATAAGCACGAATGGTTTGACGATAGGAAAGGACTACTATGCCCAGGAGGGCAATAATTGCGATCGCAATAGGCAACAGACAAGCCCAGAGCGCCACTTCCTGCTGCTACTAAAACTAGTAAGATCTCTTCTGTCGCATAAGCTACCGAGGAAAGCGCGTCGGAAGAAAGAACAGACAAGGCTGCTGCTTTACTCAGTCGCTCTTCGCTATGGGCGCTGGTTGGTAAGGATTTACCGAGAAAAAATTGCTTAATCTGAGGGTAGTAGGACATAGAAAGTCAGCTTAAAAAATAAGTTAACTCATACCAGAGCTTACAGAATATGGTAATTTGGGCAGATTTGTAACAAATTAACTATTACATTTTAGCCTAGAATTTCTTTCACAAGAACAAGCTGCTTAAATTACTGCTCGATTCTGAGAAAAGCGCAAAACGCCTAATTAACATCTTATGGTAAATTTGCCCGTAAATTATCAGATTTATCTCTCGCAAAAAGCACGGATTTGATGATTATTCTTAATGTTGCTATTGCTAAATTTATGTTTAATGCAGATAGCAGTAGCAATCAATGGCTATACTGAAAAAATAACCGCATAACTCATCATTTGTTCAAAAATTAATTAATATTCACCAATACACCATGACGAGCAGCGAACTGGAGAGGTACTACAGAATCTTAGAATTAGAGCCAGGGGCCACACTCGAACAGATAAACCAAGCTTATAAAGATTTGGTGTTTGTTTGGCACCCGGACCGCCTCCCCAAAGATAATCCGCGCTTACAACACAAAGCACATGAGAAACTGAAATTATTTAATGAAGCTCGTGATCAATTGCGCTCTTTCCGAGACAACCAGCCTACTCGCTCTTATTCTCCAGCACCTCAAGCAGATAAACCATCATCTACATATTCTTCACCACAAAGAACCTATCAACAACCACAGCCAAATTCAGATTTAAGCGGTAAAGATTTTAGTCGTGCTAATTTGAGTAACCGGGATTTATCAGGCAGAAATTTGAGTTATGCAAATTTAAGCGGTTCTAATCTCAGTGATACTTTTATGCACAAGGTGATTCTTAGAGGTGCGGATTTGTCAGAAGCTAATTTATTTAGAGCTAACTTACTGTTAGCAGATTTAAGAGATGCCAATTTACGCTCGGCAAATTTGATTGGTGCGGATCTTAGCGGTGCTGACTTGCGTGGTGCTAATTTGACAGGGGCGAGAATTCGTTCAGGCGATCGCTTACTGGTAAAATTAATTGGGGCTAAATTAGCTGGAGCCATCATGCCTGATGGTATAATTCATACCTAAAAACAATTCCAACAACTAAAAAGCAAGTTAAAATTACTTATAATATAAAAAAACTTAGTAATATTTCTTGCTAATTAGATTACTAGTGATTAACATAGTTATAGCCACTAAAATTAATAATATAGCCATACTCCATGATATGTGAGACAATCTACCTCCTGCGGTTTAACTGCATAAGGCAAGTTTACAGACAAAAAAGGATGCTATATTCACAAAATTTAATGATCAATGTGGTTTCCTCCTAAGAGAGTGTTTGATAGCGTTCACGAAGTGTGCCGAAGGCATAGCGTGGCGTAGCCATCAAGTGTTTCGCTGTGACTTTAGGCACTTTTAGATCCCCCCTAACCCCCCTAACCCCCCTTGAAAAAGGGGAAACGGTCATCAAAGTCTCTCTTTTTAAGGGAGATTTAGAGGGATCTAAAACTTTTGATACCGACAAGATAACTTTATGGCTAACGCTACGCAAGCTATCAAACATCCTCTAACGTTATATATTTGAATAAGCAGAAAATAAAGAGTAAAACTAATACTTATTAGTCAAAAACTTCTAGATTCCTGTAATATTCATTATTGATTGGTAATTGTTAAAAATAATTTATTTTAGTTCTATTAATGATCATGAACATTGCAATTATTGGCTGTGGTTATGTAGGTTATGCAGTTAGCAAATATTGGCAGTCAAATAGTAATTTTATGCTGACTGCGACTACTACTAACCCAGAACGGATACCTACTTTAGAAACAGTGGCACAAAAGGTCATCGTTACTTCAGGGAATGACATAGAAAAGTTGAAAACTGTATTAAAAAATCAAGAAATTATTTTATTAAGTGTAGGGGCAAAAAGTGCAGAAGCTTATGAAGAAACTTATGTAGAAACTGCGAAAACTTTAGTTTCTCTTTTACCCCAATTTCCTCATATTCACCAAGTAATATATACAGGTAGTTATTCAATTTATGGAGATAGAAATGGTGTATGGGTAGACGAAGAAAGCCCACCAGCACCAGCTAATCGCAATTCTCAACTACTGCGAAAAGCAGAGGATATATTATTATCAGCAAATAATGACAATACCCGCGTTTGCATTTTACGTTTAGGAGGTATTTATGGACCAGGTAGAGAACTGAAAAAAATATTTAGTAGAGCCGCAGGAACAACTCGTCCTGGTAATGGAGAAGATACTACCAATTGGATTCATCTTGATGATATTGTTGGCACGATAGAATTTGCTCGTGAGCATCGTTTACAAGGTATTTATAATCTTGTGGATGATAGTCATCTCACAAATAAAGAATTACTTGATAATATGATGACAAAAAATAATTTACCTAATGTTATTTGGGATGCAGATAATAAAAATATCCGTCCATATAATGCCTGGGTATCGAATCAGAAATTGAAAGATGCAGGATATCAATTTATTCATCCTCGCATAATTTTTTAGCTACAATTCAAAATATTCATCATGTCATCATCTACCATGAACAACACAACAGCATCTCCAACCCAGTATTATATTTGGCAGAATTACCGCTGTGCTTACGAAATTCAGCAACCTTTTAATTCTCCAGTAACGGGCATTCCTTTACTTTTAATTCATCCCATTGGTGTCGGCTTATCAAGACAGTTTTGGCAGCGATTTTGCCGCGAATGGTATGATAAAAATCACCAAAATTCTATTTATAATCCCGACTTATTGGGATGTGGTGAAAGTGATATGCCAGCTTTAGCACATACACCAATTAACTGGGCAAAACAGTTACAATACTTCCTACAAAACGTAGTTAAACAACCCGTTATTATCGTAGTGCAAGGAGCTTTGTTACCAGTTGCCATTGAATTAGTTAAACTGGAACAAGATTTAATTGCTGGGTTAGTATTATCTGATCCTACATCTCGTCCAGTTATTACTAAAAACGCCCCCAAATGGCAACAAAACTTACTTTGGAGTATTTTTACATCTCCCATAGGTAATGCTTTTTTCCGCTACGCTCGAACGCGCAAATTTTTATATTCTTTTTCATCTGAAAAATTATTTGCTATGAGTGAAAATGTTGATGATGAATGGCTAAATACTCTTATGGCAGATGCTAAAAATATGAATGGACGTTATGCGGTATTTGCTTTTTTAGCGAGATTTTGGCAAAGAGATTACAGTAGTGATATTGCCTCTATTTCCCAGCGAACATTATTAGTTGTGGGAGAAAAAGCTCGCGGTATTAGTAAAGAAAGTAAAACAGAAACGACTGATGAAAGATTAGCATATTATCTGAGTTGCTTACCTCAAAGTCAAGGAGTAAAAATCATTGGTAAAAATGTTATGCCTTATGAATATACTCAGGCATTTGTTGAGGCAATTTCCCCATTTATAGCTTCTATTTCGCACAGTTAAGATGAGATTTTGAATTACCTATGATTGGGAAAATTCAGAATTTATTCACAGTAGGAGTTAAGCTGATTAAGTCATCAATATTCCGTTTCATATTTGTACAAATTGCGTCTAGAGGTAGGTCATTTTCATCATAACCAAAGGGGTTTTCAATTTCTAAACCAATGGCTTCAATACCTAACAAAGTAAAGCTAACTAAGGCAGAAATTAACCCTGTCCACCAATGAAGATTCCCTACTATTTGAAATGGTAAGAGGAAGCAATATAGTAACAATAATTGTTTGAGATGAATAGCATAAGCTAGAGGCATGGGTGTTTTTAAAATTCTTTCACAAGCACCTAAATTATCTACCAATATATTTAATAATTCTTGCATGGCTACGAATTGATAACTGTTGATGCAATTACGTTTATACTGCTGTTGCAAATAATTAGTAATCCAAAAAGCCACCTCTAAAGGAGGATTATTGATAATCGTTAAATTAATATATTTGTAAGTGGGCATTAGTGCTTCTAAATCACTATTTATAGGTTCACCTCGTAAATGTAATTTTGTAGATACTGCGAACGCAAGAAGTAAGTTTAAAGCATCAATTTTATGATCTTTATCTTCTGGTTCTTTTTCATCAATAGATATCCAAATTTGTCGGGCTAAATTACGGATAGTATTGACTATTGTCCCCCAGCATTTTCTCCCTTCCCAAAAGCGATCATAAGCTGTATTAGTGCGAAATACTAATAATAAACCTAAAACGATGCTGGGAATCACAGTGCTTAAACTAGGTTGGGAAACGGGGACTTGAAAATGATATAGTATAGAAATAAATACCCCAAAAGCCCCAAAGAAAAGTACCCGTTTATAAATTGCAGCAATGACTGAACCTTTAATTTGTAAAGCGGTTTCAAACCATTGCGGTTTTTTAGTTACCATAAAATTCTTTAGTCATATATCCAATGTAAGATGAAATATACAGGCAATTCCTAGGTCGCGCTTCGCTATCGCTACATCTGCCAATTACCAATTACCAATTACCAATTTTATCTCTACTCAAGTCCTAGCTTTTCCATAAGTTTAGTTAAGGAAATGCCATGTATTTTTGCCAATTCTGCCATATATTCTATTCGTTGTGCTTGTAGTTTATCTATTTGTTCCCCCAGATATAATAATGCTTGATATTCTTCTTTTGTTAATGTTTCTACTTCTCTATTATCTATCAATTTTTCATAATTATTATTATCTATAATAATATTTTCATGTGTCTTCAAAAATAATTTCGCTTCATTCTTGAACAAAGAGGCTGCTTTTTTGTGAGTATGTAAAATTACAAGTTGAGCGAGAAACTGCTCTAAATTTGGTTTGGTTAATTGTTCAACAGCTTGAAACAGTTGTTCTGAAGATAATTGAACTTCAACGTTTATGCTTGGCATTTTTTTAAACTTACCAGCTAGATTGCCAATATCTTATCAAGTTTTTGGTATCTTCATCAATAAAAAATAAGTGCAATGGGTTAGCTTTCTTCTAACGATAAAAACCCTGGAATTGATAAAAAGGCACTTCGTATCAAGTGTTATTTTTTACATTAGGGTTAGTGGGAATAGTTTGATAAATATGAAGGCTTAAATTAACTTATGTCCGTAAATTTCCACAAGTTGCTCTGATGTCTTTTAAATAGGCCTTCAGCAGTATAATTTAAAATAGTGTAGTCTAATGGAGCTAAGCGGATTCGAACCGCTGACCCCCTCAATGCCATTGAGGTGCGCTACCAACTGCGCTATAACCCCGAAAAATATTAACTCGATCATTATAACACATATCACCTGAGTTAAGTCAAGAGGTTTGTGAAAAAAAAGCAATTTTAAACAAATATAAACTACGCACCGATAATTCTCAGGTGAGGTGAATATTTACATGATCTGCTTGCAGCAGCGCTTCGCTATCGCTCTAGTAATCCCTAGTAATGCTTGGGTGAGATGATGTGAACAGATACAGGTTTTTTGGACAGCGATTGCTAGAGCGATCGCTGGTGATGGTTGAGTGAGATGATGTGAACAGATACAGGGTTTTCGGGTTGTAATAACTGCGTTATTAGGTGAATAGAAATTCTATATCCAGTTAGATTAATTAATAGCAACAGAAGACTCAATAATTGATAACAAGAAACCTTTGATTTCTTGTATTAATGGATGTTGTTGCAATATTTTAATTTCATCATCATTTAGATTTCCAAGTATTTTGTCATTGAGAGATTGTTTATTATCTAAGACTGTCTCTAAAAATTCTTTAGGTTTGCTTTGAGCTAATTGCCATTCTAAATCATTAAATTGACGTTTTGCTATTTTTTCAATTAATGATTTATCTTGTAAAAATACGGATTCTATTTCGGGAACTGCTAGAGAAACTTGAAAAGGAATACCAGATGATGCTTGACTTAATACATAATTAATTAAATCTTTCTTTTCAAATATTTGCGATTCGTTATTTGTATCTGCATCTATGACAAGAGCAACTGGTGTTTTTCTAGTAGCAAGTAATGAAGTAGCTAAAGAACGCGCTCGGTAAGAACTTCCACCAGCTATAAATTGAATATCTTGAGTTAATTTTTTTGGTAATAATTTCTGTAGAATTTCTATGTCCTTATCACTTTCTGTGAGAATGTATGCTAGTTTCATGAAAAACCTCCTTGACAATGCTGTAATTATTAGATTATAATGTCGTAATTTGGGATACCTTTATGAACACAAACACGATATTTTTTGACGAGAAATTTGCATATAGATTTATTTTTTAATGAATATTCAATTTCTTCTCCTCCCCACAATAGAATGGTTTGAGGTGCTACAAACCCAGTTAATGTTACTGTAGCTTCTGTAAATCCACTGCGACTAAACACACTACCAATAGCTGTTGCTGGTCTTCGCAATAATTGATTTCTGAGTTTGGCTATGGGTTCAATATTAACTTCCTCGCTGGTATCTTTACATTCTATCAGACAAGCTAGGCTATCTGCATAGACTACGCCATCAATTTGTTCTACTATTTTACCTTGAATTTTAACGGTTTCTGGCCAAGCTATGTCAGCATCATCAAGTTGAAATGCACGTAATACCAAATATTCTAATGCTTTACCTGCATCCCAAAAATTTGAGGTCTTTTTTGTTTTAATTTCTGACCATAATTTTACTAAATCATCCCAATTATAAGTAGTAATTCTTGTTTGATATTCTGCATCTGTGGTCATGATTCTATTTCAAGTATATTAATTTGTTGACGATTTAATATTATACTACCAGCACGTAAGCTATTTATTCTAGGATTTGATTTAGTTCTGGTAATAATTCTCAGGTGAGGTGAATGTTTCCAGGTGTATCTGTGATGGTTCTATTGTCTTCTCTTATTTACACGATAGCAGCGAACTGCTTGCAGCAGCGCTTCGCTATCGCCCCAGTAATCCCTAGTAATGGTTGGGTGAAATAATGTAAACAGATACAGTGTAAGGTTTTCAGGTGCGAACTGCTTGCAGCAGCGCTTCGCTATCGCCCCA